>DASXRT010000176.1:0-17198 GCA_036506455.1 Thermoanaerobaculia bacterium
TTGCGGTGGCGCCTGTTCGCGCCACCGCAACGCCGGCCGATCAGCTCACCGAGATTCTCTGGCCGGCGCTCATGCAGAGCGCGACCGGTACGGCCATCGCTCTGGTGATCGTGAGGATCGTGGAAGCACTTCAGACCGATGGCGGCGGCGAGCCGCCGCACTCCAAGGTACACTCGTCGCTATGAGACGTGCGATCGCGTCGATTCTCGTTGCGTTTTTCTTTCTGCGCTGCGCGACGGTCGCTCACGGTCAGCCGAGTCCTGCGGCATCACATTGACCAATTCAAGGTTCATGGACCGGACGATCTCCTCACGCGCGTGAGCACTCGAATGGCGATCGATCGCGCGACGGGGGCGTGGTACCGGCAGGTGCCGGAACGGATCGACGCTACGCTGGATCCGCGGCCGTAGCGGCGGCCTTCTCGTCCGGCTTCCTCTTCATGTCGAGGAATAGCAGCCCGATGCCGATGCAGATCGCCGAGTCAGCGACGTTGAACGCGGGCCAATGATGCTCGCGCCCGCCCCATGAGACGTACACGTCGAGGAAATCGACGACGTATTTGAAGCGGAAGCGGTCCAGCAGGTTCCCGATCGCGCCGCCGAGGATCAGATGAAGTCCGGACTGCAGCAGTCGATCGGTCACTGCGGAGCGAAGCGCGTAGACGACGACCACGCAGAACACGCCGATGGCGCCGGCGTTGAGCAGCAGCGGAACGATCTGTGACTCAGCGTTCGCGCCGATGCCGAACGCCGCACCGGTGTTGCGCACGTGCACGAGCTGAAAGAAATTCGGGATGATCTGGATGGCCTCATGCGTATCGATGCTGGTGCTGATCAGCCACTTGCTCCAGGCATCGAGCACGATGACGCTGAGAGAGATACTGAGGTAATGGATTCGCTTCAATGAGTCGCTCCGACCGCCCGGCGCTCTTCGATCAGACGATCGAGCTCGACGCGCAGTCTGCCGAGGATCTCATCGTACGAGTAGTGTCCGAGCGATTGCGGTCCGCGTTTGAGATTCACGAAACTCGGTGCGCACCACATGCCCAGGTCGGCGTCATCCGTTTCACCCGGTCCGTTCACGCGGCAGCCCATCACAGCGATCGTAATATCGTGCTGCTTCGCGTATTCGGTCATTTCGCGAACGTTTTGCGCCAGATCGATGAACGCTTCGTTTTCCACGCGCGAGCATGACGGGCAACTGATGATGTTCAGCCCCTTGTGCTCGAAGCGCGGCACTGAGCGGAAGCGTCCGTGTTCGATGTCGTCGAGGATCTGCCGTCCCACTGTGATCTCGTCACCCTTGCGCTCGAAAGGCAGCGTCAGCGAGACGCGGATTGTGTCCCCGATGCTGCGCGTGATCAGTTGTTCGAAGGCGATGCGTGTCTTGATTACGCCATCGGGCGGCATCCCCGCCTCGGTCACGCCGAGATGCAGCGGAACATCCGGGCGCTCCTCGGCGAAGAGGATGTTCGCATCGATGACCTTGTTCGGATCGGAGTCCTTGATCGAGACAACGTAGCGATCGAAGCCGAGATCGTCGAGCATCGCGCAGTGCTCGAGCGCGGACTCGACCATCGGTGTGATCGAGTCGTCTTTCGGATACTTGTCGAGCTTCTCCGGGTCGACCGAGCCGGCGTTCACGCCAATGCGCATCGCACAGTCGTGTGCGCGCGCGACGTCGGCCAGGTAGCGAACCTTCTCGCGCACAGGCTTCTCGCGCTCGAGGTGATACAGATGGCCGGGGTTGTAGCGGAGCTTCTGCACGTACGGGGCGACTTTCTCGGCGAGCCGGTAGTTTTCCTGGAGATCGATGACCAGGTTCGCGTTCGGACGCGCTTTACGGATCTCGGCGAGCGCCGCGACATCTTTCGGATTGTCGACGGCGATGCGGATCACGTCGGCGCCGGCGATCTCGAGCAATTCGACCTGACGGATCGTGGCGTCGATGTCCTGAGTCCGCGTGGCGGTCATCGACTGGACGGCGATCGGATGGCTTCCACCGATCGTCACGTTTCCGATCCGCACGTCGCGGCTGGGTCGGGCTGTCACGGGTGTAAGTAACAGATAGGAATTGATGCCATTCCTGCCTATGAATACGGATCTCTCACAGAGATCTCCATGTGCCTCGCCGGATTCTCGAGCTCGCGGAAACCGAACTGCCGATACAGCGCGTGGGCATCGCGCGTGAGCAGATGCCAGCGGCGGAGACGCTGGAGATCGGGATGATCGCGGATGGCCTGCATGATCAACTTCGAGACACCGCGTCCGCGATGAGCCGGCAGAACGAATACGTCGCCGACATAGGCGAATACCGCATAGTCGGTGATGACGCGAGCAAAGCCAATCTGCTCATTTCCGTCGTAGGCGCCGAAACAGAGTGCGTTCTCAATCGACCGTTCCAGGACATCGCGCGGGATCTTCTTCGCCCAATACGATTCCGTGCTGAGAAAGTTGTGGATCAGATCGATGTCCAATCGTGACTTGTCGGTCGAGACCTCATAGCCCATCGGTCTATTATCGGCAGATGCCGCTCGAGATTTACGACGAAGCCATCCTCGGTCGCGCGTTTCATCACGCCTGCACGTTTCTGCGCGCTCTGCCTGACCGGCCGGTCGCGCCGAGTGCCACGCGCGACGATTTGATGCGCGCGCTCAATGTTCCGCTCACCGAAGATGGCGACGACGCCTCTACTGTTCTCGATTCGCTGGCATCGGCCGCCGAGCGCGGAACGATGGCTACGGCCGGACCGCGATTCTTCGGCTTCGTGATCGGCGGATCGCTGCCCATCACCGTCGCGACCGATTGGATGCTCAGCGCATGGGACCAGAACACCGGCATCTATGTCGCGTCGCCGCTCGTCGGCGTCGTCGAAGACATCGCCCGCGAGTGGCTCCTCGACCTTCTTCATCTGCCTCGCGAAGCCGGTGTCGGATTCACGACCGGCGGGCAGATGTCGAACTTCACCTGTCTCGCGGCCGGCCGTCACGCCGTGCTGCGCAACGCCGGATGGAACGTCGAAGAGCAAGGGCTCCAGGCCGCTCCGAAGATCAACATCGTCGTGACCGACGAGGCACACATCACGATCTTCGTCGCCCTCCGTTACCTCGGTCTCGGCACGCGCGCGATCCATGTTTCCACCGATGAGCAGGGGAGAATGCGCGCCGACGAGTTACGGGCGACGCTCCGGAAACTATCCGGGCCAACGATCGTCTGCGCGCAAGCCGGCAACGTGAACAGTGGATCCTTCGATCCGCTGCGCGACATCGCGGAAGCGACCCGCGAGCGCGGCGCGTGGCTCCATGTCGATGGCGCGTTCGGCCTGTGGGCGGCGGCGAGCCGCCGTAAGCGATCACTCATTGAAGGAGTCGAGCTGGCGGATTCGTGGGCGACCGACGCGCATAAATGGCTCAACGTCCCGTATGACTGCGGCGTCGCGATCGTTCGCGACGCGGCAGCGCATCGCGCGTCCATGACGTCCAGCGCCGCGTACCTCGAGCAGACCAGCGGCAGAGAGCGCGACGCACTCGACTGGGTACCGGAATTCTCGCGCCGGGGCCGCGGCGTCACCGTCTACGCAGCGCTTCGCACGCTCGGCCGGCTCGGAGTGGAGGATCTCGTCGACCGGCTCTGCGATCGTGCGAGACAGATCGCGCAGCTCCTCGCGCGCGACGCGCGTGTGCAGATCCTGAACGACGTCGTCCTCAATCAGGTGCTCGTCCGCTTCGGCGACGATCAGCGGACGCGCGACGTGATCACCCGTGTGCAACAGGACGGCACGTGCTGGCTCGGCGGCACGACGTGGCACGGCGTCGCGGCCATGCGCATCTCCATATCGGGATGGGCGACGACCGAAGAAGACATCGAGCGGAGCGCTGAAGCGATCCTGCGGAGTATTACTCCGAGGTGAGCACGCGCGTGAGCGCGTCGACCGCATGCTCTCTGCTGACGACCTTGAGCTTGTTCTCGCTCAGCTTCCGGCGCAGCGTGTCTTCGTCGGAGGTGGTCATGACGATCACGTTGTCGAGCTGATCGCCGACTTCCTCGCGCAGATACGTCAGCACGCCGAAGCCGCTGTGGCGTGGCATATCGCTGTCGATGACGATGGCAGCGTAGCTTTCGTTCTCGAGTTTCTCGATCGCTTCCCATCCGTCGCAGGCGCGATCGCAGGTGACAGGGAATCGGTCGCCCGCCGCCTCAATCGCCTGGGCGAAGAGCGGGTTTTCCTCGACGACGAGTACCTTGTCCCCTTTTTTCATAGGCAAGCAACTTTACGCCGTATGCAAAATCGAGGCAACCTCGACCGGGGGTCAGGTCTTCACTTTTCAGTTTTTTTCTACGGCGTGTGGAAATGACCGGCGAGTCAAAGGAAAGTGCTACAGCGGCGGTAGAAAAGACCGACCAGAGAGGATCTTCCTTTCATCATCGTCTGCAGGCCGTAGAAATAACTGAAAATTGAAGACCTGACCCGATCTATTCGCCCTTGAGGACCTTGGCCACTCGTGCGAGCAAGACGTTGTTCTTCACAGGTTTGCGGATGAAGTCGGCCGCGCCGCCCTGAAATGCGCGCAGCTCCGGTTCATCGCCCGGCAGGCCGGAAATGAAGATCGTCGGCACGTCGATGCCTTTCTCTCTCACCGCTCGCAACAGACTATGCCCGTCGATGAACGGCAGATCGATGTCGAGCAGCATCAGATCGACGCGCTCGCGGCCGAGGTGCATGAGCGCCTCCGCGCCATCCTGCGCGACCGCGACGTTGTAGCCGGCGGTCTTGAGAATGGCCATGGTGAGCTCTCGATTGAGCACGTTGTCTTCGACGACGAGAACGGTCTTCTTGCCGTCGGTGACGCCTTCGTCTTCGGCGCCGCGGCGCGCGCGGAGCTGGCCGATCTGCTGGAAGAGCTTTCTCGTCTCGGCGTCCGGCTCGACCTGGAGCTCGCGCTTGAGGACCTTCGCACAGATGTCGTACTGCTGGACGGCGTTGGCGAGATTGCCGCTGTCCATGTACAACCGCATCAATGTGCGATGGACGGACTCCTGCAGCGGATCGATGCGCAGCGATTGCTGTGCGGTGGCGATCGCCTCGTCGCGGGCGCCGCTGCGCGTCTGGGTCTCGATGAGCTGTGAATGTGCGCGCAACGCGGCACGATGCAACCGGTCGCGCTCGGCGATCACCCACTGATCGAAGCGCTCCTCGTCCAGCTCGAAGCCTTCGAGAAATGCGCCGCGATAGAGCGCCACAGCTTTCACCAGGGTCTCCTCGGTGCCGGCGCCGAGATTCTTCTCGAACTCCGCCACATCGACGTGAACGAGATCGGGATCGAGCGACAGGAAGTCACCCTCTTCGACGAGGATCTTGCGGTCGGGCGAGATCGAGGCGAGCTCTTTTCTCAGGCTGGAGAGCGTCTGCCGCAGACTCTGCCGGGCCTGTTCCGTGGCCGTACTGCTCCACAGCAGCGCGGCCATCTTGTCGCGCGAGACGAGCTGCGCCGGCTTGACGCCGAGATACGCGAGCATCGCCTGCGATTTTTTCGCGGAGATGTTGATGAGCGATCCCGATTCCGACCGCATACGGAAATCGCCGAGCAGCTCGAGCTGGAGGACAGGCATCAGACAGTCGGTCGGTGATTATCTCAGACTGCTGCGACCTGGGGCATCGGCCGGTCGAGAAACTCCCGGATTTCCTCGGCGCGCGCCTCGACGTCGGCCCGGCCGATGGCGATCAATTCGCGCGTGTAGTTCGGCTCGAACATCAGCAGCGACACGAAGTCGGGCGATTCGGTCTCTTTCGCTCCGAGGGCGCGCGTGACGAATTTGAGGTGCCGCGGCAGGTACTTCTCGTACGCACTGGCGAGCCTGCCGAGGTCCTGCGAGGGCCTCAGTACCAGCAGATCGATCGGCTTGAAGCCATCCCGCTCGCGCGGATCGAGCTTGGCGATCATCTCGTTCATCCGCTGCATCCGCACCACGTCCTCATCGATGACGTCGAGGAAGATGGCGTTGAAGAGCTGCCCGAGGAGCTGTGCCGCAGGCGGATACCCCTGCACGACCGGTATATCCGCTTCGTCCTTCGTGCGCTGGTATCCGGTCGACATCGCGATGATGCGTCGAGCGCCGAGATGTACGGCGGGCGAGAGCGGTGCGGCGAGACGGATGCCTCCGTCGCCGTGATACTGCGATCCGATGCGGATCGCGGGAAAGATGAACGGCAGCGACGAAGAGGCGAGGACGTGCTCGACGGTGATCGCCGTGCGTACGCTGCGCCGGTTCGGTCCTTCGAAGACGTCGATGTGACGTCCCTGAACCCAGCGAACGCTCTGACCGGTCGAGTAGTCGAGCGTATTCACCGCGATGGCGTGAAGGTCTCCTTGACGGATGTTTTCACCGATGCCGCGGATCGGTTTTCCCGGCCGCGCGTCGAAAATGCGACAGAGCAGTTTCGCCAGCGGCGTCGTGTCGACGAGGCCTCGCTGAGCGCTCCACGTTCTCCTCGGAAAGATGGAAGAAAGAGCGGAGCGGAACGGCACCATCGTTTTCCAGTCGAAATGCCAGATACTGTGGCATTCGAGCTCGCACCACACTTGCGCCAACTCCTCGGCGATCTGGGCCAGGGATCCTTTGTGCGAAGCGAGAAAAACGGCGTTGATCGCGCCGGCCGAAACACCGGTGACGATCTCGAATTTGAGCTCGGGGAAAAGACGGGCCAGACCCTGGAGAAGTCCGACCTGATAGGCAGCACGCGCTCCGCCGCCGGTGAGCATGACCGCGAGATCTCCCCTCGCTTCGGTCGGAGTGATGTGTGTCACGTGGGCCTTTTCCAACGCGCTCACGTCAGACGAGCTTTGCATTGTCGTTGCCAATTGGCCGTGAGACATTGCGTCTGATGCAAAACCCCGAGAGCAGGGTGGCCGTCATTGGGGGCGGGATCAACGGGGCCGGCGTAGCCTGGGAACTGGCCCGCCGCGACTATGAGGTGGTTCTGTACGACAAAGGGGAGTGCGGGGCGGCCACTTCGTCGCGGTCGACGAAGATGATTCACGGTGGGCTGCGCTACCTGGAGAACCTGCACTTCGGCGTCGTGCGCGAGTCGCTGCGCGATCGCGCCTGGCTGCTCGAGCACCTTCCCGAGCTCGTCAAACCGATCGAGATCCTGCTTCCGGTCTACGACGACAGCCCGCGTTCGCGATTCACGATCCGGATCGGTTTGACCCTTTACGATGTCCTCGCAGGACGAGAGAACATCCATCGTCATCGAGCGCTGTCGCGCCATGAAGTCGCCGCTCACGGCCCACTGATCACCGAATCATTGCGAGGTGGGTTCTCCTATTGGGATGCGCAGGTCGATGACTTCGCCCTCGTGCGCAGTGTCATCGCGTCGGCGGCGGCGGAAGGAGCCACGATCCGGGAGAACGCACCGGTCGATGCGTTACGCCGCGACGGCAAGCAGTGGATCGTGCGCGACGAGCGTTTCGACCTCGTCGTGAACGCTGTCGGACCATGGATGAATGAGTTTCTGCGCGCGAATCGGATCCGCGCGCGTTACGTGTTGTCCCTCATCCGCGGCAGCCATCTCGTCCTGAAGCGCCGTGTCAGCGACGTCGGGTTTCTGCTTCAATCGATCAGCGACAGCCGCGTCTTCTTCGTGCTGCCGTGGAAGGGAACCTCGCTCGTCGGCACCACGGAAGTCGTCCATCGGCGCTCCCTCGATGACGTTGAGCCGTCGGACGACGAGATCGACTACCTGATCGCGCGCTTCAATCATTATTTTCGCGACAAGATCGGACGCGAGGATGTCGAGTCGACGTTCGCCGGCGTGCGTCCGCTCGTCGGCCGGGCCACGAAGCCCAGCGCGATCTCGCGCGACGCGCGGGTGAACCGCTCCGGGAATCTGATCAACGTCTTCGGCGGAAAGCTGACGACGTTCATGTCCCTGGCGCGCAAAGTCGCGCTGCGCGTCGACAATTATTTCGGTACCGTGCGCGTGCCGCGCGAGCCAGTGTTTAAAATCACGGCATGAGTTTCATCCCGACGCTCGATACCGACTCGCCGCAGCGCCCGCGCATCCCGCGTCCGCTCGACCCTAACGAGATCCGCGTCCTCGGCAGCCTGATGGAGAAGCAGCTCTCGACTCCCGAGTACTACCCGCTGACGCTGAACGCGCTCGTGGCGGCGTGCAATCAGAAGTCGAATCGCGAGCCGGTGATGGAGCTGTCAGAGAGCGACGTGCAGCGCGCCCTCGATCGCCTGCAGGACGAGAAGCTCGTCTGGCGGGTGGTGGGCGGGCGGGCCGTGCGATTCGATCAGAATCTCGACAAAGTCTGGCACCTCAAACCCGCGGAAAAGGCGATCATCACGATGCTGTTTCTGCGCGGACCGCAGACACCGGGTGAGCTTCGCGGTCGCAGCGATCGACTGCATCGCTTCGAAACCGTCAACGAGGTCGAAGACACGTTGCGCGACATGTCGGCGCATAGCGAGCCGCTCGTGCGCGAGCTCGCCCGCCGCCCCGGGCAGAAGGAGTCGCGATGGGCGCATACGGCCGGCGGGGAGATCGTCGAGGCGCCGGTCGCCGAGGTCGCGGCCCCGTCGGGTGAGCCGTTGTCGGCGCGCGTCGCGCGATTGGAGCAGAGTGTCGCTGCCCTCGCGGATCAACTGCGGGCGCTGATGGAGAAACTGGGAGAGTAGGCCTCAGCGCGTCCGCGAGTCCGTCCTTACGCGCACGAACACATAAATCGTCTGTGGCTTATGCCCATACCGCGCCGGCAGCTCGCGATACTGCGTCTGATAGTCGACATTCGCGCCGACGCCTGTGCGATACGCGCCCTTGATCAGATCGAAGATGTAGCCGACCGTGAAGTGCGTCGTTCGCCAGATGTCGGGACGGCCGAGAAAACCGATCGGCCGGTCGACCACTTCGATTCGCGCGCTCATCGTGCTTCGCGACAGGCGCAGCGTTCCTTCGACAGTGCCGGATGTCAGTGTCTCGCCCCGCGTCCAGATCGCGCTCGCGGCGGCGTTCTGATTTCCGTAGGTCAGCGATGCACTGCTGACTTCGCGCTTCGCGTCGCCTAACTCCCCGCGGGAAACCTGCAGCGCCAGGTTTCGCGCCGGCGTGATCGTCAGCCGCGCCGATCGCGAATCGATGCTGCCGCCGCTGTCGAACGACGTGTGCCGGCCGTGCGACACGGCGTCGTGAAAGATGCTTCCTTCGAGCGTGATGAATCGCGACCCGAAGCCGGCCGTGATCACGCGCGTCGAGTCGTGCGTCGTCTCCTGCACATCGTACGCGAACGGCGCTTCCGCGAACTCTTCCGAGGATGCGCGCTGCGCGTAGGGAACGGCGCCGAGCGCAGGATCGCCGATCGGCGCCGCATAGAGATGAATGAACGATGCCGTCGACGTGCGGAAGGCGAGATCGATCGCCGCTTCTCCGATGGCGTCGTGTGCGCGCATGGAATCGAGAAGAGGTCCGCCGCTCTCCGTCGAGACCCATTGCAGCATCTGCGGGTAGCCGCGCTCCTTGATGGTGTACGGCTCGAGCGACGCGCGTCCGCGGAATATCACCAACCCGCGGGATCCGAGCGTCCGCTGCGCCCCGGCGGCGATCCAGTTCGTCGAGAAGCCTTCGTTGCGCTGCACGTCCGGCCCGCTCTCGCTCATGTACGTCGCGAAGAGGGCGCCGCCCCAGAACATCGTCCACGCTCCGCGGTTGATGATGTGGGGGTGATGCGGCGTGTCACCGGGGTTGAAGGACGTGCCCGAGATGTTGCGGAGAAGGAATGTGCGCTGGAAGGAAATCTCGTCCGAGGATTGCGCGAACAGAGGTAAAGCGATGAAGAGTAGCAGCGCGCGCAGCGCGCCGTGGAGTGCGGCAGCTCCGCTGCCGCCTTGCGAAAGCGGCGGCAAGCCGCCGCACTCCAAGCTACTTCGCAAACACGTCATCCACAGCGACGATGCGAATCTTTTCAGGCGCAATGTTCAGCTTGTACGCACCGATCACCTTGTCTTCTTCCGCGAGCTCCGGTTTCGGCGCGTCGTACTTGATCTGCGAGAAGCCCTCTCCGGTGAGCTGATCGCGAAGCGCCTGCGCATCTTTGGTCACGATGACCACATTCAGATCCTTCGCCGAGAAGTATTTCTTGATCACGCGGTTCACGTCGTCGCGCGTGAGTTTCGAGTATTGCGCACGCATGGACTCGGTGAACTCGGGGATGCCGAACCACCACTGATCGAGCGCGTATCCGAGGCGCTGGTTCTGGTTGGCGGTCATGAGGTAGACGCTTTTCATCAGGAAGTCGCGTGTCGACTCGAATTCCTCCTGCGACAGGCCGTTGTCGATGACCTTCTGCACCTCGTACAGCGCGATGCGCAGCGCCATCTGCGCGTTCACCGGCACAACCGGGCGGATCCAGATCTCGAAAGTCTGCGAGCGGCGTCCGACATTCGGGCTGGGGAAGGTTTGAAATCCAGGCCGCGGGAAGAACTCGATGTAGGCGTAATCGCCGTAGTTCAATCCGCGCACCTCGCGGATCCGCTGATAGAGATGCGATGACGACGAGCGGTGTTCGCCGAGCCACGAACGCGCCACGTTCAGCGCCGCGAAATCGGGATCCTCTCGTGTGACCGAAATCGGACGGCCGAGCGAGATGGCGGTGGCGCGTGTGTCCTTCTGGATGATCTCCACTTCGAGGCCGTTCGCCTGGTGACCGTTGATGGGAGGAAGATCGGCGATCCGTTTCGGCGCGCCCGTTCCGGCTGGAAGTTCCCCGAGCCTGTTCTTCAACTCGGTCATCAGGCCATCGGGATAATCGCCGGAGAGGCCGACGACGAGATTGGCGCGCGTGTAGTGCTGGGCGACGAAATTGCGCACATCGTCGAGCGTGATCGACTGGATGCCGGCAATCGTTCCGGGCACCGTGTGACCATACGGCGTGCCGGCGAAGATGATGTTCTGCAACTCTTCCTTTCCGAGCTCCTCGTCGTTGTTGCTCCGCAAGTCCTGCTTCAGGAAATTGAGTTGCAAGTCCTTGATGCGCTGGAAATCTTCGTCACGCAGTCCCGGCGTCAGGAGTTGCGGCAGAACGACGTCAAAAAACTTGCGCCAGTTGTCGCGGTGGATGACGCCGGTGAACGTCGTCATTTCCTTGTCGACCAGATTTCCGAACGAGCCGGCGATCGGATAGAGCGCCTTGTTGATCTCGTCCGTGCGCATCGACTTCGATCCCGCTTCGCTGATCATCGCCGCCGACAGTGCGGCCAGGCCTTCTTTGCCTTGCGGATCGCTCGCCGAGCCGGCCGTGAAGAGAAGTTTCACCATGACATTGGGCAGCACCGACTTCTGCGTGATGAGGTCTAATGCCTCCGGCCCGGCTGCCTTCGGTGCTGTGAATGTCGCCAGCGCCGGCGCCTTTGCAATCGCTTCCGGCATCGGATCTTTCGACAGCGTCGTCACGACGAGATTCGCATCGGTGAGATATTTCTGCGCCGTCTTCTGAATGTCGGCCGGCGTGATCGTCGCCAGAGCGGCGTAATACTTGTTGATCGTGTTGTACGACCGCTCGAAATGCCCGTAGTTGCCGAGGGCGTTGGCGATGGCGTTGGTGTTGTCGAGCGCGCGGAGGAACGAGTAGCGCGAGTTCGATTTCGCGTCGGCGACGCGCTGCGGATCGAGCGTGCGGTTTCGCAGGTGTGCGAACGTCTTCAGGATCTCGTCGCGGACGTACACCGCATCTTTGATGTCTTTCACTCTCGCGATCGCCGCGACGAGCGACGGATCGACGTTGTTCCCCGTGTCGAAGAACAGGCGGTCGACTTTCTGCTCGTCCTCGACCAATCGCTTGTAGAGATCGGAAGTCTCGCCGAATTCGATGTCGAAACCGGTGTCGACCGCCGCATGGTTCTTCATGTCGAGGAACGAGGGACCGTGGAACGCGACAACGACCCATGGCAGCGTCGGCGTAGGCCAGTCGACGTGCGTGTAGACCGGTCCTTGTGCCGGAGGCTCCGGCGGAATGTTTGCCACGAAATCGCCGCGCTTCCAGTCGCCCCAGTACTTCTCGACTAGTGAGAACACGTTCGCCGGATCGACGTCGCCGGCGACGAAAATCGTCGTCTTTTCCGGCCGATACCAGCGGCTGAAGAACATCTTCGAATACTCGTACTGATTCGGCATGTCCTCGATGTCTTTGATGAAGCCCATCGTGGTGTGCTTGTACGTGTGCGTCGTGAAGGCGGCCTCACGCATCGCCTCCAGGATCTTCACGATCGGGTTCGCGCTGTTCTTGTTGTATTCGCCCAGCACCGCGCGCGCCTCGGTCTTGAATGCCTCCGGCGCGTAGGTCAGATGTTTGAAGCGATCGGCTTCGATCTCCAGGACCTTCGGAAGGTCCTCCTTGGCGAAGGTCGTGTGATACAGCGTCCGGTCGTCGGAAGTATTCGCGTTCGACGACGCTCCGGCCTTCGTCATGATCGCCTGATAGACCTCGGGCGGATACGCCGGCGTTCCGCGGAACATCATGTGCTCGAAGAAGTGGGCGAAGCCCGACTTTCCCGGCTCGACTTCGTTGCGTGAGCCGGTCTGCACATTGATGTAGACGGCGACGATGTTCGGAAAACCGGTGGGAACGGCGACGACCTTCAAGCCGTTCGGCAGCGTCTTCTCCGAGGCCTTGAACGGAAGGATGTTGTCGGTGGTTGTCGTAGTTTTCTTCTTTGTGACCGGAGCGCCGGCGACGAGGACCGGCAACAGCACTGTGCAGACCGCGATCATGGTGTATCGCAACATGGATGTCTCCTCGAGGATGAGAAATTTGGCGGCTCGGCGACCCGCGGGCGTGGATCAGTTGACGGCCACTTCGTCCTTCTGCTCCTCTTTGCGCTCACCCGGGATCTCCATCGGACCTTCCTTGAGATCTTCGCGGATGATGAGATCGAGAAACATCTCCCGAACTCCGTTGCGGCCGGTCTTGTCGAAGACGCGTCGCACATCGCCCGGCTTGAGGCGGATGCCGGTCATTGTCTGCAGGTACTGACAGAAAACGACAGCCCGCGAGCGGAACGAGATGATCAGAATCGCCAACAGAACAAGAGCGAACACGAGCGGCATCGCCGCTGTGAGGCTATTGAACTGGAAGAGCGACGAGGCGTTCATGGAGGCTGATAATCCTAGCACGGCATCGATGTTGTATCTGGGCTCCCGGAGGCTTGACGATGTCCACTGAGCGATACCAGCCGGTCTCGTGCGATTACCACGATCAGCTCGAAGCGGCGGCCATGCATAAGCGCGAGGTCGAGCTGGAATTCGATCTCGAAGGCGTGACCCAGAAGGAGCGCGGCAAAATCGACGACGTGTTCACGTCCAACGGGGCGGAATTCGTAAAGTTTGTCTCCGACGGCGGGCCGTTGGAGATTCGGTTGGATCGGATCATTTCGATGAAGCAGTGAAGATGGTCGTCGGTCGTAGGTGTCGGGGGCGTTTCGGCTCTTGCGATGAAACCCCCGGTACCTACGACCCACGACCGACGACCTACGACCATTACTGGGAGTACCATTTCCCAAGATGCCCAAAGCTCTCTTCTACACCGGCACGGCCTTTTGCCTCTTTCTGGCGCTGACGAGCGCGGCGGAGTCGATGCGCGAAGTGCAGGGGAGCGGTGTCGCTTTCGTGGCGCTGCAGACGAGCGGCGCCTTCTCGTCCCGCGCGCCGTGGGCGATCATCGTGGCGCTGATGGCGGGACTGGCCGCAGCGGTGATCTTCGTGCGCATGGCCGCGTTGCTCGCCGCTCGAAACCTGTTCGGCGCGTTTCTGGCGCTCTTCTGCGTGACCGGCGCGATCTCCTCACTGTCGGGAGTGCTTCTGCTCCAATCGCGCATGCTCGTCGTCATTCGTCGGGGTGCGCCATCACCGCTCGGGCAATGGCTCTCTGAAGTCCATCTGGTCGGCTTTCTCCTCCTCGGATACTTCGTATCGCTGTCACTGCTGGCGTTGCGGCCGTACTTCCGCATTCAGGCCAGCCGCATCCTTTCGGTGCTCGTGTTTCTGCCGCTGCCGATCTTCGCGGTCGTGCTGATGCAGGAGCTTTTCCTGCGCGGGTCGTTCGCGCCGCTGCCGGCGAGCAGCTCGGCATCGCTCGTTTACTTCGGCGTGATGTCGATCCTCTTCTTCGCCATCTCCGTGCACTGCATCCGTCACCGTCATCTCTTCCTGGAGATGACGAACCTGCGCGAGCTGCTCGACGGCCGCTTCGATCCGAGCGCGCGCGCGTCGCGACGCCCCATCGGCGGCGTCGCGTTTGATTCGTAGCGTACAATTTCCACTCCCCGATGAATTCGCTCCTTTCCTGGCTGGTATTCGCTTGTCTTGTCGCATCTCCGGTTTTGAGTGCGACGTTCACCGAGACCGTCACCGGCGCAAAGAATCTGCAACTCGCGGCCGACGTCAGTCCCATCAGCGGCATGACGATCTCTGTCGGTCACATGACCTTCAAGCTCGCGTCGGGGTCTGCGGCGCGCGTGCTCGCCGCCGGTGAGCCCGTCGGCATCTTCTTCAAGGGCAGCGGCTCGCTCGAGTACGAAACGGCGGAGACCACCGAGCTTCCGGCCGTGAAGTTCAACGTGCACGCGGAGTCACATCTGAACAATAGCAGCGGCGGCCGTGCTGTGCTCGGCGAGCCGTTCGGGGAGTTGCTGTTCGTCAAAGCCGGCGGAGCGTTGCCGGAGCTCACCGGTACCGGCGGCGCGTCGCTCGCCGAAGCATTCACCGCGCACCGTGCGCTGTTCGCGCGCGCGAAATCTTCGGCTCTTGCTCACGGTCTGGCGTTGCAGAAGTTCGGTGTGCCGGCGGCGATGTTCGCTGATGCCGAGGTGAGCGGAGGAGGGGACAACCTGGCGTACAGGTACGACGCAGTCGATACGCGCGAGGAGTCGCTCATCCTTCTCCGTCCCTATGCTTATCCGCAGATGGACAAGCGACTTGCCGACCGTCTGTATCCCCTCGCGATTTCTTCGCAGCCGATCGGCCACGATCGGAAGGTGACAGCGAAGCCGCTGGTCGGATTGACCGACGTCGACTATTTGCTCGTTGCGGACGGAGACAACGCCAGACTCGAAGTCACGGAAACGCTGTTCCGCGCAAACCCCGTGCAGAACGCCATCCGACTCGATATGGAGGATGAGCTTTTCGTCAAAGTGAGCCGGCCGATGCGCACGTTCAACGTGCGGAGCGTTACCGATGCCGCTGGGCGTGCGCTTCCGTTCGATCACACGAATACGAGCCTGATCGTCAGTCTGGACGGTGTGCCGGGGCAGGTTTTCAAACTGAAGTTCATCATCGACGGCGACTTTCTCGTGCGCGAGGGTGGAGACAATGCCTGGCAGCTCGGCACGTGGGCGTGGTTCCCGCAGCCGGAATCGTTCGCTGCGCAGGCATACACCGTTCACTCGCTGGTCAAGGTGAAGAAGCCGTTCGTGCCCTTCGCACCCGGCAAGACGATCGCCCGGCGCGAGGAAGGCGACTTCAACGTCGTCGAAACATCGATCGACCGTCCCGTGCAGTTTGCGGTCGTGCACGCCGGCAAGTACACGACGGTCGAAGACACTCGCGACGGCATCACGGTGCGTATCGCCAGCTACGGTCTGCCGCGCCCGCGCGCTTCGAAGCAACTGATCGACCTCGCCTTCGGTCTCATCGACTACTACCAGTATTTCCTCGGTCCATTTCCATTCCCGGAATTCAACATCATCCAGGTGAACAGCTACGGCTGGGGCCAGGCCCCTCCGGCGACGATGTTCATCACGAACGAAGCCTTCGATCCCATCATCGACGAAGAGGCGCAGTATTTTTCTGAAGGGATCAACGAACGCTTTGCTCACGAGATCGCCCATCAGTACTGGGCGCACGTCGTGAAGATGCCGAGCCTCGAGGAGCAGTGGCTGACCGAATCATTCGCTGAGTACTCCGCCGCTCTCGCGCTGAAGAAACTGAAGGGTGAGGCCGTCTACAACCGCCTCGTCAACGGCTGGCGCTCGCGCGCGAAACAGGCCAGCGGCGTCGCGCCGATTCCGTATGCGAACCGCATCGGTGGCGATCCGCGCATGGCCTTCTCGCATCGATTCGGGTTGTTGTACGCGAAGGGGCCGTACCTGCTCTACACGCTTCACAAACAGATCGGCGACACGCAGTTCCTGACGTTCCTGAAGTCGTACCAGAAATCGTTTCAGTGGAAGTTCGGCACGACGAACGACGTCGCCGGACTGCTGCAGTTCATGACCAAGACCGACTACAAGCCGTTCCTCGATCAGTACTTCTGGGGGACGGCGATGCCGAATTAAGCTCTACAAGAGGTGGATTCGCGCGCGATTGCACAAGAGCATGTGCCACTGATGCCCGCGCAGTCGCTAAACTCGGGCAGCCTAATGTCGTCCTTCGTTCACCTTCACCTTCACACCGAATACTCCCTGCTCGACGGCGCCAGCCGTCCGGAGCTGCTGGCGAAGAAAGTCGCGCAGCTCGGCATGCCGGCGTGCGCGATCACCGATCACGGCAACATGTTCGGCGCCGTCGAGTTCTACAACGCGATGAAGGGCGTGGGCGTGAAGCCGATCATCGGCTGCGAGATGTACGTCGCGTACGGCTCGCGTCACGACAAGGCGGGAGTCGAGGATCAGCAGGCAGACGCCGGTTCGAATCATCACCTCATCGTGCTCGCGGCAACAAACGCGGGATACCGCAACCTCGTCAAGCTGGTGAGCGCGGGATACACCGAGGGCTTCTACTATAAGCCGCGCATCGACAAGGAGCTGCTGCGCGAGTATCGCGAAGGCCTCATCGTCTTGTCGTCGTGTCTCAAGGGCGAGGTCACCCAGAACCTCGTCGCGGGCAACTACTCGAAAGCAAAAGAATCCGCACTGCAGTATCGCGACCTCCTCGGTCCCGAGAACTTCTTCCTCGAGATCCAGGACCACGGCATCCCCGACCAGCAGAAGATCATCCCGATGATGGCGCGGCTGGGTGAAGAGACCGGTCTCCAGCTCGTCGGGACAAACGACTCACACTATCTGAACAAAGACGACGCCTTCGCGCACGAAGTGCTCCTCTGCATCGGTACGGGCAAGGCTCTGAGCGACGAGCGGCGGATGAAGTTCTACTCCGACGACTTCTATGTCAAAAGTCCGGAGGAGATGGAGCGCGTCTTCCGCGCG
>DASXRT010000177.1:0-16288 GCA_036506455.1 Thermoanaerobaculia bacterium
GAGGAGCTGGAAGCGATCAACCGCCTGCCCGTGTCCGAGTTTGCGGAGCGGAGAACACCAAACGAAGTCCTCTTCGAAGTGCGTGCCCTCGCCGGCACCATCCGCCGTCACTTCCTCGGACACGAGCTGAAGTCGTTCGAGATCCTCTCCGGAGTCATCGCCCGATGAAAACGAGGACGATCCTGCTCGTTCTCGCCGGTTGGACGATCCTCGCGCTGCTATTCGCCGCACAACTGCGCGTCGACGCGTCGTACACGGGGCGAAACATCACCGGCTCGCAGGCTTTGGTGCTGAGCCTGGCGGGATGGTACGGCTGGGCGCTCCTCTCCCCGCTCGTCATTTGGCTCGCACGGCGGCTCGGAACGAGAAAACGCGCGATCGCACTTCACGTCGTCATCGCGCTCTTGCTGACATTCGTCAAAGTCGTCATCACGACGGAGATCCTTCGGCGCGCCGGCTTTTCGCCGAGGAGCACATTCTCGATTGCGAATCTTCCGCTGAACCTTCTCACCTACGCGGCAATCGTCGCCGCAACCCACGGTATCGCGATCTACCGGCGCGAGACCGAGGCGCGGGCGCTGCTGACCGAGGCGCGACTCGATCTGCTGAAAGGACAGCTCGAACCGCACTTTCTCTTCAACACGCTGCACTCGATCGCCGAGCTGATGCACCACGACGTGGAAGCAGCCGACCGGATGCTGACGCGGCTGAGCGAGCTGCTGCGCGCCACGCTCGAAGCGGGTGGACGACAGGAGATCCGTCTCGCCGACGAGCTGGCACTCGTCGAGCGGTATCTCGACATCGAGCGCATACGCCTCGGCGAGCGCCTGAAGACCGGCATCGACGTCGAGCCGCGCGCTCTCGACGCTCTCGTGCCGATCTTCGTTCTGCAGCCGATCGTCGAAAACGCCGTACGTCACGCCGTGGCATCGCGAACGGCAGGAGGCATCATCGTGATGAAGATCCGGGCCGCGGATGGCGAGCTGCGGCTCGACGTGGACGACGACGGCCCCGGCTTCGCGCCCGAAACGATCGAACGGGTGGGCCTTACGAATACGCGCGCCCGGCTCGATCACCTCTATGGACGCATCAGCCGTCTCGAAATTGGCCGAGCTTCGCTCGGGGGCGCCTCCATTCACGTCGTGCTACCGTTTCGAACATGACCCCGGTCCGCGCGCTGATCGTCGACGATGAGCCGCTGGCCAGGACGCGCCTGGAGCGCCTGCTTCGTCGCCGCGAAGACGTCGAAGTCGTCGGCATCGCGGCCGGCGGCGATGAGGCGCTGACGAAACTCGGCGCCCTTTTGCCCGATCTGATTTTTCTCGACATCCAGATGCCCGGTCTGGATGGCTTCGATGTGCTCCGCGAGATCCGCGGGGGTGGCCGGCCCTTCGTCATCTTCACGACGGCGCATGCGCAGCACGCGCTCCGCGCATTCGAGGTCCACGCCCTCGACTACCTGCTCAAGCCTTTCGATGAAGAAAGACTCTCGGCGGCGCTCGATCGCGCGCTGCCGATGATCCGCGGCTCGGCGTGGACCGAGCGGATCATCGTGAAGTCAGCAGGACGGATCATGTTTCTCAGTGCGAACGACGTCTCGTGGATCGCCGCGGCTGAAAACTACGTGTACCTGCACGTCGGTCGCGCGTCGCATCTCGTGCGCACGTCGTTGAAAGCTTTAGAGCAGAGACTCGATCCAGCGCGCTTCGTGCGCGTCCATCGCTCCGCGATCGTCAATGTCGCGTTCATCGCCGAGCTTCAATCGCTCGACCACGGTGACTACGAGGTCGTCCTCAGCGACGGCGCGCATGTCGTAGCCAGTCGCACGTTCAGCGAGCGCTTGCGTGCTCTGACCGTCTCATCCGCAAAAATCTCCCGCTCATGACAAAGTCGCGCTGCGGCGGTGACTTCTTTTCTACCGTGACGTCATGCGCAGAAGAGAGATTGCCAGGGAAGTCGTGGTTTGGCTCATCACCATCCTGATGGTCCTGATGTTCGGAGCGGCAGGGCTTCGAAAATTCTCCGAGCACAGTGGCTGGACGGTGATGTTCCACAACCTCGGATTTCCGGACTGGTTCCGGATCCTGATCGGCGCGATCGAAACCGCCGCGGCGCTCTTGTTGCTGTATCCGCGAACTGCCGCGTATGGAGCGATGGCGAACGTCGCCGTGATGATCGGCGCGATCGCATCAGTCAGCATGCACGGATGGACACACTCGCTGCCGCAGCCGACGGTCGCCCTCGTGCTGTCGGCGATCATTCTGGCGGCGCGATGGCGTCAGCGGGTCCGGCTCAGCCAGTGGATCATGAGCCGCGCCAGCTCCTCTTCGCCATAGACGACGAGGGCCGATTTCCAGGTAGGTACGGAATGGTACCTCGGCGCCCGTGGCCACAGCACGCAGCAGGCTCCCCATGGGAAGCCGCGGTAACATCGCGCAGAACGTGGACCGGGAGACATCATGACGGACGTTCGTGATGACTTGTTTGCGGCTGTTCGAGCGAGAGACCGCCAACGCGTTCGCGAGATTCTGCAGCAACGCCCCGAATCGGCGATGGCGCGAGATCCCGAAGGTGCGACCGCACTTCACTACGCTACCGAGCACGGCGACCGAGCCATCGTTGCGATGCTTCTCGATGCTGGTGCCGACATGAATGCCCGCGACCTGCGGTTCGAGGCCACGCCGGCCGGTTGGGCAATCGAATATCTCCGGCAACGTGGCGGGCTACTGGGGATTGAGATCGAGGATACGAGTCTTGCCATCGTGCATGGAGATGAACATCTCGTTCGGCGATATCTGTCGAGATTCCCTGCTCTCCGCGACGCCCTCGATCGAACCGGCACACCTCTCAAGATGTACGCCGAGAATTCCGGGAACGGCCAGATCGCTCGCCTGTTCGACGCGAGCACGTGATTCGGCGTGCCCGTCGCGCGATGGCGTCAGCGGATCCGGCTCAGCCAGTGGATCATGAGCCGCGCCAGCTCCTCTTCGCGGCCGCTGAATCCATGATCGGCGTCTTCCATGACCGCGAATTCGAAATTCGGACCGGCGGCATCGGCGAGGATCTCGACGCAGCGCGACACGTCGCCGTAGCAATACTCGTCGCGATCGCCATAGACGACGAATGCCGGTTTCCGGATTCCACGCACGTGACGGAAGCGTCCGCGCTTCGACAAGCGTACGCCGCGCATGATCTCGAGATAGGGAAAGACGTTGTAGTCGCCATCGGGATTGATCGTGTCGTAGAGCGAGCGCCAGCTCATCGGCAGCTTGGAGATCGATCGCGGCACGAACTCATCGCTCGTCCGCCGCTGCCGCGCGCGCTCGAGGACCGATTGAAACCGGCGCGCTCCGAGCTGTTCGTACATCAAGCCGGTATCATCGCCGCCGGCGAGCAGCACGTACCGGCGGATCGCATTGCGATGCCGGTAGTGATCGTAAACCGCGATCTTGTTCGCGCCGGTCGAATGTCCGATGAGGTACAGCTCGCGATATCCGCGGGAGCGGAGAAAACGGATCGCACCGTCGATGTCGTATACACAGTCGCGGATGCGCTCCCAGGCCATGCCTCCGCCGATGCTCTTCTTTCGTCCTCGCAAACGCCGCGCGAGATGCGCGCCGCGATTGTTGAAGGGAAAGTACGCGATGCGTTTGTCGATGAACGCAGCGGCCAGAATGTTCGTGCGCCTCGAATCAAAGATCGATGCTCCGCCGGTGCCATGAAGAAAAATCGCCGCGCGCTTCGTTCTGCGCCGCGGCTCGTAGAGAAGTCCCGACAACTCGACGCCATCGCCGGCGTCGAACCTCACGAGCCGGCAGGACGGCTCAGAATGATCTCGCCGCGAGAATCGTCCCATCGCCACACAGTCTCCTTCGTGACATGCGCGCCGCCGAGCCAGAGATCGGGATCATTCACGGAGATGTCGTCGACCGCGCCATTCATGACGTTCTCTCCCGCCGGCGTGATCGCGAATGTCGCCTTCGGCGGCGTGTCTTCGGTCTGCACCATCGTGATGAGCGGTACCGCGCGTCCCGCCATCGCCCGCAGTATGTAGAGCACCGCCGCGTCGCCAAATCCGAAGCGCGGCGGCTGCTCGTCGAACTGTCCGAAGAGCATGGCGAAGTCGGCGGCGCCGGAGGCGATGATCTTCAGCAACTGGTTCTCGACCGCGCCGAGGCCGTTGCCAATCGACGGAAACCGCGAGCCGTGTAACCGCATGCCGTCGCGCAGGAATGGCAGCTCATTGCCGATCGTGAACATGTCGTTGAGCATGCGCGGATCGGGCGACGTGTAAGCGCCCCACGCCCGCGCGGCGATGTCGAAGATCGCCGGCGTGGCCGACGCGCGCGAGTTGAAAAGACGCAGCAGATCGTCGGGCTCACGCCCCGCCAGCACATCGCTGCACCAGACGAAGGACACGTTGCGCTGGCGAAATCGCTGCAGCAGATAGACGAAATGCACGAGGCAGAAGAGATCGTGCTCGAACCAGAGAACGATCTCCTCATCCGACTCGGCTGCGGCGTTGAGCGCCTGCTCCTGTTCGAAGAGTGAGTTACTCGTGCGCAACAGTTCTTCGCCGTAAGCCGATGAGAGAAAGCGCGCGCGGGTCCCGAGCCACTCCAATGTCGTCGTGACCGGACCAGTGATGAGCGACTCGCGAAAGGAAAGGTGCTCGCCCGGCAGGCCGGCGCGCTTCGCCGTCACGGCCATGACGTCGCCGTTGTGGATGTTGATCACGGCCGCCACCTCGTCGCGAACCACCATTTCCTTCGATTGCGGAGTGGCTCGTCAAGAACGCGCGCCACCCCGGCCGTCACATCCAGCGCCGGCAGACGCAGAATCGGAGTGGCATTGGAGACCAGTGTCACTTCCAGTCCGGCGAGAGAAAGCGAGGCCGTGTCCGTTCGATGACGTTGATAGAACATCGTCGCGGGAAGAATCGGCAGAGTCGCTTCAACGCGCATGCCGTCGTGATGTCGGCCGGAGAGCGTACCGATGGGCAGTGCGGGATCGAATGCTCGATTGGGAATCGCCGAGCGCGGCAGGATCGACGACTCGATGCCGCCGATATCGACGCCGTCGGTCCGCGCTTCATCGTGTCGATACTCACCAGCGATGCTGACCTCGCTGCCCCGAAGCGACGCGCGGGCGATGCCACGATAGTGCGTGAGCGATCCGCCTTCAGCGGAGAGGCGGATCTCCTCGTTCGCCCGCCACGTGGAAACGATCTGCCGCTGGCGGAACGACGCGTCGGCGAATGCGATGTCGAGCGGCTTGCCTGTCAGTCCGCCGGCATCGATCGAGAACGTACTGAGCGGTCCCTGCCAGGTCCACGATCCGCGCACTTCCAGCCCGTTGCGCTTCACGAGATGATCGTTCGCGTTGAACACATGCGCGGACATAGCGATCGGCCAGCCGCGCCAGGTCGAAGCCACTCCGACGCCGCGTTGGGCATTCTCCCGGCCGATGGAAGCCAGGGCCAGCGTGTCGAGCCGGCCGATGACGTCGCCGGTGCGTACGCCGATCTCCGTCGCGTTCTGATTGGGCGCGAAGGTCTCGCCGATGAGCCACGCGCTCTCCTGACGTCCGATGCCGTACGGGCGCGGCGACGGAAGTCCTTGTGAAGCGAACGGCGGCGGAGCGGTCATCGCCGGCGGCACTGCTGGAACCAACGTGGGATCGTAGGCCGGTGTTGCCGGCGCGGTGCTCGGTGCATCGATCACGCGAACGACGAAGCCATCGGGATCGAGTCCCATGAAAAACACGCGCCCGTCAGGCGACGGCGCGGGCTCGAATGCGCCGCCTGCGCTGCGCGTGACGGGATAGTGGTCACCGTTGAGCGCGATGCGATGAACCTCTGCGAATCCATCGCTGAGCACCGTGGCGAAAAGGTGATCACCACTCCATTCGGGCCAGGCAACATTCACGTCCGACAACACGGGAGCCTCGCTGACGAAGAGCGACCACTTCCCCTTCTGATGCGCGACGTACGCAAGGCCGTGATATGCGCGCGGATGCGAATACACCGTGTCGAGCGATGGCTTCGTCACTTCGCGGACCTCGCCGCTGGCAAAATCGATGATCACGATCTGCGAGAGCCCATGGCGGCTGCGCACCGCCACCGCCGAGTGTCCATCTGGAAGGGGATCGGCATCGAATACGTCAGCCAGGTGCGTGACGCGCCGGTTCTCGCCTGTTGATGGGTTCCAGAGAAAAAGATCGTGATGCAGAAATCCCTCGGCATCGGGTTGCCGATGAGAGTAGAGGATCGACTTTCCGTCGCGCGTCCAGCGTGGTGTCTCCACATTTCCGCCGTCCGGCGGCGTCAGCGAATGCACCTCTTTCCGCGGCAGCGGCTTCGTCGTGACCGGCGGGTAATCTTCGGGATCGCGCGCGATCATCTTGGTCATGCGCTCTTCAAATCGCTTTCGCTCCTCCGTCGGTGGAGCGGTCGACCAGACGACGAGACGCGACGGCCTGTTGCGCGCGCGGATCACGATGGCGAGCTGCGAGCCGTCCGGCGAGATGGCGGGATCGCCGCTCGCGCGCGGTGTTTCCTGCCACAGTTCTCCTTCGCGCAGCCCGCCCGCGCGATTGACGGCCATCGCTGACGCCGTCAGCTCGGCGACGAATCGCCCGTAGAGTCGATCGGGAGAGTCGCCGAAGACTCCCGTGAATGCCGCGGCGAATGGGCGTCGCTGCCGCGCGGTCATGCGCGCCCACAAGTGGCGCAGACTCTCCTGCCCCGTCCGCTGTTCGAGCCATTCCAGATACGCGGAACCGACCAGATACGCCATCGACATGCCGAGGAAGCGGGAGTCGGAGTTGAGTTGGGAGTACGAGGGGAGGCGGCCGCTGGCCGCCCACTTCCGCAGCACGATCGCGCGCATGCTGCTCGGCGGACGGCCCGCGCCCGTGAGGCGTCCCTCGATGACCGTGGCGTAACCTTCGAGCACCCATCGCGGCGCGGTGAGTGTGATCGGATCGAGCGGCAGAACGAAGCGCTCGACAATGCGCTGCAGAGGATTTCGCGAGGGCCGCAGCATGTGCATGATGTGGGTGATCTCGTGCACGGCCAGGAGATCGATCCAGTCGCTGTACGCGCCGATCTGCTCGTCGGGTCCGGGCGGTTCGGTGTAAAAGACGATGCGCGGCGCGTCGAGAACGGGCCAGGCGTAACCGTTCGGCGAAGCGATCGGATTGCTGATCACGATGTCGATGCGCTGCGGCGGATCGAAGCCTACTTCCTTGACGACCGCGGCACGGATCGACTCGATCCGCGAAGCGGCGCGCGTAGCCCACGCCTCGTATTCAGCCGGATAGTGCACACGGAAATGCGCGGTGCTGATCGTGCGCCACGCCGCGGAAGGACCTTGCGCCCGCGCGCCGGACGCGATTGCGAGCAGCACGAAGAGTGTCAGCCGGCGTGTCACGGCTGCGCATGGTAATGGGGGTCAGGTCTTTGGTTCTTGGTTTTTTCTCCCCGATGTAGAGAAAGCGGCGCGAGAAGAACGTAACTGGGAGCGAAGAAGAATCTCATCGCAAGAAGAGGACACTTTTCTCTCCCCGTTGTAGACAAAACCAAGAACCAAAGGCCTGACCCCGGTAGGGCTTGACAAAACGAACGTTCGTGCTTATTTTTGATCCATGCCCGTACGCGACGACATCAATCCCAAATTCGTCTACCGCTCCCCCGTCCACTTCGACGAGCTCGATCCGATGCAGATGCTCCATAACGCGCGCTTCGCCGCGCACGTCGAGCGCGCCATCATCGCCTTCTACGCCACCACCGGCCGCAAGTGGGAGCTCAATCCCGCCGACAATCCCGATCAGTTCCACGTCGTACGCGAGCTGCGCATCGAGTACATCAATCCCGTGATGGGCCCGGGGACGATGCGCATCGATGTCTGGGTCGAGCGCATCGGCAACACGAGCTGCGCCTACGGTTTTCTCTGCTCCAGCGAAGATGGACTCGTCCCCTACGCGCGCGGCGAGCGGACGATCGTGAAAGTCGATCCCGCCACCCGCCGCCCCGCTCCGTGGACGGACTTTTTCCGCGAACATCACTCCGCGCTGCTGAAAGATCTGCCGGCCTACGCATGAAGGGCGAACGCACGCGTCAGAGCATCCTCGATCGCGCCGTCGATCTGGCATCGGTCGAAGGTCTCGAAGGCCTCACCATCGGCCGCCTCGCCGACGACCTCGATATGAGCAAGAGCGGACTGTTCGCGCATTTCGGTTCGAAGGAAGAGCTGCAGCTCGCGACGATCGACGCCGCGGCGGAGCGCTTCGTCAGCGAAGTCTTTCGTCCCGCGCTGAGCGCAGAGCGCGGTTATCCGCGGCTGATCGCGATCTGTCGGTCCTGGCTGTCGTACATCCGGCGCAACGTTTTCCCGGGCGGCTGCTTTTTCGCAGCAGCCTCGTTCGAATTCGACGGCCGCCCCGGCGTCGTGCGCGATGCGATCGTGCAATCGATGGACGAGTGGATGGGCGCGATCGAGAAGGCGATCACGATGGCGAGGGACGAAGGCCATCTCGATCCCGGTGTCGACGCGAAGCAGCTCGCCTTCGAGATCAACTCGCTCTTCTTCGGCGCGAACTTCGCGTTTCAGCTCCGCGGCGACAAACGCGCCCTCGATCGCGCGACGAGAGCCATCGAAGAACGCATCGAATCCTTGCGCGTACCCCCTCGGCGCCGTCTCGCCGCGGCGCGGTGATAATACGCGTCCACGATGCATCTCCCGACGCGGACTTTACGGCGCGCGTGGCGAAGCGTTCAGCGCGCCGTTCAATCGCGCGCGCTGCGACGTCTGCCGCCCGGCTCGCGCCTTCACGTCGGCTGTGGATCGATGCGACTCGAAGGGTGGGCGAACATCGATCGCTTTCCGTCACCGGCCGCCGATTTCATCTACGACGTCCGCTACGGCATGCCGGCACGCGAGCTCAGCTACATCTACGCCGAGCACTTTCTCGAGCATCTCAGCTACTCCGACAGCATGAAGTTCCTCCGCGACTGTCGCACCGCCTTGGGCACGAATGGAGTATTGCGACTCTCGACGCCGAATCTCGACTGGGTGTATCGCACGCAGTACCACCCGAACGAATGGAACTCCGATCACGATGCGGTGCGCGATTGCTTCTGGATGAACAAAGCGTTTCGCGCGTGGGGACATCAGTTTCTCTACAACATGCCCACACTTCGTTCGGCGCTGCGCGAAGCGGGTTTCGCGACGATCGAGCAATGCGCGTTTCGCGAAAGCAAACATGACGCGCTGCGCGACCTCGAACAGCATGAGACGTGGCAGGATCTGCCCGACCTGCCGCATGTGCTGATCGTCGAAGCGCATGGCAGCAGCACGAGCGGTGAGCCGATGCTCGAAGAGCTCGCCTCGGACTACCTGCTCGCCTCTTCAGCCCGCTGACGTGGACGCGCGGCAGGTCGCTCACGTACTTCCTTCGGCATGCCGTTAGCCCTCGTTTTTCTGCTTCTGATCCCCACTCTGATTCTTCCCGAAGAGCCGGTCACGGAGCCGGTGGTCTCATTCGCTGTCCCGAGCATGCAACCGCGCATCGCCAGCGACGGCCGCAACTTCCTCATCGTATCGTCGCAATTTCAGTTCTACTCGCTCGCTCACTACGCGATGCTCGTCGACAGCGAAGGTCATCCGCTGCTTCCGGTCAGCTACGATCTTCACGGACAAGGTGACATTCCTGATGCCGCCTCGAGCGGCCACAACTACCTCGTCGTGTTTGGCGCACGCGGCGGCACAACGGGAATGCGGATCGGGGCCGATGGTCGCCTTCTCGATAAGAGTTACCTCGTCATTCACAAAGAGACGCGACCACAAACTCTGCCCCATGACATCTACGGCAGGCGCGCGATCACCTGGAACGGAACCGAATACGTCGTCGTCACGCAGATCGAGCGCATCGTGACCACTCCGGGCCTGCACGGCGAGAGCTCCATCGCGGCGACGCGCGTCAGCGAATCGGGCCAGATCCTTGAGAACGACATCGAGTTGAGCGCGACAGGAATAATCGACGCGATTGCGATCGCCGGAAGAAACGGCGTGACCGTCGTCGCCGCCGGCAACGTGGGAATGCGCGTCCGGACGATGACCGCAGGCTCGCTGAGTGAATGGGTCACGATCAGCGGCGATCGCGGGACCCCTTCGATTGCCGCGGGCGACGATGGATTCCTTCTCGCATTCAAGAACGGAGCGAAAATCTCCGCACAGCATCTCGACCCCTCCGGACGACCCGACAATCCGCTTTTCGCGGTCGACGGCGTTCCAGATGCGGAAAACGTGAGCGTCGCCTGGAGTGGAAGCTCGTACGTTCTGTGCTGGTCGGAGCCATCGGAGACGCTGCGAGCGCTGCACGTGACGGGGCGAGGCGACCGGCTCGATACTCCGTTCGTCGTCGGATCGGGCATTCGTCCGGTCATCGCCTCGAACGGCACAGCGACCGTCGTTGCGGCCGAGCGCAAGCCCATCGTCGAGGCGGGACCGGTACGCGAGAGCGGAAAGCTGCAGCCAATTCACCGCACGTACATAGCGCAGACGAATCCGCAGCCGATCTGGAGCGGTATGGTTCCCTCTGTTTCGTGGAGCGATCAAGATCTTTACGAGCGGCGCATCGGAGACGTCTCCCCTCCACGGAAACTCGCGAGCTCTGTCACGCTCATTCAGAGCGTGGGCGGCGGCCCCGATCCGCTGCACCTGGTTGTCGATGCATCGGGGCTGACAGCACTCACGGCGAGTTCGTCGGTGCTGCTCGAGCGCGGTTTTACGGGAACCGCCCGCGGCGTGTGGACTGGATCGAGCTTCATCGTGGTCTGGTCGACGTTTTCAACGTCGACATTGTTTGCCGCACGACTCGCTCCTGATGGAACGCTCATCGACGGACCGCATCAAATCTCTTCCCAAGGTGTAGGCGAATTCGCCATTGCCGCATCCTCGGCGAATGTGCTCGTGGCCTACCTTCATCCGGTCACCCGGCTGACACACGGCGTGATGCTCACACCGTTTGGCCTCACGCGGACCGACGACATCGCCACACCGCAGGATCTCGTCACATCGATGTCGATCGCGTCGAATGGGACTGATTTTCTCGTCACATGGATCAGCGCGAACGGAGTACACAGCAACGATTACATCGCCGGCCAGATCGTCGACGCCGACGGTCATCTCGTTGGACAACGAAAGATTCTCTCGCCGGGCGATGACTGGAAAACACATGGGACCACGTTCTGGACCGGAAGTGAATACCTCATTGTCTGGTCGCGACGTTCTTTGTCGGCGGACCTGTGGGCCATCCGAGTCACGGCGGAAGGTCAGTTGCTCGACTATCCGCCTGTGCATCTCGGCGCATTCGAGGGAGATATCACCGCGATTGCGCGCTCGACCTCCGGGCAGCTTCTCGTGGCGTACACGAGATCGCCGCGCGCCTACACGCGCTTCGTCACGTTTCCGCGGACTCGCAGCGCACGTCACTGAACGAGGCCCGCGCGGCATCGCGCTGCGCCTGACTGCGGAATGCGCCGACGATTGTCGAGCCCGATCCCGTCATCCCCGCCCATGCGGCGCCTGCCTCTAGAAGTCGATTCTTTAGATTCGGCAGCCGCGCCAGGATCACCTTTTCGAAGTCATTGACGAGAAGATCAGGGTGATCGAGCAGATTACGCGCCTCTCGATATCGATCGATACCGACCGGCTTCGAGAACTCGCGGATCAGCGAGAACGCGTCCGCTGTCGAGACACGCTTGTCGGGGAACAGCAGCAGAAGCGGGATCGGCGCACCGGCGGGCAACTTCGTGAGCTGTTCACCTCGGCCGGTCGCGTACGCTCTGCCGCCGACGAGAAAAAATGGCACGTCTGATCCGAGCGAGAGCGCGATCTCGTGCAAGCGTTCGTGCGCCGTGCGCAGCTCGAACATCTCATCGAGCGCCACGAGCGTCGCCGCGGCGTTCGATGACCCGCCCCCCAACCCCCCGCCCGTCGGGATGCGCTTCTGCAGCGCGAAATGCACCGGCGGCACGCCAAGCGCGTGCGCCGCCCGCATGACGAGGTTCGTGTCGTCGCATGGCACGTGCGGATCGTCGCAGGCGATCGACATCCGTTCCGCGTGCGTGATCGTGATCGTGTCGTGCAGCGAGATCGTCTGAAACAGCGTCTCGATCTCGTGATAGCCGTCGGCACGTTTTCCGATGATGCGGAGCGCCCAGTTGATCTTGGCGTACGAGCGGACTTGCATCGCTATCGCGGTCCGATCTCCGCGACTTCCAGATGATCGATCTCGACGCGATCGACGCCATGCTCCACGATCACGTGACGCGCCGGCAGCGAAGGTGGATCGAACCTGACGATGATGTCGCCGGCCGCGGCGCGGCTCAGTCCCATCGGCGTCGCTTCATAAGTCAGATCCCGGCGCGGCGGATATCCGAGGAGGAGCATGCCCATCTCGGCGGGAGCTAGCCCGCCGGTGAAGAATCCATACTGGCGAAGAAGATCGGATGCGTTGCCGTCGATCATCGAGCCGCTCCGCGCGTCCGACACCGTGACCTGATCGCCCTCGGCGCGAATCGTTGCGGCGGTCGTCCCCACCGGCGTGTAGGCGATCAGCTCCATACGCTGACGATTCTCGACGATGAGCTGCGCGCGAAACGAGCGCGTCTCGCCTCCGCTCATCGCGCGCACTTTCACGATGCTGCGCGCGCCGGGAAATGCATCCGCGCGTGTGAAAAGCGCTTCAAGGGGCGATTCGGTCGCAGGCAGCGGCGCAACCGCCGGCCCACTCACATGAGCGCTACGGCAAGCGACCATGAACCACAAACTGCCAACTGCCAACCACCGCTTCACCTCTGCGCCGTCTGCTGCTTCTCGACCTCGGCAATCTTCGAACGCAGTTTGGCCTCGTCCTTCGCTTCCGGCTCGAGCGTCAGCGCCACGCGATACATGTCCAGCGCGCGTTTGTAGTTGCCACGCTTGGCGAACACGTCGCCGAGATGTTCGTGAACGGTGGCGTCGCGCGGCAGAAGACGCGTCGCGTCGGTCAGATACTTCTCCGCGAGCTCGAGCTTGCCCTGGCGGAAGTAGACCCATCCGAGAGAATCGACATACGCGCCGTTGCGCGGCTCCTGTTTGACCGCACGCGTGAGCATCTCCGCGGCGCGCTCGAGGTTCACATTGCTGTCGGCCCACATGTAGCCGAGGTAGTTGAGAGTCGCGGCGTGCTCCGGGTTCTTCTGCAGGATCTGCAGGAAGGCCCGTTCGGCGGCGGTGTGATCGCCGGAGCGCTCGTACGCCGAGCCCAGCTCGAACTGCAGATCGACGTCATCGGGATGTGCCTTCAGCGCATCATTGACGAGTGCCAACGCGGCCGCGTTGTCGCCGCTCTGCAACAGAGCCTCGGCGGATGAAACGACGTTGCGCGTACCGAACTTCGCCTGCGTCGTGGCCGCGGCGCGCGCCTTCTCCTTCTCACCGATCCGCGCGAGCAGCTCGATGTAGCGGGCGTTGACGAACGCGTCGGAGCCGAACTTGTCGACGAGGGGTTGCAGCAGGTCGAGCGCTTCCTTGTACCGTTTCTCTTTCTTCAGCGCCTCGAGAGCGATACCGATGGCCTGCGCGTTCGGCTTGTCGCGGAAGATGAAGATCGGCTTCGCGCCGGAGACCGCGGCCTCGTAATGACCGCGCTGCAGCTCGATGTACGCCAACTGTGTTTTTCCGAGGGCCACGAGGTTGTCGGCGACTTCGGGAACGGCGATCAGCGCTCGGAACGTGCGCTCCGCTTCGTCGTACTTGCGCTGCGCGATCTGGCTCAGACCGAAGCTGGCCAGTAGATCGGGATCGTTCGGCGTCTGCTCGAGCAGCTTGCGATAGATCTTCTCGGCCTCTTCGTATTGCTCGAGATCGGAGAGCGACTCGGCGAGATAGAAGAGCGAGCGGGCGTCCTTCGGATCCGCCTCGACGAGCGACTTGAAGGCAGCGCGCGCCTTCTCCGGACTCCCCGCGCGCAAATAGAAATACGCCTGTTGCCGCTGCAGCTCGGCGTTCATCGGATCCTGTTCGACGAGCGGCTGCAGCACCACGGCAGCTTTCTCCCACTCGCTTTCCTTCTGATAGATGTCGACGAGCTGGAGCACCGCCGGGCCGAACGTCGGATCGAGAAGTACGGCACGTTCGAGATATTGTTTCGATTCGTCGCCGCGCCCGAGTTTCGTGAGCACTTGCGCGTAGTTGTAATTGAGTACGCGCTGATCGGGCGCGCGCTCGACCAGTTGGGCGAGCACGCGCTCGGCCTCGGCGACACGGCCGGAGGCGACGAGGAGCTGCGACACGGTCACGCCGGTCGGCAGATCATCGGGGTTTGCTTTGAATGCAGCCTGCAGATGCGTGAGCGCTTCTTCGAGGCGCGCGCGATCATTTCCGGCGCGGTCGAGCAGAACACGACCGAGGACGCGCTGGGCGTCGTAGAAGTCGGGATGAGCCTCAGCGAGTTTGCGCAGCTCCGCTTCGGCGCGATCGGGCTTGCCGGCGTCGACGAAAATCATCGCCCGCTCGAAGAGCAGGATCGGGTTGGAAGGCTCCTTTTCGATGACGCGATCGATGCGCGACAGCGCTTCGTCGTAGCGGCCTTCATCGGCGGCCAGCTTGGCCAGCATGAAGTCGTAAGGTCCGGTGGACACGTCCTGCGCCGCGGAAACAGGCATGACGGAACCCGCGGCGAGGAGCAGGAAAGCGAGGGTCTTCATCGGTTTCATCGTAGCACTCGACATTCTTGCAGCCCGATTTATGCCATCACGGAGCGGGGTATGCTAAAAGTCGTGAAACTGTCATGAGCCTCGAGCGCATCGAGATCACCCCCTTCGCGGTGATCGTCGGCGACATTCTTCAGAACCGTCTCACGGGGTATCTGACGATCATCAGGGGCCCGATGAGGAAGGTTCTGTACTGGTCGCAGGGCGAGCTCGTCCTCGTCACCTCGACCGCGCCGGAGGACTCGCTGGTTGATTTTCTCGTGCGGCGCGGAGTCATGACGCCCGACAAAGCGGCGCAGATCAGCGGAAGGGACGCGACAGACGTCGTGTCGAGATTTCACGAAGCGGGTCTTCTGGAGCTTTCGTGGCGGCAGACATTGCTCCGCGAATGGCTGGCCACTCAGTTCGTTCCGCTTTTCTCGCTCGACGAAGGAACGTCGGCGTTCACCGAGGAGACGGCGATCGAGCCAGAGAAACGCGTCTTCCTTCAGTCCACCGCTGCACTCGTGCTGGAAGGGATCCGCTCGATCACGAACGGCCTCGTTTTGCGACGCTCGCTCGGCGATCTGAAACGGGAGATCGCATGGGCGCGTGACAGCCGCTTCAATGTCGACGCCATTCCTCTGACGGATGCGGAGCGGAACATCGTCACGCAACTGGGCCGAGACCCGCAGTCGATCGAGGCGTTCCTGAAACACTTCACCACCGATTCGGTGACCGCGGCGAAAGTCGTCATCGGCATGCTGGCGCTGGGGATCTACAGCATCGTCGAATATCGGACCGAGGAGCGGCAGGCGGTCAACTTCGACGACATGCAGCGCGATCTGGAGCTGCTGGCTGCGATCGGATCGAGCGATCAGCGATCGCTGCGCGCGGTTGCTCTGTCGCGGCAGATGTCGGGTCTCGATCACTACCAGGTACTCGACGTGCCCCGCGCCGCGACGCGCGCGCAGATCATCAGCTCCGGTGAAGAGCGAAAAAAGTTGTTCGATCCGCTCACCTACCCGCCGATCGTTCGGGACGCCGTCGGCGCGATCATCCGCCGTCTCGATGAGGCGATCAACGTGCTGAAGGACGCCGCACGCCGTGCGTCGTACGACAAGCTCCTCCAGGAGCGTGGCTCGCGCAGCACCGACAGCTCCATTCAGCAGCGGCTCACACAGCGCTCCATCGCCGAGCAGAATTTCAACAAGGCGCGCGAGCTGGCCGTGCAAGGCGATTATTACGGCGCGATCGTGCTGCTCAAGCAGGCCGTCGAGTTCGCCCCCGACAACGCCCAGGCCTGGTTCCTCCTCGGCTCATGTCAGGAGCGCAATCCGAAGTGGCGGCGCGACGCCGCCGAGAGTTTTCAGATGGCGCTGTCGATCGATCCGAATTTCATCGACGCGATGATCTCGCTCGGCGATCTGTACAAGATCGAGGGCCTGATCTCACGCGCGCAGAGTTGTTACGAAGATGTACTGAAGATCTCGCCCGAGCACCCGCAGGCCAGGAGCCGGGTGCAGGGGTTGAAGAAGCGGTAGTTAG
>DASXRT010000178.1:0-10144 GCA_036506455.1 Thermoanaerobaculia bacterium
CGTCGAGCGACTCGGCGCGCAGCGCGAATCCGCTGAGCCGATACGGGCGCAGACCGGCGACGGTTCGAATCACACGCTCTTCCGACACGATCACCGGCGGCAGTGTGGAGGCCGATTTCTGAGTGGGCCACGGACCGGTCGTACAAGCACCGGCCAGCACGGCGCCGGCCTTGACGAAATCGCGACGATTCACGCGCATCATCGTATCTGTTTCGCGTAGTCGATCACATCGGGGAAGAAGCGCTGAAAGTGCGTATGCAGCGTTTCCCGCGCGTCGCGCAGAAAGTGCGTGGCGGTCTCGAGCTGCGGTGCTCGCGAAAATCGCCGCGACAGATTGCGCAGCGCAGTGTCAATGCCCTCGATCTCCGCATACGACTCCAGCCATCCCTCATCCCGCATCCGCGGATACACGAAGCGAAGGTAACCAGGCATCTCGGCGATCCGCGGATCGAGCGTGGTGAAGATGCGCTGGAGAAAATTGGCGCGCGACTCAGATGAGTACGCATCCCAGTCGCACGCCAGGAAGTGATCGAAGAGGACATCGCTGATCACGCGCGCGTAATGCCCATGCTCCGCGGCGATCACGCGCCGGAACGCGGCGACGGCCGGATGCGTATCCGTGAACTCGTCGATCCTGCGATGAGAGATGATGCCGCGTCGCATGCCGGGCGTGAACTCATCGCCGAGACGTCCCTTGACGAAATCGCCCGCCAGATTGCCGAGCAATGCGTCGGCGTCGTCGCCGGCGAGGAAGAGATGCGCGAGGTAGTTCATTCGAAACCGATCGAGCCGTCGCTCCGCCGCACCGCCGTCGGTGCGTACGGGCCCAGGTACTTCCGGTCCCACCACACGCCCGCCCGCTCTTTCTCCTCGCGCGAGCTGAACCAGTACTGCCACATGACGACGCGGATCGCGCTGGGCGGGCGGAGGGGAAACGGATTTGACCGGAAGAGGCGCAGTACGGGCTCGCTGTTCTCGAGCAGACGCACTTCCGTGTTCATGATCCAGCGGTTCCCTTCGATTGTCCCGAGCGACGCGAACCACAGGTTCCAGTCGAAGCGCGGCTGATACGGCGCGTAGATGCCAGGAGGCTCGCGAACGTCCTGTGGTTTGTATCGAAAGGGGTAGGGTGTCCAGTGCACGAGATCCGACGAGCCCTGAAACTCGATCTCGTATCGCGCCCGCGTCATCACCGCGAATAAACCGTAGTTGTTCACGATGCGAAACGGCTCGACGATTCCCGCCGCGCGAGGTACGAAAAAGATCGCGATCGAAGTAAGGAAGAAGATGCACAGAATGACGACGACAACCAGCTTGGAGTGCGGCGGCTTGCCGCCGCCGTTGGTTCGAAGGCGGCGAGTCGCCGCACCCCAAGGCAGATCGCGATCGTCGAGCAGAAGGACGCCCAGGAACAGCACGAGGTAATTCAGAAACGCGTAGTTCGCCGTCAGGATGATCCCGATCTGCAGCGGCGTCGTGATGCAAAAGCAGATCAAACGCGCGGGTTTCGGCAGAAAGAGCAACCAGACGACGAAGAGCTCCACGACCAGCGTGAGCCCGGCCGAGAATGCGTGGAACGCATGCGGCCAGTGCTGCACGTACCAGCCGATCCACGTTGGCAGCGGACCGTTCTCGTAGTACTTGTCCATCGCTGTCAGATTGCGCCACTGCTCCTCGCCGCTGAGAATCTTCACCACACCCGATTCGAAGTAGATGCGAAACCACTCCCATTGCAACAGGAAGAGCGCTGCGCGCGTCGGCGGACGCGCGACCGCGAGACGCGGCAGCAGACCGGACGGTGCGAAGAAGAGCGAGAGGAACGCAGCTTCGAGCAGCATGCCGTCGGATTGATACGACGAGAACTCCTGCGCAGCGGACACGAACGACAGAAAACAGATTCCCGCGATCGCGATCGCCATCCTCGGCCACAGATTGAAGATGATCGCGAGTGAGGCGGCCAGGCCGATCCAGACGATGATCGAGAGGGCACGATCGCTCGCGCCGAACCAGAGCAGTGACGGGATGTACCAATACGCGCGCCATCCGAGGGCGTCGTGCGCGGCGGGAAGGTAACTGGTCACCGGGAGAATGCCCTTCGGTCCGTTGAGTCCGTGAATCTGAAAGTAGAGTGAATAGAACGCCGAGAAGAAGATCGCGCCGAGGGCGCGAAGGAAGATCCAGCGCGCTCTGAGATACGGTTGCGGCTCGCCGAACCAGTGCATCAGAAAGCCGGAACGGGACTCGCCGACCAGCGCGTCTTCGAACATCACTCGATCTTCCATATGCTCAATGCAGCGCGATTGACGAGCGCGAAACCGGCGATCTTCTCGCCTCGGTAAAGCCGCGACCAGACCGTCCGACGTGCGAGTCGCGTGCGCGAATACAGCTCGCGATCGATTCCGATCGTCGCCGCAGTAGCGGGAATGTACGCAGGGTGGGGGAGGACGAGATACCGCACGCCGCGCGAGCGGCAGTAATCGAGAAGCGACGATTCGCGCGTCGCCAGCATCGCCTCGATCGCCTGCGTGAAGACCCGCTCATCGGGCATCGACCCGAAGTTGTCGATGATCACAGGCTTCTGACCGATCACATCGATCGCGTGGCCGAACGACCACGGACCTAGAACGCGACCGCGCGGCAAAGCGCGCATGCGCTCACCGATCACGCGGAACTCATCATTCGACGGCTCCGGAATTCGCGCTGCGTAGACGTCGTAGATGACCGGCGGCAAGAGAGTGACGGTCATCGCGGCGATCGCGAGCGCGCGGCGATGCGCATACGCGGCCGCCAGCGCGCCACCGATCGCGAACAGCGCGATCGCCGGCACGAGAAAGCGGCGGCTCGAGATCGCGAGCAGCAGATAGGCGATGCTGAAGATCGTGAACGTGCGCTGCTTCCGCCAGAGCAGCGGCACGAGCAACGCGCCGCCGGTAAGGTTCGCGATGTCGGTGCCGATCTGCGAGACGTCGCGGAACATCGGCTGGAACTCGATGATCGACGACAGCCAGGGATCGCGGCCGAAGAAGTGCAGACCAGCGAGCAGCGCGGTCGCTGTCGGCGCGAACGCCAGAGCGACTGTGGTTCCCGCCGCGAGCGCCGTCCACCGCGACGCGCACGAACGCGCCGCACACGCGATCGCTGCGCCGCAGAGAAGCGCCGCGTGCGGGAGTCCGAGGAACCATGGGCTCGCGGGATAGGAAGAGGGGAGCGTGAGGCTGTAGACGACGATCGCCAGGGCCGGGATTGCAAACGCTTTCGCTCCTTCACGCGGATGGTCGAGCATCACGAGAAAGGCGAGTGCGGCCGCCACGATCATCGCTGTCTGAATGAAGAGGGCCAGCGTGATCGCGAGCGCGAGAAGGAGACCATTTCGGCGAGCAGCGGTGACGACAATCAGCAGGAGGAGCAACGGCTCGACATAGTGATGATCGATGTGGCCGACGCTCGACGCGCCGATCAGGTACGGCGAGAGCGCGAGCGTCAGTCCGCCGGTCGCGGCAGCGAGCAGGCCGAAAGGCCGGAGCATGGCCGTCACCGCGGCCGCAAACGCGGCGAAGAAGAGCGGCGGGATCCAAATCACTTTGGCGAACGGTGCGAGCGCGAGGTCGTACAACGGCGGCCACGGACAGAACGCGCCGCGCTCGCCGCGGTCGGGATCGAGCTCGAGCACTCGTGGAAAGTGCGCGGCGGAGAACTCGATCCGCTTCAGGTGATAGAGGTCATCGAAGGGCGGAACGCGATGATCGCCGGTCGCGCGGATCGTGAGCGAGATCACAAACACCACGATGACCAGTGATAACAGCCTCTTGCGTTCCGTACGACTTTCGTTCACTCTAGTTCCGTCGTCGGTCCAAGACGGTGACACAACAGGGAGACTCATTGGAACGGTTCGTCCGCAGTGCAATCGTTCTACTCATCGCGTTGACTGCGTTCTCCGCGTGGTCCGATGACCGCGATCTCGTCTCCACGCGGTGCCGCGAAGTGGAGCTTCCCCTCGACGGCAAGCACAGTGTCTCGCTGCTGGCCGGCTGCGGCGAAGAATATCCGGAAGACCTGCTCTGGCATCTCGATCGGATCGATCAGATCGCCGGCACTCTCGACGGCCGATTCGATCGCCAGAACCGCGGTGCCGGCAGTGTCGTCTATGTGATGGACACCGGCATTCTCGCCGATCACATCGAATTCGTGAGTGCGAGCGGCCAGTCGCGCGTCATCGCCGGCTTCGACACGAGCAGCGTCGTCCCGATCGGTGCCTCGCGATGCCGCAGCTCGAACAAGGCGCTGGCGCCGTGCTTCTCCAATTTCGACGAGCTCACGGCCGCCTCGCACGGAACGAGTGTCGCCTCGATCCTCGGCGGCCGCAGAGTCGGCGTCGCTCCCAGCGCGCAGATCGTCAGCGTACGCGTGATGAACGAGCGCGGCCTGGCCACGACGCGCAGCTATCTCGACGGGTTGAACGCCATCATCCATCACGCGTTCTCCGCCGGCGCACCACAGTTCCGCACAGCCGTCGTCAACATCAGCGGCTGGGTCCTCGAGCAGGTCACACCCGGATTCGACGTGCACACGGTTTCCTTTGCCAATCTCGAGCAGAAGATCCGCGACATGGTCGGCGGTGTCGACGCCAACGGCCGTCCCGATGCAAACGGCAGGAAATTCTTCTTCGTCGTCGCGGCGAACAACATCGATGGCGGCTGTGGTCTCTCCGGTTACGTCGATCGTTTCCCCGCAGTCCTCGGCAAGAGAATCGACGGCGTGATCACCGTCGGTGGCATGACCGCCGAGAACTCCTGGTGGTACGGAAGCTGTCGCGGCGACATCGAAGTGCTCGCGCCGGCAAAGGGAATCTTCAGCGCGACGATCACCGGGCGTGATCACTATCGCGGCAAGCGGCCGAATCTGCGCTCCGGCACATCGTTTGCCGCGCCGATCATCAGCGGCATCGCCGCGCGCTTGCTGGCCGATCGTCCCGATCTCACGCCGGCCGAGCTCGAGGCCTGGATCTCGAGCACGCCCTCGCGCATCGATAACGCCGCCGCGGCGTTTGCGGACGGTAAGGTCGGCTACTGCGAGTCGATTGCGTTGCCGCGGCCGATGATCTCGACGGCCAGCGCAGAGGGTGGCGGCAACAACTAGAATCTGGGAGTGTTCGCAGAGCTGATCCTCGCCGCCACGGTCTCCACGCGATGTCAGGCCGAAGAAGTTCCAGCCGCCAATGTCTCGACGATCGATCTGCGACTGATTGGATGTGGAGAAGGCTTCCCTGACAACTTGCTGTGGCATCTCGATCGCGCCGATTCGCTCGACGGAACGCTCGATTCCCAAGTGACTCGGCGTGCAACGGGAAAGGGCGCCGTCGTCTATTTGTGTGACACAGGCGTCTGGCGCGACCACGACGAGTTCACACGCGCCGAGGGATCGGTCGTCATTGGCGCGATCCATGTCAACGGTGTCGGTAAGGACTGTCCACCAGACCGCGATCCCGCTCTCGAGCCTTGCTATACGAGCGACGCGACGCTCTCGATTTTCACGCACGGAACGGCCACGGCGTCGGTTGTAGCGGGTCGAAACACCGGCATTGCTCCCGACACGAAAATCGTATCCGTATACATGGAAACGGTCGGGATGAACATCGACCTGTGGATCAAGACATTTGACGCGATCATTCAGCACGCGTGGGATCCGGCCACGCCACAATTCAAGACCGGCATCATCAACATGAGCTTCGTTCCGAATTACGCATCGGCGAAGGATCCGAAGTTTCCGCTGTTCGAGAAGAAGATGCGGGAGATGATTGCCGGCGTCGATCGCGACGGGAATCCTGATTTGAGCGGAAAGCGATTCCTCTTCGTCACGATTGCCGGCAATTACGTCGCCGGAGTCGGAAATCATTGCGACGCGAATATGAACTCGAATCTCTATCCCGGCGTTCTCGGCTCATCGATCGACGGACTGATCACGGTCGGCGGAATCGATTCGACGAATCACATCTGGGATCGATCGTGCAGAGGCGAGACAGTCGACATCCTTGCGCCGGCGGCGGAGATGTTCGTCGCCTCGATCGGCGGACGCGATCACTATCGCAGCGGTCGAGATACGCTCAATTCCGGCACGTCGTACGCCGCTCCCTACGTCGCCGGTCTCGCTGCTCTTTTGCTCGAAGAGCATCCCGACCTGACGCCTGAGGAGCTGGAACGAATCATCAAGAACAACGCGTCACACGTCTCGAACGCCGGCGAGAAGACGGCCGCTGGAAGAGTGGCGATCTTTGATCTCATCTCGAAGCTGGCGCGCCGCCGCGCCGTTCATCATTAAGCGGCAGTTCGGGTTTCCCGGACCTGCTGCCCTTCGCGCGTCTGTACCAGCCGTGTCTAGCTCGCTGCGGCCGCGCTCTTCGGTTTCGGCAACGGAAAATCCTCGCGCGTCGGACCGAACATCGCCGCGGGTCGCGCGCCGGCGAGCCGGCACATGAGCACGAGCTGACCGCGATGATGCATCTCGTGGAGCAGAACTGCGCTCCAGAGCAGGTCGCGTACTTTCGTCGACCCAGCCGAAAAGAAGACCATCGACCGCTCGAGGTCCTCCGGTTTCAATTTGCGAATTCGTTCGACAGCGTCGCGATGAAGGCGCTCGAAGCCGGGAGCCAGCTCCTCGACTTTCCGCGGCCTCTCCATGCCCGGAGGTCGCGTGCCCGCGGATATCTCTCCCCGTTCAATGCCGAAGGGGATATAGGCATCGCATTCGGCGAGATGCCACGCCAGCTCTCCCAACGAGCGGCCGTCCGGATCGGGTCGAAAGTCGTATTGATCACGCGGCAGCGCGGCGAGTAGGGTCACGGTCTTGGCCGCTTCGCGATCCCACACTTCGATGAATTGCTCGACCTCGTTCATGGAGTCCTCCGTTCGGATTCGCGGTAGACTATCTCGATAGTTGACCGGTTGTCTACTCGAGGAACGGAACGGAATGGGAAGAACGAGCGACGCCCGAGGGCGTCTGATTGCGGCGATGGCCGATCTGGTCCATCGCCGAGGCTATCTGGCTGTCGGCGTGGAGGACGTGTGTAAGGCCGCGGGCGTGAAGAAGGGGAGCTTCTACCACTTCTTCGCCTCCAAGCGTGATCTCATGCTCGAGGCGCTCGACCGTCACCAGCGTTTCGCTCATGATCACGTTCTGAACGTGGCGTTTGGTGAGAACGTGCCGCCGCTCGAACGGATCGAACGACTCTTCGCGATGGTGAGCCGACATGAGGCATCGAACAAAAAGAGCGGCGGCAAGGTCCTCGGATGTGCTTTCGGAAACATCGCCGCGGAGGTGAGCGCAACGGAGCCGCGCCTGGCGCGCCGCGCCAACAAGGCCTTCTGCGGATTCGCCTCATTCATTTCCGATGCACTCGCGGAAGCGAAGAAGCGCGGTGACATCGAGCGTCGCGTCGACGTCGACGAAGCCGCCGATGCGATCGTCGCGTACTTCGAAGGGATCGCTCTGCTGGCGAAGACTCGCAACGATCCAGCGCTCGTCCGCCGCCTCGGGCGTCATGCCGCTCTTCTCGCAAACGTGGGATCGCGGCGGCGACGACTAAAATGACGACACCGATGACCACGACTTACGACTCCTCCGCCATCGAGGTCCTGACGGGCCTCGAGCCGGTGCGCAAGCGCCCCGGCATGTACACGACGACCGAGCGGCCGAATCACCTGGCGCAGGAAGTGATCGACAACTCCGCTGACGAGGCGATCGCCGGGTTTTGCGATGAGATCACGGTGACGCTGCACGATGATGGATCGCTCTCGGTGACCGACGACGGCCGAGGAATGCCGGTCGACAAACACGCCAAGGAAGGTGTGTCCGGCGTCGAAGTCATTCTCACGCGTCTTCACGCTGGCGCGAAGTTCTCCGATAAGAACTATCGCTTCTCCGGCGGTCTGCACGGCGTCGGCGTATCGGTCGTCAACGCGCTTTCGAAAAAGCTGCAGGTGTGGGTGCGCCGTGACAGTAACGAGTACTACATGTGGTTCGCCGACGGAAAGAAGAAGTCGGAGCTGAAGATCGTTGGTCAGGTCGGGAAGCGCAACACCGGAACAACGGTGCGCTTCTGGCCGGACGAGAAATTCTTCGACACGACCAAATTCAACATCCCGCGACTCAAGCATGTCATGCGCGCCAAAGCGGTGCTCTCGCCGCAACTGCGCATGCGTTTCATCAATGAAGTCGACAAAGCGGACAGCGAGGAGTGGTACTTCGAAGATGGACTGAAGGACTATCTGCTCTCCGAGCTCTCCGGCGCGGCGACTGTTCCGGAACAACCGTTTCGCAGTCACTTCAAAGGTCACGATCACGAAGTCGACTGGGCCGTGCTGTGGCTGCCGGAAGACGCCGATGTCATCGGCGAGAGCTACGTCAATCTCATTCCGACGGTGCAGGGCGGCACGCACGTGAACGGCTTCCGCACCGGGCTTACTGATGCGATCCGCGAATTCTGCGAGTTTCGCAACCTCGTTCCCCGCGGCGTGAAGCTGACGCCGGAAGATGTCTGGGCGCGCTGCAGCTACATCCTGTCCGTGCGCATGACCGATCCGCAGTTCACCGGGCAAACGAAGGATCGGCTGTCGTCGCGCGAAGCGTCGGCGTTCGTCTCCGGTGTCACGCAGGACGCCTTCTCGCTCTGGCTCAATCAGAACACAGCCGAGGCGGAGGGGATCGCGAAGGTCGCGATCGATCAGGCGATGATCCGTCTGCGTCAGGGGAAGAAGGTCGAGCGAAAGAAGCTGACCAGCGGCCCGGCGCTTCCGGGCAAGCTCGCCGACTGCAGCAGTCAGGATCTGCATCGCACGGAGCTCTTTCTCGTCGAAGGCGACTCGGCCGGCGGATCAGCCAAGCAGGCGCGCGACCGCGAGTTCCAGGCCATCATGCCGCTGCGCGGCAAGATCCTGAACACGTGGGAAGTCGATTCGAACGAAGTCCTCTCCTCCCAGGAAGTCCACGACATCGCCGTGGCCCTCGGCGTCGATCCGGGATCGAGCAACGTCGATGGATTGCGGTACGGCAAGATCTGCATCCTCGCCGATGCGGACTCCGACGGAGCGCACATCGCGACACTGCTCTGCGCTCTCTTTGTGAAGCACTTTCGCAAGCTCGTCGAAGATGGTCGCGTCTACGTGGCCATGCCTCCGCTCTTTCGCATCGATGTCGGCAAGAACGTCTATTACGCGCTCGATGACCGTGAGCGCGAAGGCACGCTCGCGCGGATCGAGGCGGAAGGGATCAAAGGGAAGGTCAACATCCAGCGATTCAAGGGGTTGGGCGAGATGAATCCGATGCAGCTCCGGGAGACGACGATGTCTCCCGACACCCGCCGGCTCGTGCAACTGACGCTCGATGAGAAACACGCGTTCTCGACGATCGACATGCTGCTGGCCAAGGGCCGCGCCGCCGATCGCAAAGAGTGGCTGACCGAAGAGGGCAACAAAGCGGAAATATTCGACTGACTCGACGCCCGTAGGCGGGAAATTCCGTTACAATCCGGGCATCCGAACCGCTGATCCATCTCAATAACCTTCGGCGCATCTCTGCGCTGATCGTTCTTCTGGAGATTTATTAGATGGCCACGTCTGTCCCTACTCGTCGCGTGCTTGTCGTTGCCCTCGGTTTCACGGTCGCGATTGCCGCCATTGTCGGAGGACTCGCGCTGACCAGCTCGGTCAACGCAGCCACGTACACAACTGCGACGAACGGTCCGGTGAACTGGACAGGGGGCGCGGCATGGGCGTGCTCCGCAGTTGGTCCGGGCGCACCGACCTGCCCCGCGGGCTCCTATCCCGGAGGACAAGGGATTGCCGGTGACCTCGCGAATCTCCTGAACACGCCGCAACTCACGGTGAACACGGCGATTCCGGCAGCAGTCACTCTCAACACGAACAGTGGCACCGGCGCATCAGTGACCGTCGCCTCGGGCGGATCGCTCGGTCTCACCGGCAGCTCGGCTGTGACGGGGACATCAGGCCTTAACACGCTCACCATTCAGAGCGGCACGCTGACAAACAGCGGTGTGCTGACGGTCGGCGCCGGCTCGTCCGGTGGTCATCTCGACTTTGTCAGCGGGACGCTCAATGGAGCCGGCACGACGACGATCGCTTCCAACGGCGTG
>DASXRT010000179.1:0-2338 GCA_036506455.1 Thermoanaerobaculia bacterium
ACGACTCCTTTGGCGTGGAACACGGGGCGGAGTTTCGCCAGCGCTTCGAGCGTGGTATCGGCGCGCGGACCCTCGTCGGTATCGAACACGATGCGTTGACGCGCCGGCTCGCTCGAGCCGTTGGCATCGACGATCTCCACATCGAGCGGAACGATGCCGTCGTCGGAGAAACGGCCGGCCTTTTGCGCGGCGAGCGCCTTCTGATGACTGCGATACGAAAAAGCATCGGCGTCCTCGCGCGAGACTCGATACTTCCGCGCCACGTTCTCTGCCGTCAGCCCCATGCTCAGGTACACCTCAGGGTGGTTCTCGACGAGTTCCGGATTCGGACGAAAGCGTCCATTGCCGCGCACGAGGCTCATCGACTCGGTACCGCCCGCGATGATCTGCTCGGCCATGCCGGACATGATCCGTTCCGCGGCCATCGCGATCGTCTGCGATCCCGATGAACAGAATCGATTCACGGTCACGGCGGGTACCGAGACGGGAAGACCGGCGCGCAATGATGCGATGCGCGCGACGTTCGTCCCCGATTCACCCTCCGGCATCGCGCAGCCGAGGATGACGTCGTCGATCGCTTCGGGCGAAAGACGGGGCGCGCGACGCAAAAGCGCGCCAATCACCTCCGCAGCCATATCGTCAGGCCGCGTCGTGCGCAATGTTCCGCGCGGCGCCTTCCCCACTGCCGTCCGCAGACCAGCGACGATGACCGCTTCGTTCATGATCCCTCCGTTGTCGTGTCGCGAAAGAGAATGCAAGTCGCCGAGCCATGCGCGTAGAGCTTGCCCTCGCTGTCGACGATGCGCCCTTCCGCTGTCGCGGTTCGCGATCCGGCGTGAACGATCGTCGCGGCGCAAGTGAGTGTCCCCGTGTTGCGCGTCACGGCGCGCGTGAAGTTGATCTTCATCTCCAGCGTCGTGAAGATCTTTCCCGCCGGCATGACCGAGTTGACGGCGCATCCGAGGGCGGTGTCGAGCAGCGTCGCCGCGAAACCGCCATGAGCGATGCGCAGCCCGTTCTCGAACTCGAGCGCCGGCTGCGCGGTCACCACCACCCGCCCTTCATCGACTTCCACGATGCGGATGTTGAGAAGCCGCGCCATCGGCGATGCTTCGATCTCGCCCGCCGCAACTTTGCGCATGTACTCGAGGCCGCTCATCGTGCGGCGCGCGATTTTGTGCGTGCTATCGGTTTCTATCACCATCTCAATTCCGCAACGGCTTGCCGGTGGACAGCATGGATTGAATGCGCTCGCGCGTCTTCGACTCGCCGATCAACTGAACGAAGGCCTCGCGCTCGCGATCGAGCAGAAATTGTTCGTCGACCCATTGACCGCTCGACAGATCGCCGCCGCAGAGGATCGACGCCACGCGTGAGCTGAGGAGCGCGTCGTACTCGCTCATGTACGCGCCCTGCTGCAGAACGTAGATGCCCGCTTTCAGCGCGGCGCGCACGTCGCGCCCCGCTGCATAGCAACTCTTCTCGCGAACAGGCGGCGTGTAACCGTGCGCCGCGAGCTCGAGCACCTCTTCCTTCGCTTCGAAGATGAGGTGATCGCGATTCATCACGATGCGATCGGCGGTATCGAGAAAGCCGAGCGATCTCGCCTCCGCGGCGCTCGTCGACACTTTCGCAGCAGCGATCGTCTGCAAAGCGTTTTGAACGAAGGGAAGCGGATCGGCGTTCGGCGTTTGCTTCACCGCCGGCGAGACGATGCGCCGCACGAGCTCTTTGCATCCGCCGGCCGCGGGGACGAGCCCCACGCCGACCTCGACGAGTCCCATGTACGTCTCTGCCGCGGCGACGATGCGTGCGCCCGCTAACGTCACCTCCGCTCCGCCGGCAAGCGTGCGTCCGAACGGAGCGGTGACGATCGGCTTCGAACAGAAGCGAACCGCCATCAACGCATCCTGCATCCCCTTGACGGCGCGACGGACCGCTTCCGAGCCGTCGGATCCGAAGCCTCCGGCGAGATTGGCGCCGACGCAGAAATCCGCTCCTTCATTGCCAATGACCATGCCCGCCCAAGGACCGTTCTCCAGCTCCTCGACGGATTGCTCGATCATCGAGCGCACGTCTTCGTCGAGTGTGTTCATCTTCGTGTGGAACTCGAGACAGAGGACGCCGTCGCCGATATCGATGAGGCTCGTACCCTTGTTCTCGCGAACCTTCCGGCCGCCGGCCAGATGAATCACGCGAGGATCGGCGGCGATCTGAACGTACGAGCGTCTAGCCGGATCGTAGTAAGAGTTGTCGCGATAGAACGACTCATGTCCCGCCGCGAGCATCTCCTCGACCCACGGCGCGACTGCGACGCCGTTCTTCTTCATCGCCTCCG
>DASXRT010000180.1:0-10151 GCA_036506455.1 Thermoanaerobaculia bacterium
ATAGCCCTGCGAGTAACCGATGGCCCAGAAGAGCTTTTCGGTGCTGCTCAGCTTCACCCACTCATCGCCGTTCGACGGCGCCGTGATCTCCGGCGCAGCAGGACGATCAGCCGCAAATCCGACCGTTGCACACAGCAGCAGGAGCACACCCAGAACGGTTTTCTTCATGACGCACCTTCTCGAAGAATTGGAGACTCAATCACGACGGAATTCCGGTGGATTCTAACGAAAAAGCAATTTGATTGCGATACGATCCGAAGAAGGGTGAAAAAGAACGTCATCGTCGTCGGAGGCGGCATCGCTGGCCTCGCGGCCGCCATTTATCTCGCCCGCGGGGGCAGAACGGTCACTCTCTTCGAAAAACGCCGATACCTCGGCGGCCGCGCCATCACGCATCTGCGCCACGGTTTCCGGTTCAATCTTGGTCCACACACCATCTACCGCAAAGGTGCGGGACGAACGGTCTACCGTGAGCTCGGCATTCCGATTCGAGGCGGGCGGGCCAAAACGCGTGGCACGGCAATCTTAGGCAACGAGAGCTTCAGACTGCCGATATCGCTGTTCTCGGCTGTCTTCAGTGCACTGCTGAGCGCGAAGGGAAAGTTCGAGGCAGTCTCCGTGCTGATGCGCGTACGCTCGATCGACACGAGCGGTCTCGATTCGATGACCACTCGCCAGTGGCTCGACGCCAATGTCGTCGATCCGCGTCTGCGTCTGGTCATGGAATCACTGCTTCGGCTGGCCACGTATTCGGCGGACCTCGATCAGAGCGCCGCCACGGCGTTGCAGCAGCTCAAACTCATTCTGCGTGGCGTGGTCTACATCGATGAGGGATGGCAGAAGATCGTCGATTCCCTGCACAGTCACGCCGTCACCGCAGGCGTGAATTTTGTGACGAGCTCGCGCGTGATCGGCGTGGATCACGACGGAGAAGTTCGTGCAGTGGAGCTGGGTGGTCTGGAGCTGGAACAGAGCGACACGACGAACGAGTTCGTGATGCCCGATCCGACGCCGAAGGGCGCGAAGGGGGCGCGGCTCGTCGCCGACACGGTGCTGCTCGCCGTCGATCCGTCCACGGCGCGCGAGCTGGTCGGCGATGTGGACTTCGCGCGCGGCTGGCGCGATCTGAAGCCGGTGACGGCAGCGTGTCTCGACATCGCACTCTCGAAGCTCCCCGATCCGAAGCGCACGCTCGCTGTTGGCATCGACCGGCCCGTATATTTCGGCGTGCACTCGCGATACGCGCAGCTCACGCCGCGCGGCGGTGCGATGGTTCATCTGGCAAAGTATCAGACCGAGCCGACCATGGTTGGAGAGGACGACGAAGACATCCGGCTGAACGAGGCCGCGCGCGCGGATGAGCAGGAGCTCGAGACATTTCTCGACGAGATCCAGCCAGGCTGGCGCGACTTCGTCGTGCATCGGCGCTTCCTGCCATCGGCGACAGTGTCGAACGCTTTAGTGACGCCTCACTCGGCTCGTCCCTCTCCTGTGACTCCCTTGCGCGGCCTCTATCTGGCCGGCGATTGGGTGGCCGCCGATGGCGCGTTGGCGGACGCCGCGCTCTCGAGCGCGCGTGCGGCGGCGAAGACGATATTGGCTTCGTGACTGTGCGTTTATACTCCCCACCCCATGCCTGTCGATGACGCTCGCTTCAAGCTGGCGATGTCGCATTTCGCGAGCGGAGTGACGGTCGTGACCACTGAATATGAGAACAAGCTATACGGACTCACCGTCGCCTCGTTTGCCTCTCTCTCGCTTCACCCGCCGCTCGTGCTCATCTGCGTGGAGAAGGCCGTGAAGTCACACGACGCGCTTCTGGCCTCGAAGAAATTCGGCGTCAGCATCCTCGGCGCCGATCAGATGGAGATCTCCGGCCGTTTCGCGTCGAAGTCCGACGACAAGTTCTCCGGCATTGTCACCGGCCGCGGCGAGCTCGGTGTTCCGCTGATCGCGGGCGCGCTCTGCACCATCGAGTGCCGTCTTCGCGATCATCTGCCCGGCGGCGACCATTCCATCTTTGTCGGCGAGGTCGTCGACGTGCAGGTGGGCGACGGCCCGCCGCTCGTCTATTTCCGCAGCGGTTATCGCCAGATCAGCGCGTGACGGCACCCGACACGCTCCGCTCGACTCTTCGTCGCGTCTTCCGGATCGAGAACCGGCGCGCCGCGATTCGTCCCGGCCGCCTCGATCGCATCCCCGCCTTCGAGTCGAAGATCCTCGGCAACGAACGCGAGGTCGTCGTCTACCTTCCGGCCGGCTACGACGACCGTCCCGATCGCGGCTATCCCGTGCTCTACATGCAGGACGGGCAGAATCTGTTCGAGCCGCACCGTTCGTTCATCCCGGGCCAGCATTGGAGGTTGGCCGAGGCGGCCGATGAGGCGATCGGCGCGCGCACGGCGGAGCCGATGATCATCGTCGGGATCGATCACACCGGCCCCACGCGTATCGACGAGTACACGCCGACACGCGATCCGAGGAAGAACGCGGGCGGAGGAGCCGACGCCTATGCGCGCATGTTGCTCGAAGAGTTGAAGCCGGTCATCGATGCGGCCTATCGAACGGTCAGCGACGACACCGCCATCGGCGGATCGTCCCTCGGCGGTCTTGTGGCGTTGCATCTGGCGTTGAAGCATCCCGATGTTTTCAAGCGTGCGGCGGTGATGTCGCCTTCGGTCTGGTGGCACGACCGCGTCATCTTGCGTGAGGTCGATGAGTTTGCGGGTCCCGATCGCCCGCGGATCTGGCTCGATATCGGCGGTCGCGAAGGGAACGAGGCGTTCATCGGCGTACAGATGCTCCGCTATCGACTTCGCGCAAAGGGTTGGAGCAGCGCTACCTTCCGTTACTACGAGGACCGGCGGGCAGATCACAGCGAACGAGCCTGGGGGGCCCGGGCGCGAAAAGTTCTGGAGTTTTTGTTCCCGCCGACGTAGTTTCGTCGCCTGATGCGCTCGGTCGACACTCTCGGAAGACCGCTGCATGACCTGCGGGTCTCCGTTACGGATCGCTGCAACTTCCGCTGCGTCTACTGCATGCCGCGCGAAGTCTTCGGGCGCGACTTCGCATTCGCGCATCGCGATCAGCTCCTCACGTTCGAGGAGATCGCGCGATTGGCGCAGTCATTTGCACGCCTTGGCGTCGAGAAGATCCGCCTCACCGGCGGGGAGCCGCTCATCCGCCGCGATATCGAGCGCCTCGTCGAGATGCTCGCGCGCGTCGGCGGAATCAACGACATCACTCTCACGACGAACGGCTCACTCCTCACGCGCGAGAAAGCGCGAGCGCTCAAGAGCGCAGGACTCGATCGCATCACGATCAGTCTCGACTCCCTCGACGACGCCGAGTTCCGGCGAATGAACGATGTCGACATGCCGGTCTCGCGCGTACTCGCAGCGATCGACGCCGCGGCGGAGGCGGGACTCGATCCGGTGAAGATCGATGTAGTCGTCATCCGCGGCAGGAACGATAGAAGTTTCGTCGATGTCGCGCGCCATTTCCGTGGGAGCGGAATGATTGTGCGGTTCATCGAATACATGGACGTCGGCAACACGAATGGATGGCGCATCGACGACGTCGTGAGTGGCGCGGAGATCCGCGAGCGGATCGATGCAGAGTGGCCGCTCGTGCCGGCCGATCCGAATTACTTCGGCGAGGTCGCGCAGCGCTGGCGCTACGCCGATGGCGCCGGCGAGGTCGGAATCATCACTTCCGTGACGCAGCCGTTCTGCGGCAGTTGCACGCGCGCGCGTTTGTCAGCCGAGGGCGAACTGTATACGTGCCTGTTCGCCAGCAGCGGAAAAGACTTGCGCGCGCTTCTACGCGGTGGCGCGTCCGACGACGAGATCGTGACGGCCATCGGCGCGGTCTGGCGCGCTCGCGAAGATCGTTACTCGGAGATTCGCTCGGAAGCGACCCTCGGCCTGAAGAAGGTCGAGATGTCGCACATCGGGGGATAGCCCTCACGTCATCCTGAGCCGCGCAGACGGCGAAGGAACTCAAAATTGCCGAACTCGAGATCCTTCGCTCCGCTCAGGGTGACGTGAGTCGAGCTATTAATCTCGCCCGCCCCGATACTTTTCCTTCGCGGAGCTCGGCACCGTCGACAGCTTCACCGCATTCTTCGTGGGCAGTGGCGCTTTCGGTCCGGCCGGTTGGTTGCGACCTGTGTAAGTTCGCTCACGCATCGAGCGGCCTTCTTTGATCTGCTGAATCTGATTTTTCCGAGGCATCGGGTCCCCCGATGCAGTGGATTGCGACAGGCGCGCCATCCCATCGAGGAACTTCTGCTTTCCGCCCTGCGAGGGATGGCGAACCCGCTCGTGCGCGATGTTCATCCGCGACAACGACAGAGAAGCGCGGTTGCCGATGGCCACGATCCGCTGGAAGTCGAGCAATCTCATCAGCACGCGGATGAAATCCTGACCGATCAGAAGCTCGCTCATGCTCGGAAGACGATTCGAGCGCGGATTGCCGCGATCGAACGGATGAAAGGGAAACGCGTTCCACAGCAGCGGAAGTGGATGGATCCGGCAAATCGTTCCCCACACCATCGTCGCGCTCGCCTCGGTCGACATCTCAGGGCCGGGCGTCGCCTTTCGATAGCCACTGCCCGGAAGGATGCCGCTGAGCATGATCCGTTCGCTGGTGAACGGGATGCCGGTGAGCCGTCCGCCGCGATAGCTGGGCGCTTCTCCGATGAGCAGCATGTCCGGACCGATCGCATCGAGCGCTTCCAGATAGTGTCGCAGGTTGCTCCGGCGGATGGGGTTCGTGTACTGATTGCACGCGCGATCGGATAGGTGCACGCTCGCCAGTGCGGCGATGAAACGATCGAAGCGTCTCGACGTCATCAGTGTTGCACTGCGCGTCGCTTCGGCGGGTTCGGCAACTGATCGATCATCTGGTAGATGATTCCGTTCGCGTAATCGGCGACATAGATCTCACCGAACATATCTTCACCGAACGTGCTCGTGGCGATGCGCGTCGACAAAAGCGAGCGGACGCTCCATGTGTTGCCCTGTTGCGTCACGCCCCAGATTCCACCGTTGCAGTAATCGCCGTAGACGTACGTGCCGTACAGGTGAACGTAGCGTGAGCCGCGGTAGCGATATCCGCCGGTGATCGAGCCGGAGCAACCGCCACCGCCGTGTCCATACTCGACGATCGGCAGCGTCAATGTCCCGTCGTTGCAGTTGCTACCGCCGCCGAAGCAGTGCTTCCCTTCCATCCTGTTCCAACCGTAATTCTCGCCGCCGATGCTCGTCGCCGGCTGAAGGTCGACTTCCTCCCACGCGCCTTGACCAACATCGGCAATCCACAGATCGCTCGTGGCGCGATCGAATGAGAATCTCCAGGGGTTGCGCAGCCCGTAGGCCCAGATCTCCGGCCTGGCGCCGCTGCGATTGACGAACGGATTCGACGGAGGAATCCCGTAAGGCGATCCCGAGTCGACATCGATTCGCAGCAATTTGCCGAAGAGTGCGTTCAAGTTTTGGGCGTTGCGGAGCGGATCGCCACCACCACCGCCGTCGCCTGTGCCGATGTACAGATAGCCATCGGGGCCGAACTGCAACTGCCCACCATCGTGATTGCCGAACTGCGTGTGATCGACCCTCAGAAGAATCTGCGCCGATGCCGGATCGGCGCGATTCGGATCGGAGCTGACGCGATATCGCGCGATGGTGACGAAGCTGCTGCGATCGACGTAGTACACGAAGAAGATGCCGTTATCGCGGTAGCGCGGATGAAACGCGACGCTGAGCAATCCCTGCTCGTCGCAGCACTGAACGAGCGTGCGGATGTCGAGAAACGGTGCCGGAAGGAGTCTCGTGCCGTCAAAGATCACAACCTGGCCGCGCTGCAGCGTGATGAACATCCGCGTGTCGTTCGCATGGGTAATCGCCACGGGCATGTCCAGCCCGCTGATGATCGGCTTGAGCGCGACCTGCTGCGCGGCGGCAGTGGAAGCGAGAAGGAGGACGAAGGCAGCGAGTCTCATCCGGCACCGTTCTGGAGATACGAGTCGATCGGGCAAGGTGTCCATGGCTGATGAACGTGCAAAGGCCGGACACGCACTCCTGAGAGGCTGCTTCTTGCCAGGACGGTTGCAGGAAAGAAACAGACGCTTCCTTTAGAGCTCCTTTAGTACCGCTTCCTTCGTTCTGTGTTTCACTTGGACGGCGATGAAGCGGGGTGTCACCTGGGTTTTCGCGATCATTTCGATCGCGGCAGTGACCGCTGTCGGACATCTGATCGGTCTCAATCCGAGCACAGTCGGCTTCGCTTACCTGGTTGTCGTCCTCTTGATTTCGGTGTGGGGCGGGTTGGTGATCGGCACGGTGTCGTCGTTCGTGGCGATGCTCTGCTACAACTTCTTTTTCTTTCCGCCGCTCTACACGCTGACTCTCGCCGACCCGGCGAACTGGTTCGCGCTCGCGGCATTTCTCATCGCTTCGGTCACCGTGAACCGGCTGGTCGTGGCGGCGCGCACTCAGGCAGAAACGGCGGAACGCCGCCGGACGGAGCTGGAAACACTTTACGGCCTCAGCATCGATCTCTTCACGGCCACGAATCGTGTCGGCGCGCTCGGCGAAGCAGCAGGCCGCGCCCTTCAACTCCTCGGCGCCCGCGGAGGGGGCCTCGTTCTCTTTGAAGGGAGTCCCTATCGACAGCAAGTCGTCTGGTGGAGCGGAACCAAGGAAGATGAAGTCGAGGATCTACTCTCCGGTGTCGGACGCCATAAGGAGCCGTTGGAGTTTCCTTCGCCGTTCGGGCGTGATGTTTACCTGCCGCTGATCGTCGGAGGCAAAACGAGCGGCGCTCTCGTGGCGCGGGGCACAGAGGCTTCCGCGCCGGCGCTGGAGTCGGCGGCGCGGCTGGTCGCATTGGCCGTCGAACGTGAGCGATTCATCGAGGAGAACGCGCACGTCCAGGCTCTGCGCGAAAGTGAGGCGCTCAAGACGTCGCTGCTCCGTGCCATCTCCCATGACCTGACGACGCCGATCACGGCCATTACGATTCGAACCGAATCGTTGCGGCGACGCGCAGCATCGGACGCCGACCTCCTCGACGACGTCGCCGCGATCTCCGAAGAGACGTCGCGGCTGCGCCGCAGGATCGACAACCTGCTGTCGATGGCGCGACTGGAGGCAGGCAAAGCGAAACCCCGGCGCGAGCCGACGCCGCCGGCCGATCTGTTCCGGGCGGCTCGCGAGAATCTGCCGCTCGTCTTTACCGCTCGCCCGATCACGATGCAGGTCGACGCCGATTGTCCCGACGCCGACGCCGACCCGTCGCTCGCGCTGGAGATTCTGGTCAATCTTCTCGAGAACGCGCATCGTGTCTCGCCTGCCGGCGCGCCGATCGAGCTCATAGCCCGGCGTCATCCGCTGGACGCGGACAAGATTCGCATTGAGATCCTCGATCGCGGTCCCGGCCTGGTCGCCGACGAAACCGCCGACGTCGCCCAGCGCGGTCTCGGACTCGAGATCGCACGCAGTCTCGCCGCGGTGAATGGCGGCAGCATCAGCCTTGCGCCGCGGCCGGGCGGCGGGACGATGGCGCGTATCGATCTGCCCGCCGCGTTGCTTCCCGTCGAGGGCATGGCGTGACGATTTCCAGCGTGATTCTGGTCGTCGACGACGATCCGGCGATTCGCGATTCATTGTCGAAGGAACTACGTGCTGCAGGCTACACGACCATGAGCGCCGGCGACGGAAGCGAAGGAGCCTCGCTCTTTCATTCACATGCGCCCGATCTCGTGCTCGCCGATCTGGCGATGCCGCGATCGGACGGGTTCGAGCTCATCGCCGCGATCCGCTCTTCATCGCGCGTTCCGATCATCGTCCTTTCCGTCCGCGGAGCTGACGCCGACAAGGTTCGCGCGCTCGATCTGGGCGCGGACGACTTCGTCACAAAGCCGTTTTCGCTGAACGAACTTCTCGCGCGCATCCGTGCGCAATTGCGCAGGACCAGCGCGAAGCCGTCGACAGTGCTCGCGTTCTCCGATCTGACGATCGACCTCGAGCATCGCAAGGTGGTTCAGGGCGAGCGCGATGTGCGGCTGACGCCGACGGAGTTCTCGCTGCTCGAGCTGCTTGCCATCAGCGCCGGCAAGCCGATGTTCATCGACCAGATCATTGCCCGCGTATGGCGCTCAGCGCCCGGCACGACGGCCGACACGGTCCGCGTGCACATGAGCTCACTGCGCAGGAAGATCGAGCCGAATCCGTCCGAGCCACGCTACATCGTGACCGAGCCGTGGGTCGGTTATCGCTTCATCGCCGAGCCGCTGTGAGCGTCTTTCGAAACTCTTAATCCACTCTTAAGCGCGTCTCTCGATCTTTCTTCGCGCTTTCTTGCGAGGCCTTCGACGCGCGCGCGTTGTGGAACCGTGGAGGTCGGAGATGATCGCCACGCCGTATTCCGCCAGCCCGCGCTTCCCGCATCGGAAACATCACGTGGTGACAATGTCCGCGCTGATCGTGTCGTTCTGGGCGGTGGCCGCGCTGATGGTGATTGCCGCTCATCAGGTCATCGGACCGATGTCACAGCACGTCTCCATCGCTGTGCAGCTTGCGGCGATCGTCTGTGCCGGCTTCGCGTACATGGCGCTAACGGCGCGAGAGGCTACCGTCGATCACGCACTGCTGGTCGGCAGTCTCTGGCTGCTGTTCTCGATCATCGCCGAGATGATCATCACCGCGCATTTCGGACACGCATGGTTCGAACTGATCGGTCCGCCCACGAAGCCTGTGTACCGATGCCTGCTGATGTTCGGCTGGGTGGCCGCGCCGGCGCTCTTCGCCAGGGCACGCGCGTGAAGCAATTCATTGCCATCGTTCTCACGCTGATTCCCGCCATCGCGCGCGGCGCCGTGTGGCAATACGGCGGTTTCACGGACGTCGGTTACTTGTACGACTCCAACGATCCGTCGAATCGTTTGTTCCGCAGCCGCGGAACGACCTTCCACGTAAATGAAGCAGATCTGAACATGGCCGCGCTCTATCTGAAGAAGCCGGCCTCGGACAGCTCGCGATGGGGTTTGGAGTTGACGGCGCAGACCGGCAAGGATTCGGAGATCTTCGGATTCTCGGCGTCGGCTCCGAACGTGGGCGAGTCTGACTGGCTCACTCACCTCGGGTCCACGAATGTCTCGTACCTCGCGCCGAGCGGACTCGCTGTACAGGGCGGAATCTTCGGCAGCCTGATCGGCTATGACTCGCTCTATGCCAAAGACAATTTCACTTACACGCGGCCGTGGGGCGCCGACTTCACGCCGTATCTGATGCTCGGCGTGAACGCCGCGTATCCGATGACGAAGACGGTGACCGGCACGGCGTTTGTCGTGAACGGCTATTGGCATCTCGCGCATGCGAACGATGTCCCGAGCATCGGCGGACAGATCGCATGGAAACCGGCCGACGGAAAGACGTTCAAACAGACGATCCTTTATGGTCCGCATCAATCGAACACCGATGTGGAGTTCTGGCGATTTCTCGCCGACAGCATCTACGAACTGAAGCGGGATCGCTTCACCGGCGCCTTCGAGTACTTCGTGGGAACGGAACGAATCGATGCGCCGGGAAAGCCGCGAGCGCTCTGGATGTCGGCGCAACTGCCGGTGCACTGGTCGCTCAGTCCTCGACTCAGTTTCACCCTGCGTCCCGAGGTGTATTGGGATCGCGATGGCCGGACGACGTTGTATCGGCAGACGGTCAACGCCAACACCACGACGCTCGAGTATCGAATTCCCTACGGCCGGACGGCGACGATTCTGAGACTCGAACATCGCCTGGATGGCTCTCGCGGCCGGGATGGTGGGTTTTTCAAAGACGGCACGCTGACGCCGGCGCAAAACCTTCTGATCTTCGGAGTCATCGTGAGCTTCGACTCCGGCGCGGGTCACTGAGGGTACGAACCATGTGGGATTTCATCTTCATCGTTCTGACGATCGTCCTGTTCGCGGCATCGGTCCTGTACACGCGCGCATGCGACAAGGTGTGAGATGAGTTTCGAGACCATCGTTGCATTGGCGCTGACCATTCTCGCTCTCGGCTATCTGCTGTATGCGCTTCTGCGACCGGAGGATCTGTAATGAACACGCTCCTCCTCGCGAAGATCGTTGTCTACTTTCTGCTGATCCT
>DASXRT010000181.1:0-11333 GCA_036506455.1 Thermoanaerobaculia bacterium
ACGATGTGCTCATGATGCGGATAGAGCGTCGGATGCGCGATCGACGTCAGTCCTCCCGCCGAGTGAATCAGAGCGACCGCTTCGTCGATCTGAAAGCGCTCCTTCTCCACATAGGCAGGTTTGCCTGCGCCGATCAGCCGATCGAACGCCTCCGCCACTGACCCGACGTGCCCTGCTTCGACGAGCGCACGCGCAACGTGCGGCCGGCCCATCGCGCCGCCGGCGGCAAGCTGCTCGACGCGACTGTGATCGATGGGAAAACCGAGCGTGCGCAGGCGCTCCACGATTTTCTGACCGCGATGCGCGCGCGTCAGGCGAAATGAGCGCAGCCGCGCCTCGATGCGCTCGTCGAGCGGATCGAACGCGTACGCCAGGATGTGAATGTCGTGACCCTCGTACGCGCAGGAGAGCTCGACACCGGCGATCAGCTTGACGTCGCGCGAATCAGCATATGTTTTACTCTCAAAATATGCAGCCAGATTATCATGATCACTAATCGAGAGGATGGAGATGCTGTTCGCGCGCGCCACATCGATGACCTCGCGCGACGAGCGCGTGCCGTCGGAATGATGCGTATGCGTGTGGAGATCGGCGAAGCGCATCGAGCGCTGAATGTAACATTGCGACGTGATCGAGGCGATGCGAGAGGACGACTGGCCGGCCGTTCGCACGATCTACCTCGAAGGCATCGCCAGCGGGAACGCCACGTTCGAGACCGAGGCGCCGCCGTGGGACGTGTGGGATGCGAAGCATCTTCCGCAAGCGCGTCTGGTTTTTCGTGATGGCGCCCAGGTGGTGGGTTGGGCGGCGCTCAGCCGCGTTTCCCAGCGCACCTGCTATGCCGGTGTCTCCGAAGTGAGCGTCTATGTCGCCGCCGCCGCTCGTGGCCGCGGCATCGGCTCGAAGCTTCTGGGCGCGCTGGTCGAGCGGTCAGAGGCGAACGGCATCTGGACGCTGCAGGCGTCGATCTTTCCGGAGAACGACGCCAGCGTGCAGACTCATCTCCGCCACGGCTTTCGAATCGTGGGGCGGCGCGAGCGCATCGCGCAGTTGCATGGAGTCTGGCGCGATACGTTGCTGCTGGAGCGCCGGAGCGCTAAGCCGTAGGGACCTCGGCCGGCGCCAGTGAGGCGACGATCGCGTCACAACGCGCACAGAGCGTGCGGTCCTCGCGGACTTCCTCCCGATAGTTCCAGCACCGCCCGCACTTCCGCCCGCGCGCGGGCGACATGGCCACGCCGGCCTTGCCGACTCCTTTGACTTCGATCGGCGTTCCGCCGAACTGCGAGAGCGGCCGGAAATCGACGTGCGAGACGATGAAGATCTTCGCCAGGTCGACATTCACGTCGCCGAGGATCGCTTCAGGGGCGAAGTCGCCGAAGATCGTGATGTCGGCTTCGAGCGACTGTCCGATCTGTTTCGCCGCCCGCGCGGGCTCGATGACCTTTGTCACTTCATCGCGAAGCTGGAGGATGCGATCCCAGGCCTCGCGCCGGCTGTCGCTCAACGTGACGTTGAGGCGAGGGAACTCAGTGAGATGCACTGATTTTTCCTTGGCGCCGGGCATCGCTTCGTAAATCTCGTCGGCGGTGAACGAAAGGATCGGCGCCATTGTCGACACGAGGCCGCGCAGGATTTCGTACATCGCCGTCTGCGCGCTACGCCGCGCGCGCGACGCCGGCGCTTCGATGTAAATCGTGTCCTTCGATACGTCGATGTAGATCGCCGACAGATCGACGGTGCATAGCTCGAGAAGCCGGTGATAGACGACGTGGAATTCGTAGTGTTCGTACGCCTGCCGGCAGCGATCGAATGCGCGCGCAGCGCGGTCGAGCGCCCACTGATCGGTGTCGAGAAGCTGATCGAGCGGCATCGCGTCCTTCGCCGGATCGAAATCATTGAGATTCGCGAGGAGATAGCGCGCCGTGTTTCTGATCTTGCGGTACGCTTCGCCGACGCGCGTGATGATCTGCGGCCCGAAGGTCATGTCGTCGGTGTAATCGCTCACCGCGACCCAGAGCCTCAGGATGTCCGCGCCGTTCTGTTTCATCACATCCTGCGGGGACAGCGCGTTCCCCCGCGACTTCGACATCTTGTCGCCCGCTTCGTTCAGCACGAAGCCGCACGTGATCACCTGTTCGAACGGCGCGGCGCCTTCGATAGCTGTGCCGATGAGCAGTGACGACTGGAACCAGCCGCGATGTTGATCGTGTCCTTCGATGTAGACCGCGGCCGGCCAGGTCAATTCCGAGCGCGTCTTCAGCACCGCGATGTGGGAACAACCGGAATCGAACCAGACGTCGAGGATGTCGAGCTCCTTGCGGAACTCGCTGCTGCCGCATTGGCACTTCTGGCCCGCTGGCAGAAAGTCGGTGGCCGGCCGCTCGTACCAGGCGTCCGCTCCCTCCGCGCGAAAGATCGCCGTGACCTTCGCAAAGAATTCCGGCGAATGGATCACCTCATTGCACTTTTCGCAGTACAGAACCGTGATCGGCACGCCCCACAGTCGCTGGCGTGAGATCGTCCAGTCGGGTCGATTCTCGACCATGCCCGCGATGCGCTCTTCGCCCCATGCGGGATGCCACTTTGTCTTGTGAATCTGTGCGAGCGCGCGGCTGCGCAAATTCGTTTCGTCCATCGAGATGAACCACTGCTCCGTCGCGCGGAAAATGATCGGGTTCTTGCAGCGCCAGCAGTGTGGATATTGGTGCGTGATCGTCTCGCTGAGGACGAGGGCGCCGCGCTCACGCAGATGTTCGATGATGAGGGGATTCGCCTTGAACACATGCATCCCCGCCCAAAGCGGCACGTCGAGCGTGAAGAGACCGCGATGGTCGACCGGCGTGTAGATGTCGAGGCCGTAACGCCGGCCGGTATAGAAGTCATCGGAACCATGGCCGGGCGACGTGTGCACGAGTCCCGTTCCGGCATCGAGCGTTACGTAATCACCGAGGACGAAGATGCCTTCGCGCGGAAGAAATGCATGACGGTAGCGAAGGTGCTCGAGTGAAGTGCCTTTGTAGACTTTGACGACCTTGTAATCGTTCCAGCCGAATTTCTTCGTCACCGCACCGACGAGATCGTTGGCGAGGATGTAGTTGACGCCGTCGTGCTCGACGACCGCGTAGTCGTAGTCCGGCTTCACGGCGATGGCCAGGTTCGCCGGCAGCGTCCACGGCGTCGTCGTCCAGATGATCGCGTAGAGCGGCAGCTCCACAGGGAGATCGAGCTGAGTGACCGATTCATCGGTCATCCGGAACCGCACATAGATCGACGGCGACGTGTGATCGAGATACTCCACCTCCGCCTCGGCCAGCGCGGTCTGGTCGTACGTGCACCAATGCACCGGCTTGAGTCCCTTGTAGACGGCGCCGGTCTGGAAGAAACGGCCGAAGGCGCCGGCGATGTCGGCTTCGTAATCGAACGCCATCGTCATGTATGGATGGTCCCAGTCGCCGATGATGCCGAGGCGGATGAAGTCCTTGCGCTGGATGTCGACGTACTCGGCGGCGAACTGACGGCAGGCGCGGCGAAACTCTCCCGCGGTCATCTCCTGTTTCTTCAGTCGCTTTTTCTTGTCGATCGCGCTTTCGATGGGAAGACCGTGACAATCCCACCCCGGTACGTACGGCGAGTCGTAGCCCATCATCGTGCGCGACTTCACGATGAAGTCCTTGAGGATCTTGTTGAGCGCGTGGCCGATGTGAATCTCGCCGTTCGCGTACGGCGGACCGTCGTGCAGAACAAACTTCGGCCGCCCCTGGGACTTCTCGCGAATCAATCCGTAGAGGTTCATCGCCTGCCATTGCTCGAGCCTCTTCGGCTCGTTCTGCGGCAGGTTCGCCTTCATCGCGAAGGTGGTCTGCGGGAGGTTGAGAGTCTTCTTGTAGTCGCTACTGCCCGAGTCGGCCATGGTGACCGGCCAAACTAGCAAGCAGCGTGCGACATTTCAACCTAGTTGCCAGCAGTGACGACGCGCGGCGGTGCCACGCGAAGCCGCCGTCCCGGATGGAGCTTTGCGCGCCGCGGAAGATCATTCAACTCGCGCAATTCTTCCACGGTCAAGCCGTGATGTCTGGCAATCGAGTAAACCGTATCGCCCTTGCGGACTTTGTAGTAGACACCGGCGAGGAGCGCTCCGAGCTCGCGAGCGCGGACGGGGAGATAGATCGAGTCGCCTTCACCGACAGCCCGCGCCGAGCGCAGCGCGTTCATGGCCATGATCGTTTCCGCTTTCGTGCCGATGGCGCGCGCGAGACGCTTCAGCGTATCGCCTTCGCGCAGCGTGAACGTGCAGACGGCGACGGTCGCGTCTTCATTCTTCATCGTGGTCGCCCGAGCGGCCACGGCCTCCGCCACTTTTGCCGGAAGATGGATCGTCGTTCGTCCCGGCGGCACGAGACCGCGGCGCAGCTCCGGATTCAAATCGCGCAACACCTCGCGACTGACACCGGCAACTTCGGCAAGGTAGGTCAGCGACAACGGTCCTTCGACGGCGACCTGCGCGTCTTCCGGCGCTTCTTCTTTTGTGCCGCGGCGAAAGCCGTAGGCGGTGGGATCACCGGTGATGAGAAGCGTCGCGTAGAACGTCGGCACGTAGCCGCGCGTCTCCTTCGGAATCGCGGCGAGATCGAGCAGTTCCCAGAATGTCGTCGAGCCGGTCGAATCCATGGCGCGATGAATGCGCGCCGAGCCGGCGTTGTACGCGGCGAGCGCGAGCGACCAGTCGTTGAACTCGCGATACAGGTCGTTGAGATACGCGGCCGCCGCGCGCGCGGACTTCTCCGGATCGGCGCGCTCGTCGATCCACCAGTCGACGCGCAGACCATACTCGCGCGCCGTGTCGGGCATGAACTGCCAGATTCCGTGCGCACCGGCGCGTGAGGTGAGAGTGGGGATGTATGCGCTCTCGATGACCGGAAGATACGCGAGGCTTCCGGGCAGGCGGTATTCCGCGAGCACCGAATCGATCATCTTCCTGTAGCGCGACGATCGGTCCAGCGAAACCTGAATGCCGTCGCGCATCTCGGTGGTGAAGAGATTCAGCGCAGCGCGGATCGAAGAGTGTTCAGGGATGGCGATCGTCGGCGTCGTATCGACGACGATCGGCGGCAGCGGCGCCTGTTCTTGCGCTCGAGGAGCAGGCGGGGCCGCTCCCTGCGAGGATCGAGGAACGGGGACTGAGGACGGGACGGGAGGAGGGACGGTCGCACAGGCGGCGAACACCAAAGCAGTCGCCGGCAACAGCCATCGCGTGTTGTACATACCCACCCCCTCGCGTCCCGTTCTACGTCTGATCGATTTTGAGATTGACCGAGATCGAGTCGGCTTCGGAGGCGTCGCCCAGATCCACGGTTTGCTCCTGCTGGTGGACGACTCCGCCGTCGCTCTCTTCAAAGGATAGCGTAACTTTCAGCGTTTTCGCCTGCGGCAGCACATTGGAGGGGACCTGGACGGAGGCAGTCTTCTGAATCTCGCGACCGCGGCGTGGCGCGGCCTGTTCTTTTTTCGATTTCGGTGAGGTCTGCGTCGCCCGCTTGCGCAGCGCTTCGAGCTCCGCCATGACGTCGATCGTCGATCGCACTTTCACGTGCTTCACCGGCGCGACTTTCGCCGGCTTCTCGGTCTCGCTGAAGGCAACGTCGGGTTCGGCCGCGGCCGGAGGCTCCGCCGCCGGTTGTTCCGCCTCGGTGATCTCTTCAGCGATCTCTTCGACGGCGGTCTGTGCCCGCGGTACAGTGTGAATCGCTGTGCCGATCGCGGAGGTTGACGTCGGTGGTTGGGGTTCTCGAGCCGCGGCCGGCTCGTTCTTCACGCGGAACTGCGCGACGTCGCCGAGCTTGCGCGGTCCGGTCTTCATCGGCTCCTCGCCGGTCATGCGCCGGCGCAGCGTGCGCAGCGTCAGTTTCGAGATCAGCTTCAGCGTCTCGAAAACGCCGGCGCCCGTCGCCGCCACTGCTTCGACGCTCTCGTACTTCCGTTCCGGGTCGAGCGCGTCGAGGAGCGTATCGGCCGCGACGATGTTCGGCAGGTCGCGCTTGTTGAGTTGCAGCACCAGCGGGATGTCATCGAGACTGAGGCCGATCTCAGAGAGGTTCTCGCGCAGATTCTTGAAGCTGTCGATGTTGCCGTCGAGCGCGGGGATCTGCGAGTCAGCGACGAATACGATCCCGTCGACGCCTTTGAGCACGAGCTTGCGCGTGGTGTTGTAGAAGACCTGACCGGGAATCGTATAGAGCTGCAGCCGCGTCTTGAAGCCGCCGATCACGCCGACGTCGATGGGCAGAAGATCGAAGAAGAGTGTGCGATCGGTTTCCGTCTCGAGGCTGACCATCTCGCCGCGGCTCTGAGGTGATGTCTTCGCGTAGATGTGGTGGAGATTCGTGGTCTTCCCGCAGAGGCCCGGACCGTAATAAACGATCTTCGCAGCCATCTGCATCGTTGCATAGTTGAAGAAGACCATTGATTTCGATCGTAGCATCCGCTACTTCGGAGCGGCAAGGTTCTGACGGGCAATATGTTCCGCCAGAATTTCATAGAGCTCGGCGAGCCGCGGCTGATTGCGCAGCGCATTCATGTGGCGGCGGATCGTCTCGATGTCGCCACGCGAGGCCGGACCGGTAAAGCGGGTGTCGTCTTCGTGAGCCACCCAGTTGTCGATGGCCGATCGCGCCAGCGCGGCGAGCTCCTGGCGCGCGTCGCCGACGCCGGCCCCGCTCATGATCTGCTGCGCGATGTCGAGGAGCGCGGCGACGTAGTTCGCTCCGAAGACCGCCGCCGCGTGATAGAGCGGTTTCTGCTCGGCCGAGATCTCGGCGAAGCGCGCGCCGATGGCCTTGACGATGAGCTTCGCGGTCTTTTTGTGGTTGCCTTCAAACACGAGCAGCGTGTCGATGAGGTCCGAGGGTTCGCCGACTGCCGGCAGCGATTTGAGAGGATGAAGGGAGAAGCCGTCGCGCATACCCGGCATCGCTCCGCTCGCATGAAAGATGATCGCCTCGGTCTCCGGGATCTCCGCCATGATCTCGCCGATCGAGCGATCACTGACGGCGACGAGGAGGAGCTCCGCTTCACGCGCGAGATCGGCGATGCCGGTGCGCGACGTTGCCAGCAAATCGACGATGCGGCTGTGTGACTCTTCGCGAAGACAGACGCCCGCGATCGGCCAGCCGATGCGGCGCCATGCCGATCCGAATGCCCACGCGGCCCGGCCGCCGCCGATGAGACCCAAGCGCATAATGATTGTCGGTTGTCGGTTATGCGAACCCTGCTGATTCTCGCACTATTTGCATTCCCCGCGGCGGCCGCACCCCCATCGACGTGCGGGGCGGCCGATGACTACTCCCGCGCCCTCTGCGCCTATCAACATCGGAATTTCGGGGAGGCGGAGAAAGGCTTTCGTGCGATCGTCGATGCCGCTGCCCGCGAGCCGCGAACGGTCAAAGCGATGTACTTTCTGGCCCGGACGCTGATGAAGACCGGCCGATTTGAGGATGCCTCCAGAGTCCTCATCAGAATCTACGAGACCGATAAACCGTTCTATGACGATTGGGAGTGCGATTTCTTGCTGGGGGAGTGCCGGAGGGCACTCGGAAAGGGATGAAAAAGTGCTGGGTGCTGAGTGCTGCGTAAGGCACTCAGCACTCAGCACTCAGCACTCAGCACTCAGCACGAAATGCCTCAGAGCAACTTCGAACTCAGACGGAAGCTTCTTCAGTTGGAGGCTTTGTACGACGTCGGCCGGGCGCTGAACACGCTTCGTCCCGAGCCGGAGCTTCTCGAAGAGTTGATGCAGCGCGCGGTGGCCGTGCTCGACGCGACGACCGGCTTCGCCTTCTCGCTCGACGAGAAGCTGAACGTCCAGCAGCTCTATGCGTTCGAGCTGGAAGTACCGGCGCCCGCGGCGATCCTCAATGAGCCTTCGATCAAGCAGGTCATCGCCTCGCGCGAGCCGCTGTCGGTGACGGTCTCGAGATTCCTCGGCGGAGCGGGAAGCGATCTGCTCATCGCCCCCATGGTGGCCGGCGACGTCATCATCGGCGTGATCGGTGTGGGAGGAAAGGAAGTCCGTGGCGCGAAGAGCGGCACCTTTCTCGAGGACGACCTGCGCTTCCTCGAGTCGCTGGCGGTGATCGGCGCCGCGGCGATCGACAACGCCCGGCGCTTTCATCGCGTCAACCTCATGCGCGAAACACTCGAGGACGAGAACCGGTCGCTCAGACAGCGCATGCTGCGCGACTACAAGGACCGGCTGATGGTGGGTGATTCGCCGAAGATGCAGCGCGTGATCGATCTGGTGGCGCGCGTCGCGGACAGTCAGGCCAACGTGCTCATTCGCGGTGAGTCGGGAACGGGCAAGGAAATGGTCGCCCGGCTCATCCACGGCAACTCGGCACGCAAGGATGGACCGTTTGTGGCCATCAACTGCGCGGCGTTGCCCGAGACTCTTCTCGAGTCAGAGCTCTTCGGCATCGAGCGCGGCGTCGCTACGGGCGTCGAAGCGCGTCCCGGAAAATTCGAGCTGGCGAAAGGTGGGACTGTCTTTCTCGACGAAGTCGGCGATATCCCGCTGGCGCTGCAGGCGAAGCTGCTGCGCGTGCTGCAGGAGCGCGAGATCGAGAAACTCGGCGGCCGGCGCCGGATCCCCATCGATGTGCGCATCCTGTCGGCGACTCACCGCGGGCTCGAGGAGATGATCGAGCGCGGCGAATTCCGTCAGGACCTCTACTATCGGCTCAAGGTCGTCGAGATCTCATTGCCGCCGCTGCGCGAACGCAAGGACGACATCCCGAAGCTCGTGCGCTTCTTCCTCGACAAGTACGGCAGGCGCGAAGGACTCAAAGATGTGCGCATCACGCAGGAAGCTCTGCAGAATCTGATGCGCTATCCATTCCCCGGAAATGTGCGCGAGCTCGAGAACCTGATCGAAGGGGCGCTCGCGCTCACGACCGATCCGGTGATCGATCCCGGCGATCTGCTGCTGCCGGCGACGCCGTCGAGCGGCGACCCCGGTGCGCTCACCGGAGATCTGCCGACGCTCAGTGAGTTGGAGTCGCGCTACATCGCTCGTGTCCTCGCACATACGAACGGGAACTTCTCCGCCGCCGCCAAGATCCTCGGCGTCGATCGCAAGACGCTCTATCGCCGCCGCTCGGAGCTGTCGCAGAATGTCCCACCTGGGGATTCTTGGGACGTACACTAATATCATCTCTGTCCTCAGTGAGTTGGAGAAACGGATACAACAGAAGCTTTTCCACGTGGGGCAGAATGTCCCAATCACGGCTACTCCTTCATCTTTTGTTCACATCGTGTAAACTTCGCGTGTTCAGAGGCTTAGAAGCTTTGAAGGCAGACGGGCAAGGGTGGCAGTTCGGTTGCGAAAGGATGGCCCCGAACGAGGGGGACATCCATGAACAATCTCGCAGAAACTCGCAGCAAAGCCGAGTCGCTTGTGCCGGCGGCGTATCTGCTTCCATCCATGCTGGCGGTGAATACGATCGCGCTCTTTGCGCTCGATCGGCTTGGCGAGATTCCAAGCTGGGTCAAAACCGCTGCGGCTCTCTTCCTCGCCTTCTGATCGGTCTGTCCCCCTCAGGACCCCGTAAATGACGATGACCGCCGAGCGGCAGATGGAGCTGACTCTCCCGATGGTCCCGGACATCGAGATCGCCGCTGCCCGTGCGGCCGGCAACATGGCCCGAGAGTTGGGAATGAGCGCAGAGAGGATCGATGAGATGGCTCATGCGATCATCGAAGCATGCATCAACGCTCGGGAGCACTCCGGTTGCGCTGACCAGCGCATCTATCTAAGATTCGTCGGCACTTTCCAGGGCGACGGAAATCCGCGGGTCGACATCTGGATCAGCGATCACGGCCGCGGTTTCGACATCGAAGAAGCGCGCAGCCGGCGACAGAAGCTGGGCCCGTCGTACAAACGCGGCCGAGGCATTCAGCTCATGCAAGCGCATATGGACGAGGTGGAGATCAGCAGTGGTGCCGAGGGCACCACGGTGCACATGGTGAAGTACGAGAAGAGATCATGACTGAGGAATTGAGAGTGGCCGTCGAACGGCGCGCCGCGGGCGCGATCCTCTACACGAAGGGTTACATCAACAACGTCGGGGGAGAGGAGATCGCCAATCGCGCCTACGAGCTGATGGACGACGGTGTGAAAACGCTCCTTCTCAACCTGCGCGAGACGAAGATCGTGAACTCGATCGGCATCTCCATCCTCATCGAGATTATCGAGAAGATGATGGACAAGGGCGGCAAGATCGCCTTCTGTTGTCTCACTCCGGTCATCCACAAGACATTCCAGATCATGGGTCTGGCGAACTACGCGACGATCTTCGACAGCGAGGAATCGGCGCTCAAAGAGCTCGACCTCGCGCCCACGTCGACCTAACTCGCCAAAAATTGTTCGCCAGCAGTTCCGGAACCGGACATAATCCGCCCATCCGGAAATGCGGTCATGCAGCTCTCAATTGGAGCGCGCGTGCATACGTTCGAGGTGGTGGGTCGGCTCGGCGCCGGCGCCATGGGAGCGGTGTACCGTGCGCGTGACGGAAAGCTCGGCCGCGATGTCGCGATCAAGTTTCTTCAGGACAAGCTGAGCGCGAGCCGCGAGTATCTGCGGAGGTTCGAGCGCGAGGCCCGTGCTGCTTCCGCGCTCAATCATCCGAACATCATCACGATCTTCGAGATCGATGAATTCGAGGGCGCGCCGTTCATCGCCATGGAGCTCGTCGACGGCCAGAGCCTGCGCGATCTGCTCAGGAGGGGAGCGCTGCCGGTCCGTAAGCTTCTGGACCTCGCCGCGCAGATTGCCGAGGGGCTCGCGGCGGCACATGACTCTGGAATCATTCATCGCGATCTCAAGCCCGAGAACGTGATGGTCACGAAAGACGGGCGGGTGAAGATCGTCGACTTCGGGCTGGCCCGGATCAGCCGTCCCGCCGACGCGGACGCGTCGACCGCCGACATCACCAGCGTCCGCACTCCGGACGGTCGAGTGCTCGGCACGGCGGCATATGTGTCGCCCGAGCAGGCGAGCGGCGGTCGCAGCATCGACTTCCGCGCCGATCAGTTCTCCTTTGGTTCGATCCTTTACGAGATGGGCACCGGCCGCCGTGCGTTTCAACGCGACACGACGATGGAGACGCTCGCGGCGATCATGCGCGACGAGCCGGAGCCGGTGCAGCGGCTCAATTCGCGAATTCCGCCGCCGCTTTGCTGGATCGTCGAGCGCTGCCTCGCCAAAGATCCTGCCGAGCGTTATGCCTCGACGCGCGATCTCGCGCGCGAGTTGCGTACCCTGCGCGAGCGCTTGCCGG
>DASXRT010000182.1:0-6091 GCA_036506455.1 Thermoanaerobaculia bacterium
ATCCTCTCGGTCACCCTCATCGTCATCGCGATTCTCTACATCGCGCGCACGGTGCTGGTTCCGATCGCGCTGGCGATCCTGTTCTCCTTCCTTCTGACACCGATCGTTCGCTTTCTCGAACGATCATTTCTCCGCCGCACCGGTGCGATCGTTCTTTCCCTCGGCCTCACGATCACCGGACTCGGATTCGGCGGATGGTGGATCTATCAGCAGTTCACCGATGTCGCTCAAGAGTTCGGACAGGCTTCCGCCAGCGGCCACATTGAAGAGAAGCTCAAATATCTCCGCTCGCGAACGGGCGGCACGCTGGCCATCTTCGAGCGCACGCTGCAACGGGTGGCCGATGCGCGCGAGCGGCCGGAAAAAGCGGATCTCAAGGTGCGCGTGATCCCCGAGCGGAAGTCGATTCCCGAGCGCTACGAACTGGTGGCGCCGCAAGTCGAAGTGGTGGCGGCGGGGTTTCTGGTCGTGGTGCTCGTCTTCTTCGTTCTACAGGACCGCGAGCAATTGCGCGACAAGATGCTGCGGCTGGCCGGGCGCGCACATCTCACGGTCACCACACAGGCGATCGGAGAGACATCCGATCGCATCAGTCAATACCTGCTGACGATCGCGCTGCTCAATATCGGCTTCGGTCTGCTGATCGGCCTCGGCCTCTGGTTGTTGCGCGTCCCGCACGCGGCGCTGTGGGGCGTGATCGCCGGCCTGCTGCGGTTCGTGCCGTACATCGGCGCGGTCATCAGCGCGGCCCTGCCGACGTTTCTCGCTCTCGCCGTCTTTCCGAACTGGTACAGCGCCCTCGCGGTTCTCGGCCTCTTCATTTTCAGCGATCAGTTGATCGGCGGCTTCGTCGAGCCGATCGTCGTCGGACATCGCGTCGGCGTTTCACCGATCGCGCTTCTGGTCTCGGCGATATTCTGGGGTTGGTTGTGGGGTCCGGTCGGTTTGCTGCTGGCGACGCCGATCACCGTGTGTCTGACGGTCGGCGGGGAGTTCATCCCGGCGCTGCGCATCTTCTCGATCATGTTCGGCAGCGAGGATCCGCTCGAAGGCTACTTGAGTTTCTACAACCGCCTTCTGCTGCGCGATCGCACCGGTGCGATCGCCATCGCCGACCGGCACGCGGAGTCGGCAACGATGGAGGAGATGTTCGCCGATCTCTTCATTCCGACGCTGACTTTCGCGCAGGAGGAGCTGGAGCGCAAACGCATCACGCCGGCGCACGATCACTTCATCAAAGACGTCATCCGCGAGCTGATCATCCGGTTCGGCGACCGCAATGCCGGCACGCCCGATCCGGAGCGTCACATCGTCGCTGTATCCGTCGCCGGCGAGCGCCTTTCCCTCGGCACGCTGATGCTCACGCAGCTTCTGCGAGCGGAGGGACATTCGGTCGACTACTTCACCGACCTTCCTGATCCCGAGCTCGTCGCATTCATCAATGAAGTGAAGCCGGAGGCGGTCTTCATCTCGTGTTCGAACCTCGATCATGTCGAGCAGGGATACGCGCTGCTGCGATTGCTTGCCGACAATTTCCCCGATCTGATGATCGTGGCAGGCGGCTCCGGCTTCGCGCGCGATCGCGCCAAGACGCTCGCCGCCGGCGCGACTTATGTGCCCTCGACGCTCACTGAAGCAAAGGAAGATTTCCTGACGCGCCGCAAAGGTGGGAAGAAGAAGACATCGCGCAGCATCACGTTCTCGGGATCACGATTCAGGGTCCCGCCGCCGGCGTGATTATCCCGGCGGCCAGCCGAAGTTTCTTCCGCCCAGGATGTGGAAATGGATGTGGAAGACGGTTTGCCCGGCCGCCTCTCCCGTGTTGATCACGACGCGATAGCCCTCATTGGTCAGTTGCATGTCGCGCGCGATCTGCGCAGCGCGTAGCAGAACATTTCCCACCGTGGCTGTATCGCTCTCATTCATCTCGTCCAGTGTGGCAATGTGCTTTCGCGGCACGATCAGTACGTGAGTCGGCGCCTGAGGATTGATATCGTGAAACGCGACGACATCGTCGTCTTCATAGACTTTCTTTGCGGTGATCTCGCCGGACGCAATCCGGCAGAAGAGACAGCGATCGTTGTTACCCATGTGGCGATAATACGATGACGCGCGCGATGCCGGCGAGATCGGGGATGAGATCCTCGACATCGAATCGCTTCGTCGCGGCGAGCTCGCGTAAGGCGCTCTCCTGGCCGAAGCCGATCTCCATGATGACGCGGCCTTCGGGCTGCAGCAGCGGGAGCGCTTCGTCGAGGATTCGCTCGATGACTTCGGTTCCGCTTGTCCCGGGAGTGAGCGCGCCGTGCGGCTCGTAGCCGCGAACCTCGATCGCCAGCGCTTGCAATTCCGCTTCGGCGATGTAAGGCGGATTCGAGACGATCAGATCGAACGTTCCGCGAATGCTGTTCAGGACGTCGGAGGCGGCGAGCGAGACGCGCGATGACAGTCTTGCGCGATTCTTCGCCGCGAGCGCGAGCGCCGCGATCGACACGTCAACGCCGGCAACGCGCAGGTCGGGACGCTCCCGCTCAATCGAGATCGCGATGCAGCCGCTGCCGGTACCGATGTCGACGATCCGCGCGCCGCGTTTCGCGCGCGTAAGCGCCGCTTCCACGACGAGCTCCGTCTCCGGCCGCGGAATCAGGACGCGGTCGTCGACGAGAAACTCGCGCGAGTAGAACTCCGTCTTTCCTCGAATGTACTGAAGCGGCTCGCCGGCATAACGGCGCGCCAGGAGTTGCTCCAATTGCGACGCGTCGACGTGCTCATCGCCATGACCGATCAGGTAGGGCAGTGATTTGCCGAGCAGGTCGCTGAGCAGAAGGTCGACATCGCGCGGATTGATCCCGCGCTGCAGCGCCTCTTCGCGATGACGCGCGCGGACCTGATCGATCCTCATCTTGGAGTGCGGCGGCTCGCCGCCGCCTTCTTCAGCCGGAGAAGGCGGTCGCAAGCGACCGCACTCCAAGGCGCCTCACTCCTCATAGGTCAGCTCCAGGAACACATCCTCCAGCGGACTGCCCGGCCGGCCGGCGGCCTCTTTCAACTCGGACGTTACGCCGGTAGCGATGATGCGGCCCCGGTGCAAAATGGCGATGCGGTCGCAAACCGCCTCGGCCACGGACAGCGTGTGTGTTGTGAGAAACACTGTCTTGCCTTCGTCGGCCAGACGGCGGAACAGCACCTTCACCTGACGCTGCGCGAGGGCATCGAGTCCCACCATCGGCTCGTCGATGATCAGCAGTCGCGGATCGTGTACGAGCGCGGTGATGATCACGAGCTTCTGTTTCATGCCGTGCGACAGGTTCTCGATTCGCGCGTCGGCCCAGTCGTAGAGATCGAAGTAGCGCAGCAGCTCGACCGCGCGCGCCTCGCAATCGCCCCACTCGCTGTTGTAGAGATTCGCCACGAACTGCAGCAGCTCGCGGCCGGTCAGCTTCTCGTACAGGTACGGCCGATCGGGGACATAGCCTGTGATCCGCTTGGCGGACAGGCCGTCGTGAACGATGTCCACGCCGTTGATCCGCACCTCGCCCGAGGTCGGCAGCGACAGCCCGGCCAGGATGCGGATGGTCGTCGTCTTCCCCGCTCCGTTCGGCCCCAGGAAGCCGTAGATTTCGCCGGGTGCAACAGTGAGGTTCAGATGGTCGACCGCCGTGAAGTCGCCGTATTTCTTTGTCAGATCTCGAATTTCGATCATGGCCGCTGCTACCTAGACGTTATCATCGCCGCGCCCGGTAAACCTTCGGGAGCCTGAGCCGTAACACCAGATGGCAGAACGTGAGCAGCTCGACGACCGCGCTCTGGTCGAGCGCATCCTCGGGGGTGATCGTGATCGCTTCGGCGACCTGGTGTCGCGTTATGAAAAACGTGTCATCAATTACGTCTACAGGATCACGCATCGTTATGAAGACGCTCACGATCTGACGCAGGACATCTTTGTGAAGGTCTACCTTGCGCTCGATCGATACGATCCGAAGTACCAGTTCTCGACGTGGTTGTTCCGGATCGCGCAGAACAGTGCTATCGACGCGCTGCGGAAGAAGAGCATTTCCGAGGTGCCATTGACGCGGTCGACAGATGACGAGCCGGGCGGAAAGGAGCGCGAGTTCGCCGACGCCGGCATTTCGCCCTATCGAGCGCTGAAAAACAAGCAGCTCAGCGCGGCGATCGACAAGGCGGTGGAGAGGCTGCCGGCCGATTATCGCGAGCTGATTCAACTGCGCCACTTCGCCGAGCTGTCCTACGAGGAGATCGCCTCGATGAAGAAGCTTCCCCTCGGCACCGTGAAGAACAAACTCTTTCGAGCGCGAAACCTCCTGAAGGAAGCGCTCGATCCATTCGTGGAACCCCTATGAACCGTGAATTTTGTCAGCGGTATCTCGAGGATCCGGAGGCTAACGCTGCGCATCTCGCGGAGTGTGAGAAATGCCGCGCGCTCGCGGACTCGTTGCAGTCCTCGGTCCTCGTTCAACGGTCCTCGGATGTTCGTGAGCTTCCCCTCGCGGCGTGGGAAGGCGCCGGACATCGTTCCTGGCCGCTCGTCGCCGCGGGACTCATCGTGGTCGCGCTCATCGCCGCGTTCCTTTTCATGGAGACGGATTCGTCGCCCTGGCGCGCTTTGGCTAATCTGCCCTCCGCGGATGTTCTGATCTCGACTCTTCGTCATATGGGATCCGCTGCTCAAAACGCTCCGGCGTCATGGCAGCTCGTCGTCGGTATTCTCTTCGTAATCGTGAACGCGATCTTCATCGCGCTGCTGCGACGCGCGCCGAGGGGAATCGATGTTTAGGCGCGTGGTGATGCCGGCGATGGCGGTGGCGGCAATGCTCGCCGTCATGCTCATCGTTCTTCCCGCCGGCGCGATCGGCAGCGACCGGACGATCCAGGCGCGCCAGTCACACGATCGATACGCATTCGGCCACGACACGATCATCGACTCGCCGGTCGCCGGCAGCATGCAGGCATACGGCGGTTCGGTCGAAGTTCGCGACGTGATCGACGGCGATCTTCTCGTCTTCGGCGGCAACGTCACATTTTCGGGGCGAGGTCGCGTGAACGGCAACGTGGTTTATGCCGGTGGTCGCATCGTCGATGGCGAAGGACGCATCGGTGGAGAGGCTTATCCGCTGGCCAGTATCGGCGGCGCCGCCGCTTCGATGACGAAGACCGCGGTCGTGCTCTCTCTGCTGTTTGTCTGGTTGGTGGCCGCGATCATCGTGACGCTCGCCAGCGGCCGCGAAGTGCGGCTGTCGTCGATCGAGATCCGCGCCAGCGCATTGCATTGCTTCGTGCTCGGCCTCGTGGCGCTGACGAGCTTCGTGTTGACGGCGATCATGTTCAGTTACCTCGTGCCCTATCTCATCGGCATTCCGCTGCTCGCGGCGCTCGCGGTGTTCGCCATCCTGACGAAGATCTACGGCATGGTGGCGGTGTTCCACGCGGTCGGCACGCTCGTCGCCGGCGCGCGCACGCGCGAACAACTCGCTTCGCGCAAGTGGCTGCGTGGCGACGTGGCCATGGTCGTCATCGGTGTCCTTCTCCTCGGCGCGATCCGCCTCATCCCGGCCGTCGGCGCCATCGTCTGGAGCGCCGCATCGGTCTTTGGAATCGGCGTGGCGCTGGCGACGAAGTTCGGTCGCCGCGAACCGTGGTTCCTGACCTGGCGGCCTGCGGAAGCGTAGGTGCTTTCGCTCGCGCTGCTCGCGTCGTTACTGGCGTCTGCCGATTCCGAGTTCGGGAATCCCCAAAGGGTCGCGATCGCCGGCTACTCGGGCGACGCGATGGAGCCGTTCCTGACGCGCGATGGATCGATTCTCATCTTCAACAACTCGAATGCCGTCCCGTCGGAGACAGATCTGCATTGGGCGGAGCGGATCGACGATCTGACGTTCGCCTACCGCGGAAAGCTCGACGGCGCCAACTCGCCGGCACTCGACGCTGTGGCGAGCGTCGACTCTTCCGGAGACATGTTTTTCGTGACGACTCGGAGCTATGACGAAACACTCGTCTCCATCTACCGGGGCCGATTCAGACGGGGAGTCGTCACGGAGGTCAGCCCGGTTGGGGGGATCAGTCGCGGCGTACG
>DASXRT010000183.1:0-11485 GCA_036506455.1 Thermoanaerobaculia bacterium
AGTGCGGAGTTGATCGGCTACTACGACGAGTTGAAACGGAAGTATCCGATCATCTCGATCGAAGACGGACTCGCCGAGGGCGATTGGGATGGGTGGGTCGCCATGACGAAGGATCTGGGTGCGAAGACGCAGATCGTAGGCGACGACATCTTCGTGACGAACACCGAAATCTTCGCGAAGGGCATCGTCCGCGGGATCGCGAACGCGATTCTGATCAAGGTCAATCAGATCGGCACGCTCACCGAAACACTCGACTGCATCGAGATGGCTAAGCGTGCCGGCTATCGCTCAGTGATCTCCCATCGCTCCGGCGAGACGGAAGACTCGACGATCGCCGATCTGGCCGTGGCCACGAACGCCGGCCAGATCAAGACCGGCTCGGCGTCGCGCAGCGATCGCATCGCCAAATACAACCAGCTCCTGCGCATCGAGGAGGAGCTCGGCGACGCCGCAGTGTTCGCGGGGAAGGCGATTTACCGCGCTGTTTGACAGCGGCTTCACCACTGGTCAATATATTGACCATGGCCGAGGAGCGGGACCTCGTCGCTGGAATCATCCAGCTCGGCAATCTGCTCACACGGCGGCTCGCGCCTGTGTTCGAAAAGGCCAACGTCACCCCGCAGCAGTTCGCCGTTCTGACGACGATCGCGGACGAGCCGATGAGCCTTGCCGGCGTCGCGCGAAGGCTCGCGGTGTCCAAACAGAACATGACCGGCATGATCGCGCGGCTGGAGTCGCTCGGATTGGTCGAGCGCAGCGAGAATCCCCAGGATCTCCGTTCGGCGCGGGTGCAGGTCACGCGGCGCGGTCGGGGACTAGTGGAGAAGCTCGGGCCGCTGTACGAGGAGTGGCGGAAGACGCTGGGCCGCGACGTTCCCGAGCGCGACCTGCAGACGCTGACGCGCGCCGTCAACCGGCTGATTGCGCAGCTCGAGCAGCAGTCGTGGCGATGACCACGCGATTGCGGCCGAGGCGCTTGGCTTCGTACAGACGCTCGTCGGCGGTATGGAAGAGTGCTTCGGCTGATGATCCGTCGCCGGCGTAGATCGCCGCGCCGATGCTGATCGTGATCGGTGCTCCACTCGCCGGAGCCGGCAGCGCCTCCACGTTCGCGCGAATGCGCTCGGCGATCCTCGCCAGCGCCCCGCTGTCGGCCATCGGCACGATGACGGCGAATTCCTCGCCTCCATATCGCGCAGGAAAGTCGACGGCGCGCACCGTCATTCGAATGACGCGTGCGACGCGCTGCAGGGCGTCGTTTCCGGCGAGATGTCCGAAGCGATCGTTGTAATCCTTGAAGTGATCGAGATCGAGGACGAGGATGCCGAATCGCTCACCGTAGCGCGCGGCCCTCTGGATCTCGATGTCGATCCGCTCGCGGAACGCCCGGAAGTTGGGCAGATCCGTCAGATCATCCGTTCGCGCACGAGCCTTCAGCTCGTCGGCCATGTGGTTGAAGGCGATGCCCAGCTTGACGACTTCGTGGTCACCACCGATCGGAGCCTGCGCGGTGACATCACCTTGCGCGATGCGGTCGGCGGCGTCGGAGAGATTCTCGATCGGTCGGACGACGCGGCGATACGTCGTCATCGCTACAGCAAAGCTGATCAGAACCACGATCCAGGCGATGGCCAGGCCGCTCAACATCGTGCCGCGCGCTTCGCGCTCCAGCGCCGGAAGCTGGCGTGCGATCTCGGCCTTGTGCGCATCGACGAGCCGTTGCGCCTCATCGACGATGCGGATCGATTCCGCGTTCAACTCCCTGCTGCGCGCACCGTCGTTCAGCAGCGTGTGAAATGAGTGAACGCGCACGCGCAGTGCTGCAGTGTCGATCGCTTTCAGCGCTGTCGTCTCGAGGAGCTGCTCCACCGCCCCGTAGCGCTCGACTCGCGGCTGCGCGCGAAAGGCGTTCTGCGCGCGAATGAACTCTTCCAGCCGATTGATGGCCTGCGTCTCCACGGAGATCAGACGCGACCACTTCTCCTGCGACCGCCTCGCGCGCCAGGTCAAACCGAACGTGATCGCGAAGAGAGCGGCGGCGAATGCCCCGGTCAGGAGCAGGACGCGCGTGCGCAGCCGGATTCTGGACACTTGAATTAAGGATAATCGCCATGTGATCGATTTGGAATCGATCTATCGCCGGACTCTCGAGAAATGCGCTCCCGGGCTGCTCGTAAGACCGTTCATACGACCGGCGATGCCGAGAGATGTCGTGGCAATCGGCAAGTGCGCCGGCGCGCTGCTCGACGGCGTGGCGGAGGCGATGAAGATTGGCCGCGCGTTGTGCGCGATTCCGCGCGGATATCGGGAACCGAAATCAGCGGCGATCGTCGCGCGCGGCGGTCATCCCGACATCGATGACGACAGCTTTCGTGCGGGCCAGCAGCTTCTCGACTTCGTCGATCAGTGCGAGGACATTCTCTTTCTGATCTCTGGCGGCGGATCGGCATGCGTCGAGGTGCCGCTGCCACCATTCACGCGCGATGAATTGAGCGACGTCAATGCGCGACTCGTCGCCTCCGATCTTCCGATCGGCGCCATCAACACCGTTCGCAAACATCTCTCCGCGATCAAAGGCGGCCGGCTCGGCGCGCGCGTACACGGCCGTTCCGTCACGCTCATCTACTCCGATGTGTCGGCCGGCGCGATCAGCGACGTCGCGTCCGGTCCGACAATCGCTGACCACACGGCCGTCGCCGATGCCGCGCGTATCCTCGAACGCCTCGGCGGCTGCGAACAGATCATCGCAAAGCTCGGCGCAGAAACCGTGAGACATCTCGACAACACAACTGTGCAAGTCATCGCCGACAACACGACCCTGACCAATACGGCGGCTGCTCTGATTCCTGGTGCGGTGCTCTGGCCGGGTCAAATCGAGATGCCGGTCGAGGAAGCCGCACGCGCATTGGCAGATTGCGCCACTCATGGCAGCGTACTCGTCGCTGGCGGTGAGCCGACGGTTGCCCGACGTGGAAGTGGGAAGGGCGGGCGGTGCTGCGAGCTCGCCGTGCGGTTCGCGCTGCGCAGCAGCCGGGCAGCGCTGTTCGGCAGCTCCGACGGCGTGGACGGCAGCAGTGGTATTTCGGCGATCGTTCTCAGTGGATCGCCGCCGCCCCCGGCAGCGCCTCTTCTCGATCTCCTCGAACGCTCCGAATCCCTCGCCGCCGCCACTCTGATCGGCCGAGCCATTATCATTCCGCCGGCGGGTAACAATCTTCGCGATCTCTTTCTCGTGGCTTCGGATAACGCCACGATGGCTCACCATTAGCAAGCGCCGCCGTTGCACGGCCGAATGGACGAAAACGAACAGAGCAGCCAGACGCTGTTCCCGCACGAGACGGGGCATGGGCATCATCGCTCGGCGCGTGAGCGCCAGCGACAAGGCCCCATGTGGGGTTGCCTCAAGGCGATTTTCTTCATCGGTGTCGGCGGCCTTCTTCTCCTGTTTCTGACGATCGGCGGCGGCTGGTGGTACATCGGCTCGAAGAGCTTCGCCGATCTTGTCGCCAGACGCGTCGCCGAGACGCTGAAATCGCGGCTCGGCCGCGAGGTCAGCATCGGTCTGGTCGTATTCGATCGAGCGCATCTGCGACAGATCGTCCTGAAAGACCTGCGCATCGCCAACTCCCCCGGCGCGGTCAGTCCGTACTTCGCGACGGTGAAAGAAGTCGTCATCACCGGCGGCGTCGAATCGTTCTGGACCCGCAGCATCAAAGTCGGCCGCATCGATGTCATCGAGCCTCAGATCTACTTCGAGATCTATCCGGCCGGCGCCGCGCTGACGCACAACTTCCCGCACTGGAACTCGGGGCCGCCGAGCAAGTACGAGATCGTGCACCTCGAGCTGGGTACGATGTACGTGACCGGCGGCGGCTTCACGTTCCTCGATCGCAGGCACCAGATCACCGCTGTCGCAACCGATCTGACTTCGCAGGTCAACATCACCAGTGCGAAGAATCTCTACGCCGGTGTCGTCTCGAGTCCTCGTCTCAATGTGCGCATTCAGGATTACCTGCCTGTCGATTTCGACATGCGTGGCGGCTTCCGTTACACGCCCGGCGTACTCGCGCTCAATTCGATTGCGTTGAAAGGTCGCGGGCTGGAAGTCTTCGTCTCCGGCAAGCTCGATCCGTTGACCGAAGGAGTGTACGACCTGCGATTGACGTCGCAGGCGGATCTCGAGCGCATTCGCGAAGTGTTCCGCGTGAACAAGACGATGCAGGGCATCGTCTCGATGGACACGCGGCTGCGCGGGAAGGCAGGCACGTTCACGCTCGACGGCGGATGGGTCTCGTCACAACTGATTACCGACACGTACGAATTGACCAACGCCAAAGGAACGATGCACGTCACCGGCGACGGCACGATCGTCGACGTAACATCAGCACGCTATGGCGGCGGCACGATCGGCGCGCATTACACGCTGACGAAATATGCCGAGCCGTATCCGATGAACATGGAGCTGCGCTACAACGGCATCTCCGTCGAGCATCTGTTCAACGACTGGAACATTCAGAACACCGGCCTGCGCGGCGCTGCTACGGGACATCTCACCTACCGTTGGAACAAGGACAAGGTCCTCGAGGGTTCGGGCAGCGGCACGGCGCAACTATCCAGGAGCACGACCGCGTTCTCCGGCGCGAAGTATCCGATTCCCGTCGGCGGATCGACCGACTTCGATCTCGATCATGGAGTGGTCACATTCCGCCGCGCGGAGCTCGACACCGCCGCATCGCACGTCAGCCTCACGGGCACGCTGCGCATCTCCGACGTTTTCACCAATCTCCAGGTGCGCATCCACAGCACCGACTTCAGTGAGCTCGATCGCATCGGCTACAACTTCGCGCACTCCGCCGGCAAGAAAACCTACACCCTGCTCGGCCTCGGCGGTGCCGGCGACATCACGGGCACGGTTCGGGGCCGGCTCAAGACTCCGGAAGTGGTCGCACGCATCACCGGCAGCGGCACGAAGTACAACAACGTGGTTCTCGGCGCCGCCGACATCGAGATGCGATACGAAGGAGCAAAGAGTCTGCTGACATTCGATCGCGCGATCTTCAACGAAGCAGGCGGTCGCCTGTCGCTCACCGGCACGGTCGCATTTCCCGATCGCGGTCCCAGCCCGCGCTTCGACATCGCCGTCGACGCCACGAACTATCCGATCGACCGCGCCATGACCGCCGTGAATCTGAAGATGAAAGTCGGAGGGGGCACGGGCACCGGAAAGATGGTCGTCAGCGGAACGCCCGACGAAGGAAAAATCACGTTCGCCAACATGATCATCAAGCAGGGCGCCTCGCAGCTTCGTCTGGCCGGAGACATGGCTTGGTCACCGGGCAAGGGAAACGTTCGATTCAATCTCGAGATCGCCGCGCGCGAGTTCCCCGTGGCGAACATCATCACTTTCCTCGATCTGGGCACGTTCCCGGTCACCGGCCAGCTCACCGGCACGCTGCATCTGGAGGGACCGAAGAGCGCTCTGGAAGGCGCCGGCTCCGTCACGGTGCGGAACGGATCGATCTACGGCGAGCCGGTCGACATCGCCACGGCCGACATCACCTTCACACAAGGCAAGATGCGCGCGACGCATGTCTCAGTGGCCGGTCCGGCGGGAACGCTCACCGGCGAAGCGGAGCTGAACCTGACCACGAATCAATTCAGCTACAACATTGCCTCGAGCTCGATCGATCTCTCGCGCATCAAGCTGCTTTCCGCGCTCAAAGGACTTCTCGGCGGAAATGTAAAGCTGACCTCCAGCGGCGCGGGAACGTTCGAGAATCCCGAGCTCGTCGTCGAAGCGACGCTCAACGAGGCGACCCTGCGCGGGCTCGCCCTTCCACCCGATGCTCCGCCACCGTCGCTCTACATCGCCATTCGCGGCGGAAAGCTGATCATCCGCGGTTCCGCCGCGAACGTGTTGACGATCGAAGGCGACGGAACCGTCGGTCAGGATCTCGCTGTCGATGGCCAGGTGCGCATCACCATCACCGACATTCAGAAGCTGCTGGCGATGTCGCCGAACACGGCGACGATCCCCGCCTCGGGCAACGCCGTCATCGACCTCAAGCTCCTCGGAAAACTGACGAGCCTCGAGGCGCTGCAGATCGAAGGAACGGTGCCGACACTCAATCTGAAAGTGTCCGAGCACGAGTTCACTCCCCGCAATCCGCTCCGATTCGGGCTGCGCCAGGGACGGGTCGTGTTCGACTCGTTCGAGCTGCAGCGGAGCGACTCGGCGTTCTCCATCAGCGGATTCGCGGAGCTCACGGGCGCGAAGCGGCTCGGCATCGATGTGAAGGGCGAGCTGGAAGCGGCGCTGCTGCAGCTCTTCGTCAAAGACCTTCGCGCCGACGGCCATGTGGCGCTATCCGTCGCGATTCGCGGGACGATGACCGCGCCGGCGCTCAACGGCACGGCGGAACTGCAGGACGCGCAGTTCCGATTCGCCGGCTTCCCGCAGCTCATCGACAACATCAACGGCACGCTGCTGTTCAAAGGCGATCGTGTCGAGATCGACTCCCTGAGTGCGACCCTCGGCGGCGGCAAGATCGTGGTCGGCGGATTCGTCACGGTCAACGGTCTCACGCCGAGTCAATTTCGAGTCTCGTTACACGGAGAGGATGTCGCGGTCCGCTACTTCGAAGGCTTGACGGTCGAAGGGACGTTCGATCTTCTCCTCAGCGGCGATCTCGAGCGCGCCACGCTGCAGGGAGACGCCAAGGTCACGCGCGCGCTCTATTTCAAGGACTTCAACTTTCAACAGTCGATTCTCAATGTCGTCCTCTCGCGACGCGGTGTGACGCCGATCGTCGCCGCATCGTGGCAGGACCACGTCAGCCTGCGACTGCATCTCGCAACCGTCGCGCCGGATACGCTGGCCGTGAAAAACAACGTCGCTGACGTCACCGGCAGCGCCGATCTGGACGTGACCGGCACGCTCGCCAATCCCGTCATCCTCGGCAGTGTCACGCTCAACGAAGGCGGCACAGTCACATTCCAGAAAGTCGACTACCACGTCGTGCGCGGCACCATCAATTTTCAGAATCCGTTTCGCATCGATCCTTACTTCGATGTGACGGTGGAGGGACGCGTTTCGGGCGGCATTTCCGAGATTGAGACTGGACCACTCGACGTCACGGTGAACATCACCGGCACGCTCGACCGCATCACGCCGACGATCACGAGCGATCCGCCCGCCAGCGACATCACTCTCTTTTCCATCCTCGGTTTCGGCTCGTTGACACGCAGCACAGGCGCCGCGTCGCCGACCAACATTCCGGGCATGGGCCAGTCGCTCCTGATTCAGAGTCTGGCCAATGCCCTCGGCTCGAGGATTTTCCCGTTCGTCGATTCATTCACGTACGACCCCGGGCAGCTCGATACGTCGCTCGGTGCGGGAAGAAAAGTCAGCTTCGAGAAACGCGTGTCGAACAACGTGCGCATTCTGGTCGTCTATAACCTCGACAACGCCAAGTACCGTCAGGTGCTCGAGTGGGCGGCGACTCGCGATTGGACGCTGCAGATGACCTATGACGAGTCGGCGAACCAGTATCGCCTCGATGCGCGCTTCCGACGCTTGTACGAAGGCCGCTGGTCGCTGCACGGTCATGGGAAGGGGAAGGAGATTTTCCCCGTCGCTTCGATCAGCGGCTTACTCTCGCCGTCGACCGCGCTGCCGCCGCCACCGCCCACGACGCCAGTGGCGTCGATCCCCGCCGGCAAGCCTGTCATCGATGTGCAGTTCCGCTTCGATCGTCCGCTGGCCACGAACACGCTCACGCAGTACGTCACTGTGAAGGCCGGTCAGCCACTTTCGATTCGCGATGTACAGACCACGATCAAGTCGCTGTTCGCGACGGGCAACTTCCGCGACGTTCGCGTCGACGCCGCGCCATCAGGAAACGGCATTCAGGTCACTTTCTCTCTCTTCTTGAATTACCGCATCGGCAAGATCATCTTCGACGGAATCAAAGGCGGGGATCGCACACGGGCCCTGCGCGAGCTACGCGTCCACTCCGGCGACGTCCTTTCCCTCAACGCCGTCGATAACAGCGCAGTGGCGATCGTGGAAATACTCAAGCGCTACGGATTTCTGGAAGCGACGGTTGATCCCGAAACGACATTCGTGCGCGAGCGCAACGTCGCCGACGTCACGTTCCACGTCACGCCCGGGGCGCTCGCGAAAGTCGCGACTGTCCAACTCGATGGTGACCTCGCGCCGTTCTCACAGATTGAGCTGATCGGACGCATGAAGGAGAAGCCCGGGAAGGCTTTTCGTCTTGCCGAGGCACGTTCCGATACGGATCGCATCAAGAACTATCTCGTGCGGCGCAACTACAAACGCGCTGACGTCCGCTTCCTCGGCAATGACTACGACAGCGCCACGAAGACCGTGACTCTGCGCTATCGAGCGACCGTGGGTCCGATCGTGAAGGTCGAGGTCACCGGCGTATCGCGCAGAGCGGTACGAAAGGTTCTGCCCTTCGCGCGCAACCAGGAATACAGCGAGGACACGATCGATCGCGCTGCCGACAACATCGTCAAGCTCTATCAGGAGCGCGGTTATCTCAATGCTGCAGTCGATACCGAGAGTCACCTCGTCGGGAATACCTGGACCACGACGTTCAACGTGCGGCCGGGCCAGCAGTACAGACTCTCTGCAGTCACCTTCACGGGAAACACAAAGGTTTCGGACAAAACGCTCGAAAAGCTCGTGCAGACATCGCCGAGCGGTGGCTTTCGACGTCTCCTTTCGACGATCTTCCGCCGCCCGACCGGCATCACGCGCGCGCAACTCAGCACCGATCGCGACACGATCGAGTCATATTACCGGTTGAACGGATTCTCGGAAGCGACGGTCGCTACTCCGGCGCCCACTCCCCATCCCGACGGGACGCTCACCGTCGACTTCCCCATCACGGAAGGTCCGCAGACGCTGATCAGCGGCGTCATGATCGAAGGTACGCAGCAGCTCGATCCTCGCAAACTGCCGCGAATGCAACTGCGACCCGGCGATCCGTTGAATCCTCAGCTCGAGCGAGAGGACGTCCTCGCGCTGCAAACCTTCTATGCCGATCGTGGCAACGCCGAAGTGCAGATCACTCCGCGGGTCGAGATCAGTGAAGACAAGACCTCAGCGCGCGTGACCTATGTCGTCGCCGAGGGCCCGCGGATACACGTCGACGAAGTGGTGGTGCGCGGGAATACGTATACCGACTCCAATCTCATCCTCCGCAAGGCGGAGCTCGATAAAGGCGATCCGTTCAGTTACACATCGGTTCTCGAAGCGCAACGCAATCTCTATCGCCTCGGAATCTTCAACCGCGTCGACGTGCAGCCCGAACAGGCCGGCACTTCCGTATCCGATCGCAACATCACGATCGCTGTTCAGGAAGGAAAGAACCTGACGGCGAGCGGCTCGCTCGGCGCGCTCTTTGAGCGCGGTAGTCAGAACGGACAGCGCGTGTTCTCGCCGCGCGTCGCTGGCGCGCTCGCTCATCGCAACCTCTTCGGCACCGGCCGGTATCTCGGATTCGAAGGCGTCTACGCGCCGCAGACGGATCGCGAGCTGTATCTGACTTATCGAGAGCCATTCATTGGACGATTCAACGTTCCTGTTCAAATGACTATCTTCCAAACCGACGACGCGACGCGCAAGGAGTTGCGCATCCAACAGCTCGGCACCTCGATCGAAGCGACGAAGGTGGCGTTCGCCCGCACACGCTGGTCCCTGATTTACCAGTACAAGATCTCCAAATGTATCAGCGGCAGCCTCTGCAAGCAGATCGAGAACAACATCCCTGTTCCGACGCTGCCGCGCACGCTGCTCGACATCCAGATCTCGAGCATCATTCCGACGTTCTTCTGGGACAAGCGTGACGATATCGTCGATCCGCATCATGGCTTCTTTACCAGCGCCTCGGTGGGGTACGCGTTCCCGCTCTTCTCGGCAAAGAGCAACTTCGTGAAGGAGTTCGCCCAGGGTGCGTGGTACGTGTCGTTCACGCCGAGGACGGTGCTTGCGCTTTCGGGGAGGGCGGGATTGATTCAACCGCTCGGTGACACGGAAGAATCGCGGTTCATCCCGCCGTCGGAGCGTTTCCTCGGCGGCGGACCGACATCGCATCGCGCGTTTCCGCTCGATCTTCTCGGTGATCTTTGCCGGGATCCGAGTGAGTTCAAACGCGGTCGAGACTGCGTCCAGACGCTCTACGATCTCGATCCTGATCCGGACAAGGTCCGATTGGCACCTCTCGGCGGCAACGGGATTCTCGTGTTGAATGCTGAGTATCGTTTTCCGGTCTTCGGCCCTGTCGGCGGCGCCGTTTTCACCGACGTCGGGAACGTCTTCGGCACATCGACGATCCACTTCGATGATCTGCGCTACGGCGTTGGCACCGGCGTCCGCTATCTCTCACCGGTCGGTCCGGTGCGCTTCGACATCGGCTTCCCGCTGATGCGGCGCAGCTACGAGAAGAGCTTCTCGTACTCGCTGACGCTCGGTTACGCGTTCTGAGCTGGATTCAGAACGACGTCTGCACGCTGTCGGCGGCGGCCTGAGCGCGCTCGTTCTCGAGACGCGCCACGCGGGTGCGCAGGTCGCTCACTTCGGTGTGCAGACGCGTCAGCTCGTCCTTCACCGCTTCGCGCGCGATCTCCTGCAGCTTGTTCATCAGCCGCTGCATCTGCTCCGACTGGAACTGGGTCAGACGGTTGAGCGGTTCGCCGAAAATCTCGCGCAGAAACTGTTCAAGATCCTGAGCCATACAGCCGAACACGGCAGCAATTGAAGTGCCACGAACATTCGTGGGAAAATCCGGCCACGTCCAACAGCATGAACATCCATTCCTTCGAGGAGTTCTGGCCGTTTTATGTCCGCCAGCACTCGAAGCCTCGCACGAGGCTGCTACACGCTACGGGATCGGTCCTGGCAGTCGTGCTTTTCGGAGCGGCGTTCGCGGTGAACCTGTGGCTCCTCGTGGCGGTGCCCGTCGTCGGCTACGCCTTCGCCTGGTATGCACACTTCTTCGTCGAGCACAATAAGCCCGCCACCTTCGGACACCCCTTCTACTCTCTCGCCGCTGACTACCGGATGCTCTTCCTGATGATGGCCGGCCGAATGGATGAGGAAGTCGCGAAGTACGCCGCGGCTTAGTTATGATCCGCGCTTGATGGCGCTGCTCGACGGAAAGACCGGCCTCGTTTTCGGCGTAGCCAACAAACGCTCGATCGCCTGGGCCATCGCGCAGGCTCTCGCGCGCGAAGGGATGCGACTCGCGTTCACATATCAGGGAGAGCGGCTCAAGGAGGGAGTCGAGAGCCTCAGCTCGACGCTCGAGGGCTCCATGCTCCTGCCCTGCGATGTCACCATCGATCAGGAGATCGATGCGGTGTACCGCGAAGTGGGGGAGAAGTTCGGTCGCCTCGATGCGCTGGTGCACTCCGTTGCATTTGCTCCGCGCGAAGACCTCGAGAACGAATTCGT
>DASXRT010000184.1:0-5693 GCA_036506455.1 Thermoanaerobaculia bacterium
GAGCTTTTGGAAGCTGGCGTGCATTTCGGTCATCAGACCAAGCGCTGGAATCCGAAGATGAAGAAGTACATCTTCGGCAAGCGCAATGGGATCTACATCATCGATCTGCAGAAAACGCTGAAGCTCTTCAAGGAAGCTTCCGGTTTTATCACTGACCTGGCCGGTCAGGGCAAGCGCATCCTGTTCGTGGGCACCAAACGCCAGGCGCAGGACGCCATTCTCGAAGAAGCCAACCGTTGCGGCATGTTCTACGTGAACAACCGCTGGCTCGGTGGCACGCTCACTAACTTCACGACGGTCCGCCGTTCGATCGAGCGCCTCAAGGAGATCGAGGCCATCCTCGCCGATGCGGAGAAGGAGATGTCGAAGAAGGAGCGCGCCCAGCTCGAGCACGAGCGGGAGAAGCTGCAGAAGAACCTCATCGGAATCCGCGAGATGGACGGACTTCCTGACGCGCTCTTCGTGATCGATCCGAAGAAGGAGTACATCGCCGTCAAGGAAGCGAAGAAGCTCAGTATCCCGGTGGTGGCGATCGTCGACACGAACTGCGATCCGGAAGACATCGATTACGTGATCCCGGGGAACGACGACGCGATCCGCGCGATCCGTCTGTTCACGCAGAAGATCGCCGACGCGGTCCTCGAAGGTTACAACCTCGCCGAGGAGCGCTACATCGGAACCGAGGACAAACCGCAGGCCACCGAAGAAGCGATGCCTGTGAGCGAAGCGGCAACCGAACCGGTTGCTGCGCCCGTCGCGTCCTAACTCGATATTCGTTGCGGCGCGCGTCGAGCGATGCACGCCGTTTAGCTCTCAGCTCTCAGCTCTCGGCTCTCAGCTCTCAGCGTCTGTTTCTGAGAGCTGACAGCTGACAGCTGAGAGCTTGTTGAAGGAGCAATCAATGGCAATTCAGATCACAGCAGCAATGGTGAAGGAACTGCGCGAGGCCACTGGCGCCGGCATGATGGACGCCAAGAACGCGCTGACCGAGGCCAACGGAAACATGGAAGAGGCGACGAAGATCCTTCGCAAGAAGGGACTGGCCGCGGCGGGCAAAAAGGCCGGACGAATCACCGCCGAAGGCGTGGTGCAGGCCTATGTCGCCGGCAACGCCGGCGTTCTCGTCGAAGTGAACTGTGAGACCGACTTCGTCGGCCGCAACGAGAACTTTCGCAACTTCGCCAGCGAAGTCGCGAAGGTCATCGCGCAGTCGAAGGCAAATTCCGTCGAGGCTCTTCTCGATGAGAAGTGGCCGGGGTCGGGTGAGACCGTCTCGCAGAAGATCTCGGAGATGATCGCCTCGATCAAGGAGAACATCACCGTTCGCCGTTTCGCGAAATACGAAGCGGCGCCGAATGCGACGATCGGCTCATACATTCACGGCGGCGGCAAGATCGGTGTGATTGTCGAGGTCGTGGGCGACAAGGTCGGCACAGTGGCGAAAGACATCGCCATGCACATCGCCGCCGCCGAGCCGCGGTTCCTCAGCCGCAACGACGTGACGAAGAAGGACCTCGACACCGAGCGCGAGATCGCGCGCGAGCAGGCCATCAAGTCGGGCAAGCCGGAGAACATCGTGGAGAAGATGGTCACCGGAAAGATGGAGAAGTTTTACGGCGAGGCCTGCCTGCTCGAGCAGCCGTACATCCGCGACGACAAATCGACGGTGACGCAGTACCTCGAAAAGCAGGGGAAGGAAGCGGGTTGCAAGTACGTCGTGACTCGTTTCACGCGCTACAAGCTCGGTGAGGGGATCGAAAAGAAGCAGGATGATTTCGCCGCGGAAGTGGCGAGCTACATGAAGTGATGGAGTGCGGCGGCTCGCCGCCGCACTCCTATTTGTATTCCTGCGGCACGTGCGGTTTGTAGCACTCCTCGAGATACTTCAAGTCGTTTGTATCGAGCTGAACGTCGAACGCGCGGAGCAGTGACTGAAGCTGTCCCGCCTTGCTCACGCCGACGATCGGAGCGGTGACGTACGGCTTGCTGAGCAGCCAGGCCAACGCGATCTGAATCGGCTCGACGTCTTTCTTGTGCGCCAGCTCCACGACGCGCTCGACGATCTCGAAATCTGAATCCTGATAGTAGAGTCGCTGGCTGTAGTCGTCGGTCTTCGCGCGGATCGTCTCGCCCCACTCTTTTTTCGTGCGATTGCCGGCGAGAAATCCGCGCGCCAGCGGGCTCCACGGAATGATGCCGATGCCTTCCTCCATGCACAGCGGAATCATCTCCCGCTCTTCTTCGCGGTAGACGAGGTTGTAGTGGTTCTGCATCGAGACGAATCGCGTCCAGCCGTGACGCTCGGCGACATGCAAAGCCTTCGCGAACTGGTAAGCGTGCATGCTCGAGGCGCCGATGTACCGGGCCTTTCCGCTCTTCACGACGTCGTGCAGCGCTTCGATCGTCTCCTCGATGGGCGTGTCGTAGTCCCAGCGATGGATCTGATACACATCGACATAGTCGGTACCCAACCGGAGAAGTGAGTTGTCGATCGCCTGCATGATGTGCTTGCGCGACAGACCGCGATCATTCGGAGCTTTTTCGCCGACTGGGAAGAAGACCTTCGTCGCGATCACAACCTCATCGCGTTTGGCGAAGTCACGAAGAGCGCGGCCGACCACTTCTTCGCTCACGCCGCGAGAGTACATATCGGCGGTATCGAAGAAATTGATCCCGGCTTCGAGGGCCTCGCTGATGAACGGACGGCTCTCCTGCTCCGACAGGACCCACGGCCGCCACTCGGGCGTCCCGTAGGTCATCGTGCCGAGGCAGAGACGGGAAACCTTCAGGCCAGTGTGCCCGAGCGTGACGTAGTTCATCGTCTCATTGTATAAACCGTTTCGACATGCCCGAGCCGAAGTATCACCGCATCCTCCTGAAGCTGTCCGGCGAAGCCCTCATGGGCGACCGCCGCAGCGGTATCGACGCCGAGACGCTCGCGGACATTGCCGACGAGCTCGGCGAACTGCAGCAGATGCACGTTCAGATCGCGATCGTGATCGGTGGCGGGAACATCTTCCGTGGCGTCACCGCCGCCACCGAGGGAATCGATCGCGTGGCCGGCGATCACATGGGAATGCTGGCCACCGTCATCAACGCCATCGCGTTGCAGGATGCGCTCGAGCGCCGCGGCGTCTACACGCGCGTCATGACGGCGATCACGATGTCGGAAGTCGCGGAGCCGTTCATCCGTCGCCGCGCCATCCGCCATCTCGAGAAAGGGCGTGTCGTCATCTGCGCCGCCGGCACGGGCAATCCATTTTTCACCACGGACTCCGCCGCGGCTTTGCGTGCCAGTGAGCTCAAGTGCGACATCATTTTCAAAGCGACGCAGGTCGACGGCATCTACACCGCCGATCCTCGGAAGGATCCAAACGCGAAACGGTTACCTCACGTCACGTATCAACGCGTGCTCGCCGACCGCCTTCAGGTCATGGACGCCTCAGCGATTGATCTCGCGCGCAACAGCTCGATTCCGATTTACATCTTCTCGATGAAGGTGAAAGGAAATATCAAGCGGGCGCTGATGGGCGAAGACGTCGGGTCGATCGTTTCAGACGAGGCTGCATAATGATCAAGGATGTGATCAACGACGTTCAGCACCGCATGCATGGCGCCATCGAAGCGCTGCATCGCGAGTTCAAGACTCTGCGCACCGGCCGCGCGAATGTGGCCATGCTCGACGGCATCACCGTCGAGTATTACGGAACGGCGACGCCGATCGCGCAGGTCGCCAGCCTGAAAGTTCCGGAGCCGTCGCTGATCGTCGCCGAGCCGTGGGACAAATCGATGGTCTCGGTCATCGAGAAGACCATCCGCAACTCGGACCTGGGCCTCAATCCGTCGACGGACGGAAAGGTCGTGCGCATCCCGATTCCTCAGCTCACCGAGGAACGCCGCAAGGAGCTGGTGAAGCGCGCGCATCAGGTCGCCGAAGAGGCTCGCACGGCGATCCGCCAGGTCCGCCGCGACGGCAACGACAAGCTGAAGAAGATGCTCAAGAGTCATGAGATCTCCGAGGATGACGAGAAGCACGCCCTCGATCAGATTCAGAAATTGACCGACAAGCACATCGATGAAGTGGCGTCGGTGCTGAAGCACAAAGAACAAGACATCATGGCCGTGTAATGGCCCGCATTCTCGTCATCGTGCCCGCTGCCGGGAGCGGCTCGCGTTTCGGTGGCGAGATTCCGAAGCAGTTTCAACCTCTCGCCGGCAAGCCGATCATTCAGCATGTCGTCGAGCGTTTCCTGTTTCACGAAGACGTCCTGCGCATCGTCGTGCCCGTCAGCGAAGAGTTGCTCGCCGTCGTGTCGCAGAGCGCCGGCGATCGCGTGATGTTCGTCGCGGGCGGCGAAACGCGCCAGCGATCGGTGATCAATGCCTTTCGCGCCACAGGCGATGAGTTCGATCTGGTGGCGGTGCACGATGCCGTGCGGCCGTTCTTTGCCGATGCGACGTTTCGCGCGGCGCTCGACGCCGCTGCCGAGTTCGGTGCCGCGCTCCCGGCGATGCGTGTGACCGATACGATTCACACGACGCGCGACGATCTCGTCGATCTCACTCTCGATCGCAGCTCGCTGGTCATGGCCCAGACTCCGCAGTGCTTCCGCTATGACGTTCTCCGCGACACGCTCGCGCGCGCGGAACGCGAAGGAGACGAGAGCACCGATGAAGCGGGACTCGCGGCTCGGTACGGTGTCAAAGTGAAAGTCGTTCCCGGCGACTCGATCAACTTCAAGATCACACGCCCCGACGATCTGGCGATGGCCGAGGCAATTTACGCGCGTTGGGGGGCATCATGATCAGAATCGGCCAGGGCATCGACGTTCATCCGTTCGACGAGTCGCGTCCCTTGATCCTCGGCGGCGTGCGCATCTCCGAGAATGGCGGCTTGTCGGGCCACTCTGATGCCGACGTCGTCCTCCACGCCGTCACCGACGCGCTCCTCGGCGCCGCGGGCGCGGGCGACATCGGTCAATACTTTCCCTCGGATGATCCGAAGTGGAAGGATGTCGATTCGAGCCGCTTCGTGCGTGAGGCGAAGACGATCACCGACGAGATGAATGCGGAGATCGTCAACATCGACATCACGATCATCGCCGAGAAGCCGCGCATCGCGCCGCGCCGCGAAGCGATCGCCGCCGCCATCGCCAAACTGCTGAATCTCCCCCGCGGTCACGTCAACGTCAAAGCCACGTCGACCGATCACCTCGGCTTCATCGGACGAGGCGAGGGGATCTGTGCGATGGCGATCGTCGCGCTCGAGATCACGTCATCCTGAGCCGCACAGACGGTGAAGGATCTCCAGTTGCGACGATCATCGCATCTTGAGATCCTTCGCTTCGCTCAGGATGACGTCCTCCATCCGCGTTCGCTTCGCTCCTTCGCCAACGGGACACCTGCACGTCGGCGGTGCGCGCACGGCGATCTTCAACTGGCTGTTCGCCAGGCATCACGGCGGAGCGTTTGTCATCCGCGTCGAAGACACGGATCAGGCGCGCTCGACACGCGAGTCGGAGGAGATGGTGCTCGAGGACCTGCGCTGGCTGCGCACGTCGTGGGATGAAGGTCCCGACATCGGCGGCCCGCACACGCCATATCGCCAGTCCGAGCGTACCGAGATCTATCATCGCTTCGCATCCGAGCTGATGACGCGAGAGGCTGTCTATCGGTGCTACTGCACCGAAGAG
>DASXRT010000185.1:0-6933 GCA_036506455.1 Thermoanaerobaculia bacterium
GTGAATCGCGGCCGCGAGGGTCTTGACGAGAAGCGTCTTGGCGAGGCCGGGAAGACCTTCGATGAGGACGTGCCCTCGCACCAGCAAGGCGATGACGAGTCGATCGACGATCTCCTGCTGGCCGACGACGACGCGGGCGATTTCGGTGCGCAAACGGGCGATCGTCTCGTGCGCGGCGGCGATTCCGGCCTGAACGGTGGTCTGGTCCATGTCAGTCATCAGTCTAAACTGCGGGCGTGCGGCCGAAGAAAAAATGGGGGCAAAACTTTCTCCGCAACCGCGGCGCGGTGGAAAGAATCGTCGCCGCGATCGAGCCGCAGCCGGGTGAGGTGATCGTCGAGATCGGGCCGGGCGAAGGCGTGCTCACGGAGAAGCTCGTCGAGCTTCCCAACGAGATCGTCGCGATCGAGATCGATCCCGATCTCGCGGCGCGATTGCAGCGGTTGCCGATCGAAGTGCGCAACGAAGACGCGCTCGAAGCGGCGTTCCCGAGCAAGCCCTTTCGCGCCGTCGGCAATCTTCCCTACAACGTCGGCACTCCGATTCTCCGGCGCGTCATCGCGGATCCGAATTGCCGCCGCGCCGTCTTCATGCTGCAGAAAGAGGTCGCGCAACGGCTCGTGGCGAAACCGGGAGACGAGCAATACGGATTCCTCACGCTCTACACTGCGATGTTCGCCTCCGCACGCATTCTCATGACTCTCGGCTCGCGTTCCTTCTACCCGCCGCCGAAGGTCGACAGCGCGGTCGTCGTGCTCGATCCGCGACCGCCTGTCTACTCATCCGATCGCGACGCGCTCATCGATCTGATCAGCGCGTCGTTCCGCATGCGCCGCAAGAAGCTGATCAACAACCTCACCGCGTGGCCGCGCGAAGAAGTCTTGCGCGCGATCCATGATGCAGGCCTCGATGAAAGCATCCGCGCGGAGCAGATGACGCTCGAGCAGTTCGACGCCCTTTTGGAGTGCGGCGGCTTGCTGCCGCACTCCAAGGCTTAGTGCTTCTGTGACGACTTCTTCAGCCGCTTGCCGGCTTTCTCCAGCGCCGTCCCGGTCTTCTGCACCGCTTCGCCTGCGGCAGCCTTCGCATCCCTCACCGCCTCTTTGGCGTCCTGTTTGGCTTCTGCGGTCGCGGTGGTGTCGATGACCGGTACGGTGGTCGTCTGGGTCGTCGTGCTGGTCTGCACTGTAGTCGTGTCTCCGACCGTGGCGTTCGTCGTTGTTTTCTCCTGAGTGCAAGCGACAAGGAACGCCGCGGTAACGATGGCAAGTATCCTCATGAGAGCGGACACAGCAAGAACGTGGCCTACTGCGCGGTCGCATCCCCCGGCTCGTACCGCCACTCCGTCTCATGCCTGGCCCCCTCGGCGAATCGCGTGTCGACGTATTCCTCGAAGGCTATCGGACGATCGAGAACACCCGTCTCGCGCATGAGACTGACGATCAGCTCGAAGTCTCCTCGCCGAGGCGTGAGCGGCTGATACAGGACTCGATCGAGGGGCTTCGTGAGAGCCCAACGCAGCAGAGCGGGGTTCTGTCGATAGTAATAGCGCCCGACGAAATCGGCCGCGTGCTCGCGGCGCACTTGCCGCCGCGGCGGGTTATCGAGCCAGAGACCCGATCTCGCGATTCCGTCGACGAGGACCTGTACCGCATCGGGGCGATGATCGATGATGTCCTGCCGCACGACGAGCACACAGGAGATGTAATCAGGCCAGTACTCGCGCGCGTGAAAGAGAATGCGGCCAAAACCTGCCATTTCCGCTTGCGACGGATACGGCTCGCCCATCGAAAACGCATCGATGGCATCCGCGGCGAGCGCCCCGGCGACATCGGGCGGTGCCATCTCCACCATCCTGATGTCCTTCGCGCTCATGCCATGCTGCTTGAGCGCCTTGAAGACGATGAGCCGCTCATCGGAGTAGCGGCTGGGGATGGCGATGGTCCTCCCCCGCAGATCCGCGAACGTGCGGATCGGACCGTTTTTCGCCACCACGACCGCACTTCCGTAGCGGTGTCCGAGGTAGACGATCTTGATTGGAACGCCCTGAGCCCGCAGGGCGATGGCCATCGGCGCGACCATGAATCCCGCCTGCATCTTGTTCGACATCAGCGCTTCCTTGATCTCCGGGAAGCCTTGGAACATGCGCGGAATGAACTGATGTCCGGACGTCGAATGCGAGGCGATGTAGTCGGTGACCGGGCAGGCCAGGTGTCACGTCACCGGAATGTAGGCGACGTTGAGCTTGCGCTTGTTGATCGGCAACCGATCGTTGAGCAGCACGTTCCAATCGACGTTCAGCGACAGATGCGCGGCCGTGATGATGGCCAGCCACGCTCCGGCACCGGCGACGATTATCTTCAGAGGGACCACCTCCTTTGTTAGCAAGTCACGGCAGGATCTCGAAACGGCGGATGCCGTGTGGGCGATAAATCTCGAAATCACGCCGGTCGATGGTAAAGATGCGGCGAATACTCTCACGCTCCGCCACTCGTACCAATGCTGCGGCGGCAAGATCCATCGGCAAGTCCTGGTATTTCTTCATCAGCTCCCGCATGCGGGGATAGTCGCTTTCGCCCAAATCGGCAATGGATAGCGCATCGCTCTCCAGAATCTCCCACAACGTATCCTGAGCGACGGCTGAAAATCCGAGCAGATACATCGCCTCGGTCACAGCGGGCCAGACCGTCATCATCGGTTCGCGAAGCGAGGCGAGTACCTCCCGACAACGTTGGTGATGGACGTCATCAGCGTGAATCAGAGCGATGAGCGGGCCAGCGTCAACAAGAATCACCGCGAGCTTCGCTTGCGGGACAAGAGTTCGCGAAATCGCGCCCCGGTGCGTTCTGATAAATTTTTCGCTCCACCGTCGACACGGCCGATGAGATGCCGGATCGCATTGAACGGCTCGGTTTCGCGTGAAGTCCGATCCTGCTCGGCGAGGAGGTGCAGCCCTCTTCTGACGAGCTCGGAGCGGGAAACCTTGTGTTTTCTCGCAAGCTGAACGAGGAGCTTGCGCGTCTCTGGATCAAGGCGAACACTCAACATGAATGAGATTGTATTACATACGTATGACGTATGTCATACGTTCGTATGATGCCCAAGCTGTCTGAATCCGCTGTCGAGCGCCAGTCCGATCACTCCGATGAGCAGCATTCCCGCGACCACCAGGTCATACCGCTTCCCCGCGTTGCGCGCGTCGATGATCAGATATCCAAGACCGGAGTCGACCGCGATCATCTCCGAGGCGACGAGAACGACCCAGGCCACGCCGAAGGCGATGCGCAGAGAGGCCAGGATCTGCGGAAGCACCGCGGGAAAGACTACCCGGCGCAGGAGCTGCGGTCCGCTCAATCCGAAATTGCGGCCGGCCTGCAGGAACATCGGCGGCACGTTGCGCACGCCGTTCATCGTGGCCACGATGATCGGAAAGAGAGATGCCAGGAAGATGAGAAACATCGGGGCGACGTTCGAGACGCCGAACCAGATCACCGCGAGTGGCATCCACGCCAGCGGCGAGATCGGCCGGAGCATCTGCACGACAGGATTCATCGCTCGTCCCACCGACGCATACCAGCCGAACAGCATGCCGAGAGGAATGCCGATGATCACGGCGATGAAATATCCGACTGCGACGCGAAACAGCGAGTCGCGGATGTACGACCAGAGAAGACTCTTCTCCGATAGCGACACGACCGCTCGAGCCACCTCGGCGGGCGATGGAAAGATGTTCGTCCCGCTGATGCGCACGGCGAGATACCAGATCGTGAGCAGAGCGATGCCTGTGATGACCGGCGGAATGAGCTTCTTCATACCTGATGCGCCAGTCCGATCTCGGCGAAGAGTTGATCGCGGATCTGAATGTATCGCGCCGAGCTGAGGTCTCGCGGGTGCGGGATGTCCACCTCGATGATGCGGCGGATGCGTGCCGGGCGTTGCGACATGACCACGACGCGATCGGCAAGCTGCACCGACTCCTCGATGTCATGTGTGACGAAGAGAATCGTCTTCCTCTCCGCCTGCCAGATGCGCAGCAGCTCGCGGCGCATCTGCAGTCGCGTGATCGAGTCGAGCGCGCCGAACGGCTCATCGAGATAGAGCACATCGGGATTCACCGCCAGCGCGCGCGCGACTTCGAGTCGCTGCTTCATTCCACCGGACAGCTCGCTCGGATACGCCTTCTCGAAACCCTGTAGTCCCACGAGCTGCACGTAGCGCGCGATGCGCTCGTGCTTCTCGCCGTCGCGCAGGCGGAACAGACCGAAGCCGATGTTCTGCTCGACGTTCAGCCACGGAAAGACGCCGCGCTCCTGAAAGACGAAGATTCTCCGCGGATCGGGACCGGTGACCGGCACGGCATCGATCGTGACATCGCCTTCTGTCGGACTGATGAAGCCGGCGACGATGTTCAACAGCGTCGACTTTCCGCAACCGGATGGGCCGAGGATGCAGACGAGCTCACCTTCGCGGACGGAGAGGTCGATGCCGTGCAGCACCTCGACGGCGCCGAAGTTTTTCACAACGCCGCGAAATTCGACTTTGCTCACTGCTCGGCGTAACCCCAGCGGACGAAGTCGAGGCGCTCCATCAGACGCATGATCAGATCGAGGATGACCCCGATCGCGCCGATGAGCATCATTCCGGCCACGACGAGGTCGTAGCGATTGCCGGCATTGCGCGCGTCGATGATGAGAAACCCGAGTCCGGAGTTGACCGCGATCATTTCCGCGGCCACGACTACCAGCCAGGCGATGCCGAGGGCGATGCGCATGCCGATGATGAGCTGGGGGAGGATGGCCGGCACGATCACTGTGCGAATGAGCTGTCCGCGAGTCAGGCCGAAGTTCGAGCCCGCACGCAGATGCACGATCTCGATGTTGTGTACCGCGTGCATCGCCGTCACCATCAGCGGAAACAGCGACGCCAGGAAGATGAGGAAGATCGCTGAGAGATCGCCGACGCCGAACCAGAGTATGGCGATCGGGATCCACGCCAGAGGCGAGATCGGCCGCAGGATCTGCACGAATGGATTCACCGCCAGCTCGCCGCGGCGCGACAGACCGAGCGCGATGCCGGCGGGAATTCCGATGATGACCGCACCGAAATAACCCCACGTCACGCGGAACAGCGAAGCGACGATGTACTTCAGCAACAGTCCGCGCCGGGCCAGCTCTCCAATGGCAAGGAGAGCCGCGAGCGGTCCGGGAACGAGCGTCGCGTGCGTCGTCGATACTGCGATCTGCCAGGCTGCGAAGAATGTGGCGATACCGAGAAGCGGGACGATTTTCCGCAAAGTCGCGGCGAGCGTAGCACGCCTTGGAGTGCGGCGGCTCGCCGCCGCCTTATCTCTTCTTCGCCGCTTTGGCCGCACTCATCGCCTTCGGCCGCGCATGCCTCGGCTGATAAACGCCGAGCTTCCCGCCGCCCGGCAGGACGACTTGCGTGAGCAGACCCCAGCCTTGATTGTGGATCGGACCGCAGACGACGTTCCGCTTCTTCATGTCGGCGATGAAGGCCTCGACGTCGTCGCACATCAGATAGAACTCGTGCACGTCGTTCTCATCCGATGGATGCACGGCGACTTCCGACGGCGGCAGACCAAAGATCAGCCAACCCTCGCCGACGTCGACGCTGGGAAATTTGAGCACGTCGCGCAGGAACGCTCGGTCGGCCTCGGGATTCGTACTGTAGACGATCGAATGCGCGCCGATGATCATGAGCCGGGAATGATACACAGTTCCCGACGCAGGTCGCCAACCGATTTGTCGAGCAGAGTTTCGGTGAACGGAGTCCGATAGAGATTCCCGCTTCTCCGGCCGCGCGCAAATGCGTTGAGTGTGCGCTTCGGAGCGATGACGAGCCCGATCGCCATCGCCGCGAGATTGAGGACCCACGCCGCGTAGTGCCGCGCGCAACCCGACGCGAGCTCCCAGGCGGCGATTTCCGCTTCACCTGTCCAGGTCGTGTCGTATTCGGTCAAGAGATGATGGATGTCGTGCAGCTTGACCGCGCGAACGCGCGCGGCGGTGTTTGGAAACGCGAGCCGGAATGGACCGAACTTCAACTTCACCCAGCGATCGCTGTAGCCGCCATCGGGTGCGAAACCGGCTCGTTGGAAGTAGTCGGCGCGAGCAACTCGCACCGAAACGGTGTCCTCGTAGCGCACTAGGAAGAAGATAGACCCCTTTCACACCGCCGTCGCCACCACCGCATACCGCAAATCCCCTCCCGGCCGCACGGCCTTGAACGGGTAGCACGTCACGAGCGTCAACCGGCGATCGCCGCTGTCGCGCAGAACCGTCGTGTCGCGTTGCCTGACAACGCGGATGCTGCGCACGCGATAGCGTACCGTCGCGCCGGAGCGCGTCTCGACGGCGATCTCGTCGCCGATGTCGATGTCGTGCAATACCGCGAACTGCGTGTCGCGATGTGCGGAGATCACGCAGTTGCCGAACTCCCCCGGCGCGGCCGTGCCATCGATGTGACCGGGACCGAACGCCATCGTCCGTCCGCTTGCGCCGGAGAGCACGATGAACGTCTGATGCTGACGCGGAAACTCGATCTTCGCCACCGGCCAGGTGTCGGCCCAGCGCCACGGCCTGGCGTGCTGCTCGCCGTGAAGCGTGCGCACCCAGGCGTCGTCGAGCAGCACCTGCGCGAGCTTCGCTTTCGCGTAGATGTAGCCGCCCTCGCCGAAAAGCATGAAACCGAAGACCGCCATCGATGAGATCAGAATCATTTGAGCGCGCATACGAGCCTCCATCCACCCGCGATCACCATCAGCAATGCACCAGTCAGGAGAAGTAACGGAGCTGGCGTGGCAGTCGTTGGGAGCGATCCTTCGATTCCGCCCCAGCCCGCCGGCAGATTCACAGGCACCGCGCGCGTCTCGCACGAATGCAGAGGCACGGTCGACGGCGTCACGTCCACGGC
>DASXRT010000186.1:0-13540 GCA_036506455.1 Thermoanaerobaculia bacterium
CGGCGAGACGCGCATCGAAGCGTTGCGCGAGACGGACTTCGAGGCGCGATTCGGTGAGCTGACGTTCATCGTCGGCCCGAGCGGTTCGGGGAAAACGACGCTGTTGTCGGTCGTGGCTGGACTGCTCGATCTCGATGAAGGCTCGCTGCACGTGCTCGACTCCGACATGAGGAGGCTCTCCAACTCGGCGAAGCTCACGTTCCGCCGGCGGAACGTCGGTTTCCTCTTCCAGCAATACAACCTGCTGCCTCCGTTGACGGCGGTCGAGAACGTGGCGGTGCCGTTGATCGCCGCTGGTGTACGGCGCAAAGAGGCGGAAAAGCGGGCCGCCGCACTGCTGGCAACGGTTGGTCTCGGCGAACGCCTGCCAGCGCTGCCGTCGGAGCTGTCGGGTGGCCAGCAACAACGCGTGGCGCTGGCGCGCGCGCTGGTGCACGAGCCGAAGCTCGTGATCTGCGACGAGCCGACCGCGGCGCTCGATCACAAGACCGGCGACGCGGTCATGAACCTGCTCGCCACGCACGCTCTCAGTCCTGATCGCGCGGTCGTCGTCGTCACACACGACACGCGCATGCTCCGTTTCGCACATCGCGTCGCGCACATGGACGATGGCCGCATCCTGCGCATTGAAGAACACGCGGCCGCAAGGAAGGTCTCATGAAACGACGAATCGCATTTCTTCCGATCGTGGCGATCATCACCGCGGTGCTCGCCGCCGTTGCCGTAGCACGCATGCAGCCGAGACGCACGGTCGCGAAACCGCCGGCGCCTCCTCCGTCATCACAATTCCGGCACACAGTCGCGGCGGTCGGGCTGATCGAGCCGAGCAGCGAGAGCATCCGCATCGGCTCGCATCTCTCCGGCGTCATCGACGAAGTGCTGGTGCGCGCGGGCGACCGGGTTCGCGCGGGCTCGCCGCTGTTCCGGCTCGAGACACGGCATCTGCTCGCGGCGCTCGATGATGCAGAGGCGGCACTCGATGTCGCGCGGAGTGGCGTCGGCGTAGCCGAAGCAGCGCTCGCCGACGAGCAGCAGCAGCTCGAGCTCGTGCTCGCGGTGCGCGACAAGCGTGCCATCAGCGAAGACGACCTCCAGCGGCGTTCCCACGCAGTGGCGACGGCAAAGGCGCGCCTCGCTCAGGCGCAGGCGCAAGTGAAAGCTGCGGAAGCGGCGCGACAGCGCGCGCAGGTCGAGATCGACCGCAGCGTCGTCCGTTCACCGATCACCGGCACGGTCCTCAAGGTCAATGTTCGATCGGGTGAGTTCGCCGCTGCCGGCATCACGGCGGAGCCTCTGATCATCGTGGGTGCAGTCGAGCCGCTGTTTGTGCGCGTCGACGTCGACGAGCACGAGGCCGGTTATGTCCGCGCCGATGCGAATGCCATCGCCACGCTGCGCGGCGACGGATCGGTGCGCACGCCGCTTCGATTCGTTCGCTTCGAGCCGCTCGTCGTGCCGAAGCGCGCTCTGACCGGCGACAGCGCCGAGCGTGTCGACACGCGCGTGCTGCAGGTCCTCTACAAACTGGAGCGGCCCGACGCGCGATTTTTCGTCGGCCAGCAGATGGACGTCTTCATCGACGCAGCGAAGGGGCAATCGTGAGAACTTCCACACTCGCGCTTCTGACGCTGTTTCTCACCGGCTGTCTCGGTTCGCCTTATCGAACGCCGCCGGTGAGCGCTCCGCCGCAGTGGCGGGACATTCCGAACGGAGTCAACGAACAACCCGTCGTGGGCGGGCGGTGGTGGTCTGCGTTCGGCGATGCCGTTCTCGATGACCTGATTCATGACGCCCTCGCCGGCAATCTCGATCTTCGTGCAGCGGCCGCGCGGGTGCGCGAGGCCCGCGCAGCGCGTGGAATCACCGCGGCTCGCGCCAAGCCACAGTTGGATGGCGCAGCCGTCGCCTTCGCTGGTCATCCCCAGGACCTCTACGACGTCGGGTTCGATGCTTCGTGGGAGCTCGATCTGTTCGGCGGCATCCGCCGCGACGTCGAGGCGGCGATCGCACAGGTCGAGGCGGCCGGCGAAGCGCGGCGCGACGTCGAGATCACGCTCGTGGCAGAAGTGGCACGGGATTACATCGAGCTGCGCGGAGCCCAACGTCGCCTCGATGTTCTCGACGCGCGCATCGAGACATTGCGCGCGACCCGCGACATTGTCCGCGCGCGCCAGCAGGCCGGTCTGACCAACGACCTCGATGTCGCGCGCAGCCAGGCGTTGCTCGAGGACACGACGGCCGCGCGACCTTCGCTCGAATACGCGGCGGTGGCGGCGATCCATCGCCTGGCTGTGCTCACCGGCCGTCAAGCCGGCGCGTTGCGGGAGCGTCTCGCCGTCCATGCGCCGATTCCCGTTCTTTCGAGTGACGTGCCGGTCGGATCTCCTGCGCAGTTGATCGCCAACCGTCCCGACGTTCGTCGCGCCGAGCGCGAATTGGCCGCCGCGACCGCGCGCATCGACGTCGTTCGAGCCGATCTCTATCCTCGCATTGCGCTCTTCGGCGCCTTCGGTCATCGGAGCGACTCTGTGTCGGACCTCACCGATTCGTCGAACCGCTACAGGTCATTCGGGCCGGCGTTGCGATGGCCTCTGCTGACGGGAGGACGCGTGTTGTCGCAGATCGAAGCGCAGCGCGCGCGGCGCGATCAGGCTGACGCCGCATTCGAGCAGACGATTCTGCGCGCGCTCGAGGATGTTGAAGACTCGCTTTCGAGTTACGGTCGCGATCAGCAGGAACGCGCGCGACTCGGCGACGCGGTCGCGGCGGAGCGGCTCGCGGTCGATCTCGCCGATGCGCGGTACCGCGCAGGACTCGACAGCTTCCTGGCTGTCCTCGATGCCCAGCGCACGTTGCGCGACGGTGAGGATCGCCTGGTCGCGGCCGAAGCGCGCGTCGCGTTGTCGGCGATCGCGCTGTTCAAGTCGGTCGCGTCTCCAGCAACTTCTTCAATCCCGCGAGCATCGTTTCCCAGTTCTTCTGGGAGTGCTTCTGCGCCTCTTCAGTCTCATTGTTGTCCTGCGACAGCGCAATGACTGTTTGCGGTCCTTTGCCCGACAGCTCGATCGTGACGGTGTGGTAGTTCTCCGGAGCATCCGCTTGGCCTGAAAGAGGACTGAAGTGGCTGTACTTGAGGACGCGCTGCGGCTCGATTGCGAGAATCACTCCTTTGTCCTCATACTTCTTTCCCTGCCACTCTCCCTTCCAGGTGATCGGGTTTCCCTTTTTCCAATCCGACACGACAGTCGTCCCGAACATGTATTGTTTGATCATCGCGGGATTCACGAGCGCATCCCAGACCCTGGCGGCGGGTGCCTCGATGGTCGTTGACGCCTTGGCGATCAGATTTTTTTTCATGCGCGCCATTCTAGGACCGTTGCAGTAGAGTCGGTTCCGCGTGTTGCACAGTTTGCCGCAGCGTCGTTCCCGCGCTGCTCTGCAGAGTGCGGAGCGAAGCGACAGTATCCGCACGATTGTGATCGCGCTGCTGGCGAATCTCGTCATCGCCGTAGCGAAACTCATCGCCGGCGTGCTCTCGGGATCGACGGCCATGCTGGCCGAGGCGGCGCATTCGCTCGCCGACACATTGAACGAGATATTGCTGGCCGTTTCCCTGAGACGCGCGCGCCGGCCCGCCGACGATTTGCATCCGATCGGCCATGGACGGGAGGGTTTTCTCTGGGCGTTGATGGCGGCGATCGGATCATTTCTGATCGGCGGATGCCTGTCGATCGCGCTGGCGATCAGAGAGTTTGAATCAGGCGGGTCGATGCGCAGCACTCTATCGGCGTGGATCGTACTCATCATTTCTTTCCTCGCCGAGGGAACTTCGTGGCTGCAGAGCATGCGGCAGGCGCGCCGTCAGGCGCGTGAACAAGGACGGCCGGTATGGCACCACCTGCTGCGTGCGAGCGACCCGATCGTGCGTGCGATCGTGATCGAAGACAGCGCCGCGCTGATCGGACTGGCCTTGGCCGCGGCTGGTCTTCTCGTCAGCAGGATCACCGGCAACAGCATGCCCGACGCTACTGCCTCTCTGCTGATCGGCATCCTGCTGGCGATCACCGCTTTCGTAGTGGCGCGGCCGCTGGCCGATTTTCTCGTCGGTCGTTCGCTGCCTCGAGAACAGCTCGAGAAGTTACAGTCGATTCTGGCCCAGTCCTCCGCGATCGACGAGATCCTCCATCTTCAGGCCGTCTACACAGGACCCGAAGAAGTCATTGTTGCCGCGAAGGTGCATCCATCTTCGAAGCTGACCATCGATGAGCTCACTCGCGCGATGGACGATCTCGACCATCAGCTTCGCGCGGCGTCACCTTACGTGGCCGAGGTCTATGTCGACGTCACGAACCACCGCGCCGCGGCCCGAACGTAACTCTTACAGCGCCTTCGTGTTGTCCTTGGGATTGCGGTCGATCAGCTTGTGGTACGGATCGATTCCTGCGCGCGCCGGCTTCTCGCTCACCACGATCTCGAATGTCTCGATCGGTTTCGTGATGCGACGTTTCTCCATGAAAAGAGGTTTGCCGAGGTTTTCTTTCTTGCCGGCGGCGAACACGCCGATGTCGATCCAGTCATCGACCGGCACCGGCTTCTCTTCTCCCTTTGCGTCGCTGCGCAGTTTCGTCGACGCGACGGTCAGCTTGACGACGTACTTCCCGTCGGCCCGCTTCGTCGCGCTCGCTTCGCGCGTCTGGTTGTCGTAGAGGATGATGCGCTCGAACAGATCGGTGACCACATTCTGAAACTCGGGCGGCGTGACTTCGCGGAAGTCGCGAACCAGCTCACCAGCGGTCGTGTAGGGCGGCCCGGAGAACGCGTGATCGTGGATGAATTTTCTGAGCGCGGCGTTGACTCTCTCCTCGCCGATGTAGTCGCGCAGCGCGTACATCACCAGACTCCCCTTGCGGTAATGGATGTACGGCTGGTTTTCGACCTGAGATAGCGGCATCTCCGCCACGAGCTCGCTGCCTCGGTCGCGCAGATATCGATCGAGCTCATAGCGCAGAAACCTCTCCATCTTCTCCCGTCCGTACTCCTTCTCCATCACCATGAGCGCGGAATACTGCGCCATCGTCTCGACCAGCATGGTCGAGCCCTGCACGTTGCCACCGATGACCTGATGTGCCCACCACTGGTGCGCCACCTCGTGGGCAGTGACGTAGAAGACGTAATCGATTTTCTCCTTGTCCCGCAGATCGGCGATGAACCCGATCCCTTCGGAAAACGGAATTGTGTTCGGGAACGACTGAGCAAATGTCGCGTAGCGAGGAAACTCGAGGATGCGGATCTGCTTGTGCTGATACGGGCTGAAGTTGCGAGTGTAGTAGTCGAGCGATTTCTTCACGGCATCGATCATTCGATCGACGTTGTAGGGGTGCTTCGGGTCGTAGTAGATCTCGATGGGGATGCCATTCCAGGAATCGCGCTTCACCACATACCGCGCCGATAGATAAGACCAGAACGCGAGAATCGGTGACGTCGTCTTGTAATGAAAGTAGCGACGGCCGTTGGTCGTCCAGGTTCGCTGCAGATAGCCGGGAGCGAGAGCGATCTGGTCGGGCGATGTGCTGACGGTGGTGTCGAGATCGATCCAATCCGCCTCACGTGAGATCTGGTTATTCATCCGCGCCCGCAGATCGCTCTGGGGCTTCATCCGCTCGATCGGAGCGAGACCGTACTTACGCCTCTTGTTGCGATCCTGCAGCCCGGTATTCTCGGAATATCCGAGGTGCGGGAAGTACGAGAAATTGTTGATGAACGTCCCGTTCTCGACCACATTCGTATTCGATGCTCCATTGACGAATCCATGGCTGGCGTAGCCGGTATGAAAGGTCATCGCGATCGTCGCCCCCGGCGCCAGCGGCTGCGCGAGTGTGTACATGCGATAACCCGACTGCTTGTCATCACTGCGCAGTTTGGCGCCGGGAACGTTGACGTCAACGGTCGGAAGGTCGGGGTTGTACGTCACGTGCAGCTCAGGGATCGGCCGCGCGGTCTTGTTCACGAGTGTGTACACGCCGCGAATGTCGACTGCTCGGCGCTCGGGATAGATATCGACGTCCGCTCTGACGGCCGTGATCCGCGGCTGGGGGAGATTCTGAAACTTCTTGTATTTTTTCTCCGTCTCGGCCTGGAGACGCTCGACGTCTTTCGTCGTTCGATAGTGATTGAGGATGTTCGTGTTGTAGTAGATGTAGCAACCGGTCGCCACGAAGGCGAGAAAGCAGAGCGCAAGCGCCGCGGCGGCCGGCCTGGTCAGTCTTTCTCGAGCGCCCCGCAGACGCTGCCGGAATGCGGAGTCGGTTCCGCGAACCCATAGCAGATGCCCGACGACGATGAATGTGGCGATGAAAAGCGTCCAATAGATGAAGAACGCAATGCGCGGCACGACGAAATGCCCCCATCCGTTCATGTCGGAGTAGTCGCCGGGCGGCGTGCTGGCAAACTGATAGAGACGATGTTCGAAGTTCAGTGCCGACAGTGAGCTGTCGAGCACGACGTACAGCAGCATTCCGAAGAAGCCGAGATATTTGTTGTTGAGCAGCGTTTGCAGCACGAATGAAAGGCCGGCCAGAAGGAGAACGATGGGCGCGATCTCCAGCACCAGCCCCTTCGCGTACACATCGAGCTGGTAGTTGTAGTACCCCTTCGCGGTCTGGATGATCATGGTCGTCAGCATCGCTACCGCGATCGATGCAACCACGATCACCACGAGCGCCGTCAGCTTCGCCGCCCACATGACCCAGGTCGGAACCGGCATCGCGTCCGTGACTTCGTTCACTCTCAATGTCCGTTCGCGAAAGACGATGTCGCCGGCGTAGAACGCCGCGATGATCACCGCGAACAGACCGAAACCGCTGTTGATGACGTCGACCATGGCCGCGGTGACCGGATAGACCGGAGTGCCGAACGAGCGACCGAGTGCCACCGAGTTGCCCCAGATGTTGAAGACGCCGAGAAGCAGAATGATCACGAACGGGATGCTCTTGAGAACACTCTTCGTCTCGAGCCGAGTCGTGGCAAGGTACTGGCGGAGCGAAGCCGATCGGCCGAACGTCTGCGACACCCTGGGAAGCGCAAACGAGACAGTGCTGACCGGCTCGAGCGCCTGAGGATCGGCGACTTTCGATTTCTTCTTCCTCGCCTTCCTCATCGCCTTGGTGGGATCGAATTTCCAGAAGGTGATGCCGAGGATCAGCACTCCGGCCGCGATCCAGAGAAGGCGATTCATCAGGAACGGACCATCCATCCGAAGGATCTGCGTGTTTTTCTGGAAGACGGTCCAGTAACGCGTCTGAAGAAAGAATGCGGTGATGCCGAGCGGGTCGAGCACACTGGCGATCCGCTCGTTCTCCAGGTCGCGCATGAGCGCGCGGGAAATGAAATATGCGACGAAGAATGCGACGACGCTCGAGTAGGTCGCCATCATGCTGCGCGTCAGCGCGGCCACCGAAAAGAAAATGGCGCCGACGAGAAAGAGCGTCGGTACGACGATGACAAAAAGGGAGAACAGATACGGCATCAGCAGGAAGGGGCCGAGCCGCTCGTGATCGATCCATGGCATGAGGCTGCCGATCATGATGGCCAGCACCACGCCGAGATAGACCATCACGCCGACCGTGAACGACCCGAGAAAACGGCCGGCCAGGTATTGCCACATCCGGATCGGTGAGCTGAAGAACAACGCGTCGGTACCGAGCTCGAAGTCGCGATGCACGGCGTTGGCGACAAACGCGGTCGTGGTCAGAACGCCGAACGCGCTCATCACCAGCAGGAACTGCATGATCACGTAGGGCGCATTGCGGTTCACGTTGCCGACGGCCCCGCCGATCACCACGGCATCGCTCGTCACGGCGGAGAAGGTGAGGAGGAAGAAGAGCGCCGTCAGGATGTAAAAGAGCGGCTGCCTGAGGTGATAACGCAGCTCGAATCGAGAGATGGCGTTGACCATGATTACGCAGCCTTGTGCAGCGTCGAGAAGTACACGTCTTCGAGGCTTGCCGGTACTGGCTCGAACGACGCGTCCGGCCTCTCCTCGGAGAACACATGTACGACAGTCTTGCCGGCGACGAGACGCGTCGAGATGACAGCGTGCTGCTGCTCGTAGTCAGCGAGCTGCTCTTTCGGAATGACGCGCTGCCAGATCTTTCCCTCGATCGCGCGCATCGCCTGCGCCGGCTCCCCTTCGGTCAGAACTCGTCCACCGGAGATGATCGCCATGCGGCTGCACAGATCGCTCACGTCTTCGACGATGTGCGTGGAGAGGATCACCACGACGTTCTCGCCGATCTCGGCGAGGAGATTGTGAAAGCGGACACGCTCCCCGGGATCGAGTCCCGCCGTCGGCTCATCGACGATGATCAGCGTCGGATTGCCCAACAGCGCCTGGGCGATGCCGAAACGCTGGCGCATGCCGCCTGAATATGTGCCGAGGTTTTGTTTGCGCACATCGTAGAGATTCGTGCGTCGCAGGAGCGCGGAGACGACCTCTTTCCGCTCCGACTTCTTATGGATCCCTTTGAGAATGGCAAAGTGATCGAGCAACGCCTCGGCGGACACCCGCGGGTAGACGCCGAACTCCTGCGGCAGATAACCGAGGATTTTGCGCACTTCGTTCTTTTGTCGCAGAACGTCGATGGTGCCGAGCGTGATCGAGCCGGTGTCGGCCTCCTGAAGCGTCGCGATGATGCGCATGAGCGTCGACTTACCGGCCCCGTTCGGCCCGATAAGCCCGAACATTCCCGTGGGGACGGTCAGCGTCACGTTCTGCAGGGCGCGAACATCATTGGGATACGTCTTCGACAGCCCTTCGATGCGAAGGTCCAGCGGCATATCTCTCCCTCCACCGTCATCGCGAAGTATACGGAAGATGGCGAAACGAGTTTTTCGCGGCGCCGGCGGGAAACAATCCCGATGTACGTGGCGCCAGTATCCAACAGGATCGTGCCCACCCGGCACAAGGCTTAGAATCGCCGCGGGTGTGAGGAACCGTCCTCGCAGGCGAATCAGAAACGGTCGGGCCGCCGTTTCTCGTGGAGGACGACTTCTTGACCGCTCCTCAATTCCTGCTCGCACTCATCGCCATCTTCGCCGCGGCGAAAATCTTCGGAGAGATCGCGGAGCGAATCGGGCAGCCGGCGGTTCTCGGGGAGATGATCGGCGGCGTCGTCATCGGCGTATCGGGTCTGCATCTCATCGATGCGCAGGCGCCGGTGCTTCACATGCTGTCGGAGCTCGGTGTCGTCCTTCTCCTGTTCTTGATCGGATTGGAGACGGACATTCGCCGGCTGCTGTCGGTCGGTGGGCCATCCGCAGCGGTCGCTGTCACCGGCGTTGTACTGCCTCTGGCTGGCGGTTACGCAGTCGGCCGCGCGCTCGGATATCCGGCGACGGTCTCCTTCCTGCTCGGTGCCGCTCTGACTGCAACATCCGTCGGGATCACTGCGCGAGTACTCTCGGATCTCGGCCATCTCAAGAGCAATGAATCGCAGGTGATCCTCGGCGCCGCGGTTCTCGACGACATTCTCGGGCTCGTCTGTCTCGCCATCGTCGGGGGAATCGCGGCAGGCGAGACGCTGACGGCGTGGGCGATCGCGAAGATCTTCATCAGCGCTTTCCTGTTCATTGCTCTGGCATTGCTGATCGGCTCGATGCTGGCGCCGAGAATCATTTCGGTCGTGGCGCGGCTGCGCGTCAGCAAGGCTGTGTTCTTCGCGTCGATGATGATCGCCTTTGCGCTGGCGTGGCTCGGCGATCTCGTCGGCTCCGGAATGATCGTCGGCGCGTTCACTGCCGGCGTACTGCTGGCCGGAACGGATCGCGCGAAAGACATCGAACACGAGGTGCACGGCGTCGCGCAGTTCTTCATCCCGATCTTTTTCGTCATGGTCGGCGCGGCGGTCGACTTGAGAACATTGAATCCGTTCGATCCTCGCTCGCGTCCATTCCTCCTCATCGGTCTCGTCTTGACGCTCGTCGGCGTCGTCGGGAAAGTCGTTGCCGGCTTCGCTGTGTTGGGACGGCCGCTGCGACGTCTCGTCATCGGCGTGGGGATGGTGCCTCGCGGCGAGGTCGGCTTGATCTTCGCGCAGCTCGGCTTGTCGACCGGGCTGCTCACCGCGGGACTTTACAGTTCAGTCGCGCTGATGGTGATCCTGACGACGTTCGTTTCTCCGCCCGTGCTTCGTGCGCTTCTGAAGCCCGGCACTCAGGACGAGGTCAGCACCGTATCGCGGCTGGTTACGGAGTCCCTTTCCGACGCCGATCACAGGGAGGAGCAACGGTGATGGAGAACATGTCTGCCTTACCTGATGCGAAAATGCGTAATCGATGAACAAGATCCGGATTTCGTTTCTCCCGGCGTTCTTTGTCACGCTATCGATTGTGTTCGCGACGGCTCTTGTTTTTCGGATCCGTTCGGAAGGACGTGAGGACCGCAGACCGCCGATGCGCGTGATCACGCCGCCGGATACTGGCGTCGTCATTTCGGAGCATCCGCCTGTGCGGCCACGCACCTCCACGAGTGGCCCTTCCTCGGACAATCTCACGATTGATGAGCAACCGAAAAGGAGCGTAATTCCACCTCCGTTGCTCGAGCCAGGTGTCGAACACGACGAGGTCAGCCGCCTCGTCGAGCAAGTATCGTTCGAGTCACGCGCTGCGCCGGCTGGTCGAGCCCCGGCCCTGTTGGTCCGGCTCCGGCCGAATTCGGACATCGAGACTGTAAGCGGAACGCTGGAGTATGTTTCTCGTGGCGCGAAGCTCCCGTTGCAGTGCTCACTGCAATCGGCTCTCATCTGGACGTGTCGCGCTTCCGTGCCGGCCTGTGTGGCATGCGGCCAGTGGCACGTGGGACAACTACAGTTGACGGCGCGTGGCGGGAAAGGCCTGACCATCTCCGGGGATCACTCTCTGCTCTCGTTCGCTCGAATATCGCTTTCCAGTGAGCGATGCGATTCCGTTCCCCCGACTCTGAACGCGGTAACGATGCAGGATGCTGACGTGGAAGGCAATTCACAGACTCCCGTCATCTTCACGTTGACGGTCGCTGACGATTACTGCGGAATTGGCAGCATCGCGGGCTACGCTGAGTCGGCGAAAGGCGAGCGTTTGCCATTCACCGCAGCTTTATCGGGAGACGAAAATACCTGGGCCGGACACATCACAGTCTCGCGCGCTACTGAACGGGGAAAGTGGCACGTGGCGTTCGTGGAGCTCGTCGATAATGCGGGCAACTTCAAAGACTATTCGGCTGCGGATGCGGTCCTGCGAGACGCGACGTTCCAGGTTCGCTGAGAGCCTATCGTGCAACACACTCCGCCGCGCGTTTGAGGAGGAGCTCGCGCTGGCGCGCGTTCCGCGTCAGGGATGCCGCGCGCGCGAACTCCTCATGTGCCTCGTCGAAGCGGCCGAGCTTTGCGAGGAGCTCGCCGCGCGCGCTTGGCAGAAGGTGGTAGCCCCTGAGTGCCGGCTCTGAGGTCAGCGTGTCGACGATCTCGAGGCCTGCTGCGGCGCCGAACGCCATCGCCACCGCGACGCCGCGATTCAATTCCACGATGGGCGAGGGCGTGAGCTCGGCGAGCTGTTCGTAAAGCGACGCGATGCGAGGCCAATCCGTCTCCGCCGCGGTGCGCGCTCGCGCGTGACACGCTGCGATCGACGCCTGCAGCGCGTATGGCCCGAGCGTCCCGCCGAGCGCCCTGGCGCGATCGAGAGCGGCGAGGCCACGATGGATGAGGAGTTGATCCCAGCGGGCACGATCCTGATCGAGCAACAAAACCGGTTCTCCCGACGGTCCGATTCGCGCGGCCGAGCGCGATGCCTGGATTTCCATCAGCGCGACGAGGCCGTGAACCTCTGACTCGTTCGGCATCAGCTCCGCGAGGATGCGGCCAAGGCGAAGCGCATCCTCACAGAGCTCGGGTCGAATCCAGTCGTCGCCGGCAGTCGCCGAGTAACCCTCGTTGAAGATGAGATAGATGACCTCGAGCACGGACGACAGACGCGCGTCGAGCTCCTCGCGGCGCGGAAGCTCGAAGGGGATGTGCGCATCGGCCAGCGTGCGTTTGGCTCGAACGATCCGCTGCGCGATCGTCGGCTCGGCGACGAGATAGGCACGGGCGATCTCGTCCGTCGTCAAGCCTCCGAGCAGGCGCAACGTGAGCGCAACGCGCGACTCGGTGGAGAGAACGGGATGACAGGCGATGAACATGAGTCGCAGAAGGTCGTCGCCCACGTGATCATCCATCGCGCTCTCGACATCCGGCACGGCCATCTCCTGCGCCTCGAGCTCGCGCCCGAGCTCTTCGTGTTTGCGCTCGAGCAGCTTGCCGCGGCGAAGCTGATCGATGGCGCGATGCTTCGCCGTCGCCATGAGCCATGCGCCCGGGTTGTCCGGCACGCCCGACTCCGGCCACTGCTCGAGCGCCGCGACGAGAGCATCCTGGGCGAGCTCCTCGGCGAGGCCGACGTCGCGCACGATGCGCGCGAGTCCGGCGATGAGCCGCGCCGACTCGATCCTCCAGACTGCCTCGATCGCGCGATGTGTGTCGGTAGCCGTCACGGCTACCGATCACACCATCTTCAATGAGTCAGTGCAAGGACAACAATGTTCTACGGCCTTCGCAACGGGAGGATTGGGTGCAGACGGTTCTCCCGCAGATAAATGCCGAGCCAGATGAGGATTCCGAGGACGATGTTGACGTAGAACGGATCACCGACGCGCCAGCACGTGAGGATTGTGCCACCGACATATCCGGTGAGGAGAATCGCGCCGAGGACGGCGGTCTGCGGAATCAGATAGATCACGACAACCGTCAGCTCGAGAATGCCGAGCGGCACCATCATCGATAACGGCAATCCCAGATGCGCAAATGATTTGGTCACTTCCGGGCCGTCCATGAACTTCATCACCGCGCTGAAGATGAAGAGGAGAGACGACAGGATTGAAATCACGCGACCGGTCCAGACGACTTTTCCACTTGGTGCAACCATCGATTCCTCCAGTGAGCGCTCCAATCTACTGCTTCCTCGCCATCTGCGCGCGCATGCGCTCCTCTTTCTCTCTCAGCTCCGGCGTCATGTTGTCGCCGAAGTCCTCCGACTCGAAGACCTGGCGAATCTCCAGCTCTCCCTCCTGGAAGGGCGCGCGCTTGAGCCACTCGATGGCCTCTTCCTTCGACTTCACCTGCCACAGCCAGAAGCCGGCGATCAGTTCTTTGGTCTCGCTGAACGGGCCGTCGATGACGGTTCGCTTCTTCCCTTCGAACCTGACGCGCACGCCCTTCGAGCTGGGCTGCAGCCCTTCCCCGGCGAGCATGACGCCGGCTTTCACCAACTGTTCATTGAACGCCGTCATCTCGGTGAGGATCTTCTTGTCCGGCAGAACGCCCGCCTCAGAATCCTTGTTGGCCTTCACAATCACCATGAATCGCATCGTCAAAATCTCCTTTTTCTTTTTTGCTGAGCCGGGCTCTCGGGCCCTGCTCTTACTAACGCGTCGAATGACGGGCGGCTGAATCGACACGCGAGCGAAAAA
>DASXRT010000187.1:0-16328 GCA_036506455.1 Thermoanaerobaculia bacterium
ACCTGCGCGACCAGTACGACTTCATTGCCGACAAGCACTCGACCGGTGGCGTCGGCGATAAGGTCTCACTCGTTCTTTCGCCATGGGTAGCGGCATGCGGCATCAAGATCGGCATGCTCTCCGGCCGCGGCCTCGGCCACACGGGCGGGACGCTCGACAAGCTGGAGGCGATCCCACGCTTCAACGCGCGGCTATCGCGAAAAGACTTCGAGCGCGCGATCGCTGATGCGGGATGCGTGATCTCGACGTCGACCGAGGGGATCGCGCCAGCCGACAAGAAGATCTACGCGCTGCGCGACGTCACCGGCACGGTCGAGTCGCTGCCGCTGATCACGGCGTCGATCATGTCGAAGAAGCTGGCGATGGGGGCATCGGCGCTCATCCTCGATGTGAAGACCGGCAGCGGGGCGTTCATGCAGAAGTATCAGGACTCGAAAGCGCTCGCGCAAAGCCTCATTGCCGCGGCCGAAGGCTCCGGCACCCGCGTCGAAGCCCTCATCACCGACATGGACCGTCCACTGGGCGTCGCCGCCGGAAACGCGAACGAGATCATCGAGACGATCGAAGTCCTGAAAGGCAAAGGCCCGGCCGATGTCGAAGAAGTGACGCGCGCGCAGGCGGAGCGGCTGCTGGTGATGTCCGGCAAGTACGATGAGTCATCGGCGAAGAAGAAGCTGGACGAGACGCTTCGCTCCGGCGCAGCGCTCGATCAGGCGCGCAAGTGGATCGCGGCGCAGGGCGGCGACCCGTCGATCGCCGACGATTACAAGCGTCTGCCGCAGCCGCGCGAAGTGATCGAGGTGCGGGCACCGCGCAGCGGTTTCATCTCCCACATCGATACTTATCAAGCCGGCATGTTCACCGTCGACCTCGGCGCCGGCCGAAAGAAGGCGGACGACCAGATCGATTACGCCGCCGGCCTGATGTTCGACCGTAGAAGCGGCGATGAGATCAAGACTGGTGAGGTCATTGCGCGCATTCAATTGGGGAAGGCCAAGCGCGACGCGAAAGAGCTGACGGCGCGCTTTTTGTCGTTCGTGAAGTTCTCCGATGCGCCGCCCGAGCCGCGGCCGCTCGTGCATGAGCACTTGAAGTAGGCCTTGGAGTGCGGCGGCTTGCCGCCGCCTTAAAGGCGGTGCTAAGGCACCGCACTCCAAGGCCGGTTATCATCGCGCGATGTCCAAACGTCGCGCGATCGTCCTGGTTTGCGACTCCCTCGGCGTCGGTGAATTGCCGGACGCCCGCGATTTCGGCGACGAAGGTTCCAACACTCTCGGTCACGTTCTTCGCGATCAGCATCCGAAGCTCCCGACACTCGCGCGGCTCGGCCTCCTGCACACGCTGCCGCAGCCGGCGACGAAGGACAACCCGCAAAGCGCCTACGGCCGCATGGCCGAGGTGAGCGCCGGGAAAGACACGACGACCGGCCATTGGGAAATGATGGGACTCATCGTGAAGGATCCCTTCCGCACGTATCCGAATGGATTCCCGCGCGACGTCATCGAAGAATACGAACGGCGGATCGGCCGCAAAACGCTCGGGAACAAAGCGGCGTCGGGGACGGTGATCATCGACGAATTGGGAGAAGAGCACGTGCGCACCGGCGCACCGATCGTCTACACCTCCGCCGATTCGGTCTTCCAGGTCGCGGCGCACGAAGAGGTGATCCCGGTCGAAGAGCTCTGGCGAATCTGCTCGATCGCGCGCGAGCTCATGCGTGGTGAGCACAACATCGGCCGGATCATCGCCCGGCCATTCGTCGGAACCGGCCGAGGGCATTTCAAACGCACGGCGAATCGTAAGGACTTCTCGGTCAAACCGACAGGCGAGACCGTCGTCGAGCGCGCGACGAAGTCGGGCAAGCACGTGATCGGACTCGGAAAGATCGCCGACATCTTCGATCGCGTCGGCATCGGCACCGAGATCCGAACGGAATCGAATTCCGACGGCATGCGCAAGACCATCGATCTCATCCGCCAATCCGACGCCGATTTCATCTTCACGAACCTCGTCGACTTCGATTCGAAATACGGTCATCGCAACGATTCGGCCGGATATGCGAAAGCGCTGGAGATTTTCGATGGCGAGCTCGCGTCGCTCCTCGATTCGATGCGCGCAGACGATCTGCTTTTCATCACCGCCGATCACGGATGCGATCCGACCGACGTCTCGACGGATCACACGCGCGAGTATGTGCCGCTGCTCGTCGCCGGTCCGTCCGTGCGGCGCGAGAAGCACCTGGGCACGCGCCGCACGTTTGCCGATCTCGGCGCCACGATTTGCGATTACCTGAGCATGCCGGCCAAAGGTCTCGCCGGCACGAGTGTCCTGCCGGAGCTTCGCACATGAAAAGAATGATTCCTCTCGTCGTCTTCGCCACAGCCGTCTACGCCGCGGAGATTCCTGTGCAGCGCGTCGCCGGTGACGCGAAGGTCGTCGACCGCGTCGCCGAAGCGGCGAAACGCGATCTGCCCCACGATTTGTTGAAACGCATACTCAATGAGGACATCGAAACGCTGCGCGGCAAGCGCGCTGACGGAACGTACGAATTCGCGACGTTCGAGCGTCTCGAAGCTTCGCGCGACTCGAAGTCGTACTCGGTACAACCGCGGAAGAACGACGCGCTCGATAGTTTCGAAGTGAAAGGAACGTTCGTCTACCGGCTGATCATCGAGCTGCCTTCGCGGCGGATGCTGGTGACGAAGAACCGTCGCGTGTTCGTCGATCACGTCGATCTCGAGTACGTCCCCATCGCATCATCGGCCGCGCAACGTCAAACCGTGAAAGTGGAAGCGTGGCTCGAGCCCGGAGAGGTGAAGCCGATCGATTTCCCCGAGGTCGCGCGCCAGGGAGTTGCGCGTGTATCCGCAAAGGCAGATCCCGCGGCTGGATATGGCAATTTCGTCCTGACGCTGGTCCAGGCAAAGGTCATCGATAACGCCGACAGCCCTTACGCGGACGCCGTCGCCAGCGCGAAAGCGATCATCCGCGCTGTCGACAATAACGACATCAAATCGATTCGGGCGATGGCTGCTCGCCTCTACGGTGATCTCGATAAGACGCCGAGCGTCGCCACTCCGGCGGCGCAGACTGTCGACGTGGTGGCAGCGAAGCCGGCTCCGGATGCGGAGATTTACTCCGAATTGCAGTCGATCGAAGACCTTCTAACGGGCTCGGACTCCGAAAAACGGCAAGGTCTGGACAAGCTGCATCAACTCGTGCGGCGCCTCCGGCCGCACTGAATATCCGCTCCGTCGTGCGTGATGCTCCTCACACGGGGAGGTCACTGTTGAGCCGGTCATTGTCAAGAAGTTGCTGAGTTTGACCGCACGCGGAACGCTGGCGTAGAATGCCGCTCCCTCAGTTGTACCCGTCGAATTTCCGAAAGGAGTCTCAATTTGTCAGGAATGAAACTCGGTTACAAGGTCGGCGAGAAACTCGTATACCCGAACCATGGTGTCACAGTCGTCGAGCAGATTGGTGGCGCGCCCGTATTCGGAACGGATGATACGTATTATCACCTCAGACTTCTGGCCAATAACTCTCGTCTGATGGTGCCGATCGGGAACTGCGACCGCGTTGGTCTCCGCCGTCTCTACCAGCAGAAGGAGATCAAAGGTCTACTCAGCCTGCTCGAGCAGCGGGTTGCCAAGAGCCACACGGATTGGAAGGGTCGTTACCGCGAGAACCTGGAGAAGATGAAGACCGGCCGGCTCGAGGACGTCGCCGAGGTTCTGAAGAACCTCAACGAAGTCTCCAAGAAGAAAAGCCTCTCGTTCCGCGAAAAGAAGATGTATGACCGGGCCAAGTATCTGATCGTCTCGGAAGTGGCGATCGTGAAAGGGATCCCGGAGCCGGAAGCGGAGAAAGTGATCGAGAAAGCGCTCGACAAGTCGCTCAGCGGTTTGGAAAAGGTGCTGGCCGGGCACTAATCAGGAATTTGGATCTTCACCAAGACGCCGCCTTCGGGCGGCGTTTTTTTTGAAGGCGGCGGCGAGCCGCCGCACTCCAAGGCTGTGCTAACTTGATTTCGTGAGCCAGTCCCGCCTTCCCGAATGGATCCGCGAGAAGAAAATCAATCTGGAGAGCCTCCGCGAGATCAAGACGCTGCTGCGGGAAAAATCGCTGCATTCGGTCTGCGAGTCGCTGGCGTGCCCGAATCGCTCCGAGTGCTTCTCCCGCGGCACCGCGACCTTCATGATCCTGGGCGACATCTGCACGCGGTCGTGCGGGTTCTGTAACGTCACGACGGGCCGGCCGTACGCGTCGCCTTCTCCTGACGAGCCGCGTTCGGTCGCCGAAGCGGCGCGGAGAATGGGTCTACGCCATGTGGTAGTCACGTGCGTCACGCGCGACGACTTGCTCGATGGCGGCGCGTCGCAATTTGCAGCGACGATTCACGAGCTGCGCATGGCCCTTCCGCACGCCGCGGTCGAAGTTCTCACTTCCGATTTTCACGGCAACATGGAATCGGTGCGAACGGTTGTCGAGGCGAAGCCCGACTACTTCAATCACAACGTCGAGACCGTGCCGCGCTTGTACGACTACGTTCGCCCGGGATCGCGTTTCACGCGTTCGCTCGCGGTGCTGCGCGAAGCGAAACGGCTCGACGCCACAATCGTGACGAAGTCCGGTCTGATGCTCGGTCTCGGCGAACGGCGCGATGAAGTCGTCGATGTGTTACGCCGTCTCCGCGATCAGGGCGTTGAAATCATCACGATCGGCCAGTATCTGCAGCCGAAGAAGGAGAAACTCGACGTCGTCGAGTACATCCATCCGGCGGTCTTCGATGAGTATCGCCGCATCGGCCAGGAGATCGGTTTCGCGGCGGTCTTCTCGGGACCTTTCGTACGCAGTTCTTATATGGCGGACGAAGTCGCGCACGGGGCTGCGTCATGACGGATCGTTTCAAGACATACCTTGATCTCTACCTCGATTACCTGACGATCGAGAAAGGGCTGGCGAAGAACTCGCTCGCTTCCTATGGCACGGATCTCCGGCGCTTCGGCACATATCTGGCGAAGAAAGACATCGATCCAGAGAACGTCGAGCGCGTCGTCATCGTTCGTTACTTTCAGTCGCTGCGTACCGCTGGCATTTCGGCACGATCGGTGGCCAGAGCGCTCGCCGCGATCCGAGGCCTGTTCCGCTTCCTCGTCGCCGAGAAGCACCTGAAGCGCGATCCGAGCGAGAACATCGAGAATCCGAAGCTCTGGACGAACCTCCCGAAGAGTCTTCAGCCGAGCGAAGTCGAAGCGTTGTTGCGAGCGCCCGACCAAAGTACGCCGGAGGGGATGCGCGATGCCGCGATGCTCGAGCTGCTTTACGCGACAGGCCTGCGCGTTTCGGAATTGATTCACGTCAAGATCGAGGATGTCGTCATGGACGGCGGTTTCCTGCGCACTATCGGCAAGGGATCGAAGGAACGCGTCGTTCCATTCGGCGATGTGGCGCGCGACACGATCGTGACGTATCTGGAGCGTGGCCGTCCCGAGCTCGTGAAGCGCGCCGACCCGTACCTGTTCCTGTCCACCCGCGGGCGCGCGATGTCACGGCAATCGTTCTGGATGAAGATCGTCCGCTACGCGCGCCAGGCGGGGATCAAGTCGCATATCTCGCCGCACGTGCTCCGACATTCATTCGCCACCCACCTTCTGGAGAACGGCGCGGACCTCAGATCCGTCCAAATGATGCTTGGACACTCGGATATCTCGACCACGCAGATCTACACGCACGTCTCGCGGGCGAGACTGCAGAAGATGTACGACCAGTTTCACCCTCGGGCATAATCTGTTGTCGGTAGTCCGTTGTCGGTTATCGGTTCGATGATCAAGCGAGCTCTGCTCATGGTGTCGCTCGTCGCGATGGCTCCCGTCGCCGGCGCGAGCATTGCCGTATTCACTGACGGGCGGGCGCTGAAGATCGCTGCGTATCGCGTCGAGGACGACACGATTCATCTTCAACTCAAGAGCGGCGGCGCGATGTCGATGCCGCTGCAGCGCATCGATCGGATCGTCGACGACGAGATCATCACGCCGGAAGTCGTCGCGGAAGTGAAAAAGATCGCCGAGGAGGGCGTCTTTCCGAAGCGGTCGTGGCGGTACGCCGACTCCAGCAGGCCGCTGTTCAAGACGAAATTCGACAAGCTGATCGACGAAGCGGCCCGGCACTTCGACGTCGATGCCGCGCTCGTCTCCGCAGTGATCAAAGCGGAATCGGATTACAACCCTCGCGAGATCTCGAACAAGGGCGCGCGAGGGTTGATGCAGCTCATGCCTTCCACCGCCGCGCGATTCGGTGTCACGAATTCATTTGATCCGGTGGCGAACATCTACGCCGGGACGCGCTATTTGCGCTGGCTGCTGCAGACGTTCGACGGGAATGCCGATCTGGCCGTCGCCGCCTACAATGCCGGCGAGGGAAACATCTGGAAATACAACGGCGTGCCGCCTTTCCGCGAGACTTTGACGTACATTCGAAGGATCGCGAATCACATTCGGGCGGCAGTGCCCTCGCCCGCGGAGCGGGTGGCTCGCGGCGCTGGGTAACGGCCCCTCATCCGCCGCTTCGCGGCACCTTCTCCCCGCGCGCGGGGAGAAGGACTCTCATTCACGCCACCGCTGCTTCTTCCGCAAACTCCTCGATCGGGGCGATCGCCGTGCGGAACTGTTCGAAGCGCAACACCATCACCGTTCTGTCGTCGTCGGCGGGACGCGCGCCGGCGTGGCGCGCCACCGCGTCGAGGATCTTGTCGCGGATTGACGAGGGCGAGCGGTCAGTCTGCTGCGCCAGCAGCATCTCGAGCTGATCGAATCCGAACGGATCGCCGTTCTCGTTCTGCGCTTCGATGATCCCGTCGGAGAGGTAGACGATCGCGTCGCCTTCGCGGAGGTCGAGCTCGACGGTGCGCGTGACGATCTTTTCGCGTACGCCGAGGGGAAACGACGGCGACTCGATCGAAAGCGGGGTGGCTTCGCCTTCGCGTAGCAGGTATGGATAGAGATGCCCTGCGTTCGTGTGGCGGATCGTGCCGGCCTGCAGATCGAAGATCGTAAAGGCGAGTGTCATGAACGCGCGGCGTTCCGTCGATCGATAGACAAGCTGGTTGAGTCGTTCGAACAGCGACTCCTCGTCCGCACCTTCTTCGACCAAAGTTGTGATCGCGGCCTTCACCATCGCCATCACCAGACCTGTCGAGAGACCATGACCCGAGACGTCACCGATGGCCACGGCGAGCCGCGATTTGTCGAGATTGAAGACGTCGTAGTAGTCGCCGCCGATCGACGCCGTGGGCTCGAAATGCGCCGAGAAGGACACACCGCGGAACTGCGGTCCTTCCTTCGGCAGCAGGTTGCGTTGAATCGTCGCCGCGATCTCGATCTCGCTCTGCAGTCGCTCTTTCTCCGCGACTGTCGTCAGCAGTGAAGCGATCGATTCGGTCATGCGGTCGAACGACTGAGCCATCTCACCGAGCTGGTTGTGCGGCTTCATGCGGATGCGGTATGAGAAGTCGCCGCGCTCGACGGCTTTCGTTCCCTTCTCGATCCGATTGACCGCGCGCGAGATCGAGAAGATCAACACCGCCGCGAACATCGCCGCGAACATGTAAGCGATCATGAGCAGCATCACCAGCGAGATGATGAAGTTCCGCAGGATCAGCACGTATCTTCCGGCCGAAGCTCCGAAATAGAACTGGAACAGATTGCGGACAGGGTTGGAGATGAACGTGACGAGCTGATGCCGCTTTTCGGTGTTGCCCGTCTCCCATTGCGTGAGCGCGGTGAAGTCGGCCCAGATCACGCGGTCGATCGACCACGTGCGGACGATGTCGTCGAGCGCCGAATCGGTTTCGAGGTCGATGTCCTCGCGCCCCTCTCCGACATCCACCTGCGCTTTCGACCGCTTGTGGCGTCCTCGGTCGTACGTGATGATCATCCCGCCTTTTTCTTCGAGCTGCTTCGCCCAATGCTGGTCAAGCGGTTGAACGAAGACGATGGTCCGTTGCTCGTCGGGGAACTGGCGGGAGCTGACGAGCGCGGGGGAGTTATTGCGCCAGACCATGCCGCTGAACGTCGTATGCGTCAGCCATTCGGGAAGATCGCCGCCGCTCGAATTCTGGGTGTCGTGAATCTCGAGCGTCGGCAGCGCGTCAGCAGGCTTCTTTCCCGTCAGGCCGTACTCGAGCGCCCACGATTCCATCTGCCCGAGTGTGGCCTGCCGCTCGCCGCGCAACGCGGCGTGGCTCATCACGCCGGCGATCATGTAGCACACCGCGATCAGCAGAATGGTCATGAGGACAAACGGCAGAACGCCGATCATCACGTAGCTGAGGAACAGCCGCCGGCCGACGCGCCAGAAGAGCTTTCGCATCGTCCAGCGGATCGCCACGGCGAGCCAGAAGAGTGAGATGGCGATGACGATGAGCCAGGAGAAGAACGTGATGGTCGTGAAGAGCGCTGTGCTGACGTGAAGCCGGGTCAGGATCGGCGCGACCTGCTGATATATGACGATGACAGCGAGCGCGATCGCCCAGACGAAGAACGTCCGGCGTCCCGTGTGACGACGCGGCGGTTGCGGCTCGGCTGTAGTCATTCTCGCGGCACTGGCGACGACGCCCATTTCCCCGCAAAATGGGCGTATGTCTGCATATACGCAGATTCGGCGCTCTGGTTCAAGCCTTGCGCTCGTGGCGCTCCTGCTTTTCGCGCCGGCCGCTCGGGCGGCGTGCGTCAACAAGTTCACTCATCACGATCGCGGGCCGCAACGAACATTGACGCTACTGACGGGAAAGCTCAGCTTTCAGAACGCGCTGGCCCTGGCTGCCGCGATCCGGGATGGAAGAGCGCCACCGATCGAGTGGTTGAGCGAGACGGGCCGAAGCATCGCCAAACAATACGGCGAACTGAAGGTCGTCCGCCCCATGCCCGTCGGATGCGAAGGCAACACTTCCGGTGTGGTGATGATCGCAGTCTTCGTTACGGTAAAGAAGCCGGAAAAGAACGTGATCATCAAGTTTGATGCGAACACGAAAGTCGACTTTCAGGAACAAGAATAAAAAAGTGCTCGGTGCTCGGTGCGCTTCTATCGGTTTTTCCACAGCGGCTTCCGCTTCTCGATAAACGCGTTCAAGCCCTCGTTAGCGTCGCTCGTTCGCATTAATTCCTCGAGGTAAAGCCGCTCGACGGCGGCGAGGCGCTCGTCGAAGTCGGCACGCTGTGCGATGCGGAACGCCTTCTTCGCGAATCGGAGTGATGAAGCGCTCTGCTTGTAGAGCCGTTCGAGCCAGCGCTCGGACAGCGCGTCGAACTCGGCAGCCGGGAACACGGCGTTGATCAGGCCGAGGCGTTCGGCGGTTGCGGCATCGATTGCCTCGCCGCTGAGCAGCAACTCCAATCCCTTGCGCGGCGCGATCTGTCGCGAAAGTTGATATGCGGCCACGGGTGGAAAGACGCCGAGGTTGATCTCGGGCTGACCGAATCGTCCGCGATCCGAAGCGAGGACGAAATCGCACGCCAGGGCCAGTTCGCAGCCGCCGCCAAGCGCAGGACCGCGCACCAGTGCGACGGTCACGATGTCGAGTCGCGCCAGCATGCGGAAACAATCATGAAAGCGCGACAGCATCGCCGCCACGCGATCGCCGAGGTGATCCTGCACGCTCGCGCCGGCGGAAAAGGCGCGGTCGCCTGTCGAGGTAATGATCAGGCAGTGGCGATCTTCCTGGACGCGGCCGATCGCTTCGCGAAGCGCCTCGAGCAGTTGGATGTCGAGGATGTGCAATGGCGGATCGTCGAGAATGATGCGATACGCGTGATCTTGGGTTTCGAATCGGATTTTCATGGACCGACAGCTTTCCGCTTCGCCGGCTTCGGTGCTGCGGCCCGCGACCAGATTTCGATCGAGTAGTCGGTGAGGAGCACGAGACGTCCCGACGATAACGTCAACGAGCGGATCGTGCCCGGCACATTCATCGCGCTTGCCGGTGACCATTGCGGGATGACGTACGACTCTGCCGCGGCGGAGCGTCCGATGATCGTCGCGCAGCCGCCGTCGATCAGAACATCGGCTGTCGTTGCCGGTGGCGCCGCCGTAAGCTGCTCGCCGGTTCGCGTGAGCGACGTCTCGCTATACGCGTACGCCTTGTCGGCGAGTGCGTAGACCGTACCGTTGTTGTAGGCGATCGCAACCGCGCCGGCATCGTTTACACGCGTCGCCAGCGCCGCGGGATGGAGAGGATCGCGCACGTCGTAGACGCGGATCTCGACCGGCAGATCGAAGATACCGTACGCGCGCGAGCCGCTCGTCGTCACATCGACGATCCCTCCGGTGAGTGACGCCGTTCGGACCAGCGATTGCGGATCGAGCACGACGGTGCGTTTCTCGCATCCGGTCGTCGCACATCCACGTGAGAACGAGATCCATGGCACACCTGCGATCGCGGAGATCGAGAGCGGAACGATGTCGCTTCCTTCATCGAGCGGCTTCGACCGCACCTGCACGCCCTCGGTACTGAACTGCGTGACAACGCCACTGCTCGACAGCGCGAACAATGCCGAATCGGAAGCAGCAATATCGATTGCGCCCGGAGCGAAGACAGAAGCGATGTACCGCGGCGCGGGCGTCGAGACGACGTCGTAGATCTCGACGATGCGCCCGTCGAAGAGATAGAGGCGCGTATGTCCCGCCACCGCCTTCTTGTAGTAGGCGTTGCCAACGGTGTTTGCGATGAGTGAGGGGAGCGAAGTCGAAGTCGCATAGTTGATCGATGCGACGCCGCTGGACGTGGCCACCGCCGCAACCGTCGACTCCTGCGCAGCGTCGAGCGCAACGGCGTCACCGGGAACGAAAAATTCTTTTTCCAGCGCGCCGGTAGCGACGTTCCAGATGCGCAGCGTGCTCTGTTGCGTCAGCGCGATCAATTTGCCGCCGGCGATGTCGATCGTCCTGACGACGGCGGTGTTCGAGCCCGGAAGAAGCGTCTGCGACGACGCGCCGAAGTCTACGAGAGTGATGCCGCGAAATGTGAATACCGCAGCGGTCGCACCGCTGAGCGCGAGCGTGGTCGACGCGCCGGCGATGGAAGCATTGACGGGCATCGCGTTCAGATCGTTTCCACTCCAGTAGTGGATCGTCGTGTTCCCGTCCGAGGAAACCTCGGTCGCGGCGATACCTCGATCCGATCGCGCCAGTTGCGAGAGCGAGCCCACGCTGCTCGCTACGCGAACGGGTGCCGGGCTCACCTGGGACATGTCTGCGGCCCACAGTGTGCCGTCGTCGAGGAGAACCGTGGCGATTGCGCCCGACAGCACCGCTGTATGAACCGCCGCGCGGAACGTAGCGCTGGAGATCGGCACCGGCAGCGTTGCGTTGAGCGTCCAGAAGGTCAGTGTGGCACCGGAAGATGTGAGCAGAAGACCAGGCGCGCCATCCTGAACGATCGATAGCTCGGTCGTGTCCCACTGCCGCGCCAGAACGAGACCGCCGGAGGACGAGCGATTCATTTCCTGAATGCCGCCGCTAGACCTCGCGGCATAAAACGCGTTGGAGAGAGCGACGACGGAATCTGTCGACCCGATTGCATACGCTCGCACTGGAAACGGAGCGATGAAGCGCGAGACGTCGTACGTCGTCAGGCCGGTATCGCCACCGGCGACGTAGAGCCGGCCGCCCGCGATCTGCATCGCCGACACACGATTCACAGTTCCGCCATTCGGAAGCACCTCGGCCTCGAACAACTCGACCGCGTTGGCCGGCACTCCTGCGTCGAAAGCGCGGATCTGGCGGTCGCCGCCGGCGACGACCACGACGTTCGAGCCGGCGTCGGCGATCGACGTCGATGGCCAGGCAAGAATTCCGGCACTGGTCATCGTCGCGCCCGTGCTGGTGAACACTTCCGTGCGGATGCCATCTGAAACGTAGAGCCGCGAGCCGATGGTTTCGACGCTGCTCGCGCGCGCGAGCGTCGCGATCGTCCCGAGCTTCTGCGGTGACGAAGGAACCGCGATCGAGAACATGTCGATGGTCGCATCGCCGTCGGCAACGTAAAGCGTCGATCCCGTTGCGGCGAGCGATGTCACCGCGGCGCTGGTGGTGGCGAACGTCGCCGCTGTGCGCGACGGGTTCAGCGGATCGAGCAGATCGAATTGCGCGACGCCTGCCGGCGTCGCCGCGTAAAGCGAAGTCGGACGGAGGAGAAGATCGTTGACGGTTCCGATGTCGATCGTGCGCACGAGTTGCAGCGAACGGCCGCTGCGGCGCACGACTGCGATGCCGCTCGTCCCGGCGGCGTAGGCGATTCCATTCGCACCCCGCACGACGCGCGTGAGTCCTGCGATTCCGACTGCGGCGACGAGACGGGGCGGATCAATGGAGCGGTCGTAAAGCTGAACGCCATATCCGGTCGCGGTCCACAGATCGTTGTTGTCAACAAAGACATCGAAGATCGACGCTCGATATGCTCCGCTGTACTGGAATCGGTAGTCGCATTGGGGAAGCGCCGATGGGAGAAGGCAGAAGGCAGAAAGCAGAAAGCAGAAGGAAGAAGGCAGAGAGCAGAACTCTGCTCTACCTTCTGCCCTCTGCCTTCTGCCTTCTGCCTTCATCTCAGCCGATGGGAGAAGGCAGAAGGCAAGCAGAAAGCAGAAGGAAGAAGGCAGAGAGCAGAAGTCTGCTCTACCTTCTGCCCTCTGCCTTCTGCTTTCTGCTTTCATCTCAGCGCGAGCGCTTTGGCCACGTACGACGGATGGGGAACATTGGAGAGTTGGTGTGGATCGATCCATTCGTATTCACCGTCATCGTGGATTGCACCGGCGAGCTCGCCTTCGTACACGCTGAAGACGACGCGCCGTGTCGTGATCGAGTGATGAAACGTCGCCAGGAGCTGCGACGCATTCACACGCAGCGGCGCGCCGGAGAGGAGCGACGTATCGCCGTGCGGGAGATGCAGCATTGCATTCATGAGCGCGCCCGATTCGCGGCGCATCAGGATGCGGCCGCGGCCATCGCTGACGATGTAAAGAGCGACATTCATGTCGCGCGTTTCCGCCTTGACCTTCTTACGCGGCAACGACTCGGTCCGCTTGTGCGCATACGCGAAGCAATGGCGGCGCAACGGACACGAAGCGCAATCCGGCTTCCGCGGCGTGCAGATCAGCGCCCCGATCTCCATCAGTCCCTGATTGAAATCGCGCGGCGATCGGCTTGCTTCGACCAGGCGTTCTGCTTCGCGCCATGCAGCGCGCATCAGCGCAGGTGAGGCGAGCGGCTCGTCGATGCCAGCCAGACGCGACAGGATCCGGGCGATGTTTCCGTCGACGATCGGCGCGCGGCGCCCATACGCGATCGAGGCAATCGCTCCGGCGGTGTACCGGCCGATGCCTGGAATCCGCGCAAGCTCGCGCACATCCTGCGGAACGACGCCATCGTGTTGCGCGACTACATGACGCGCGCCGTCGCGAAGCATCCGCGCCCGCCGGTAGTAGCCGAGGCCGGACCAGCGGGCCAGAACGGCATCGTCGGAGGCGTTTGCGAGGGACGCAAGATCTGGGAAACGCTCGATGAACGGCTCGTGATACCGCAGCACCACCTCCATCCTCGTCTGCTGCAGCATCACCTCGGACACCCAAACGTGATACGGATCGTAGGTGCGCCGCCATGGGAGAGGCCGCTGATACGCGGCGAACCACTTTTCAGTAGCGGCAACGACGCGGCGCGGGTCATGAACCGGCAATATCCTGATATTGTAGTATTCGGGTCGCGAGGGTTCACAAGGGATGAGCGATCAGGTTCAGGCGCAGCAGCCGGACACTGAGCAGGGAAAGTACGTCTACTGCATCATCAAGACGGACAGGCCCCGCGATTTCGGCACGGTTGGGATCGGTGGCCGGGCGGACCGCGTCTACACGGTTCAGTACAACCAATTCGCCGCTGTTGTCTCCAATTGCCCTCTGATCGTTTTCGATCCGACGCGCGAGAATGCGCTCGCTCACGAGCACGTGAACGAGCTGGTCATGAAGGACTTCACCGTGCTGCCGATGAGTTTCGGCACGGTCTTCCGCACCGAAGACGACATCAAGGCCTTTCTCAAAGGGACTTATGAAGCACTCTCCGACGTCCTCGAGAAGATGGAAGGCAAGATCGAGTTCGGTCTCAAGGTGAACTGGGACAAGGACCAGGTCGTCAAGGAGATCGAAGAAGACAGCGAGGAGATCCGCCGCCTGAAAGAAGAGATTGCGTCGAACACCACGACTTCGACCTATTTCTCACGCATGCAGCTCGGCCGCGTAGTCGAGTCCGCGCTCCAGGCCAAGGCCGACGCCTACGTCAACGAGATCTACGAAGCGCTGCGCGAAGCGGCCATCGCCTCGCGATCGAACAAACCGATCGGCGACAAGATGATCATGAACGCGGCCTTTCTCGTCGAGCGCGAAAAAACCAAAGCGTTCGACGATCAGATCTCCGACATCGCCAAGAAGTACGAGAGCAAGCTCTCGTTTTTGTACACGGGGCCGTGGCCGCCGTATAACTTCGTGAATATTCGGCTGAAGCTCGAGAGAGCGGAACGGTAGTCAGTAGTTTGTAGTTAGTAGCTGGTGCCTCTTGCCCAAAGGCACCAGCTACTAACCGCCAACTACCAACTACCATGGCCTTTCTCCTCGACGACATCCTCCTCTTCCCAATCACGGGTCCGATCGCCGGAATCCGCTGGGTCATGAAGCAGATCCAGACGATGGCCGATGAGGAGCTCCTCAACGATCAGCCGTGGAAGGAGCGCCTCATCGAGTTGCAGATGATGCTCGAGGTCGGCGACATCAGCGAAGAGGAGTACAAGCGGCAGGAGGCGGAGGTCTTTCAGGCGCTGCGCGACATCCGCGCGCGGCGCGAAGAGATCGCGCGCGAGAGAGCCGGCGACGAAGATGAGGGCATTGGCATCTATACGGGGTACGGCGAATAGTTGCCGGTGAAACTCACCGAGGCATTCGATTCACTGGCAAAACGCCGCGTTCTACTGTTCGGCGGCAAAGGCGGCGTAGGGAAAACGACGATCTCCTGCCTCGCGGCGCTGCATTGTGCGCAAAAACGCAAAATCATCCTCTTCACGACAGATCCGGCATCGAACCTGTCAGATCTGCTGTCGGCAGCGGACAATGTGCAGATCGAGGAACTGAACGCGCAGCAACTCTACGAGCGCTTCCTGAAGAACAACCTGAGCAACCTCCTCGAGATCGGCGATCGCGGAACGTATCTCGATCGCGAAGAGCTGCAGCGCTTCTTCGAGCTTTCGTTGCCGGGTGTCGATGAGCTGATGGCGTGGATGCGCATCGGCGAGCTCGCTGAGCAGAACGAAGAGGCAATGGTCATCGTCGATACGGCGCCGACGGGACACACCATGCGCATGCTCGACGCCGGCGCTCACTTCCGTCAGTTCGCCGAAGCGCTCGACTCACTGGAGGCAAAGCACCGCGGCATGGTGCAGCAATTCACGCGGCGCAACGTCCGCGATGCGATCGACGACTACATCGAGCGCTTCGACGAAGATGCCCGCCGCCGCCGGGAGCTGCTGACCAATCGCGAGACGGCGGCGTTTGTGCCCGTCTTTCTCTCCGAGCCGTGGGTCGTCGAGCAGACGCTGCGCCTTGCATCCGAGGTGCGTGACGACGGTATCGACGTCCCGTTCGCGATTCTGAATCGCGCTGTGGCCGACGCCGATTGCGAACGCGATCGGTCGCTTCAGAAGCGTGATGCCGCCGCGCGCAAGAAAATGACGGCAGCCGCCGACGCGCCAAGATCGTGTGTGCCGCTGGACTCAGTGGAAGCGCTGACGTCGTACCTGAGCGGTAAGGTCGCGGGTCGCGGGTCGCGGGTCGCTGAACATTTGCGCGCTGACGCCCATGCGACCTGCGACCTGCCACCTGCCACCAAACTCCTCTTCCTCGCCGGCAAGGGCGGCGTGGGCAAAACGACCTGTGCGACATCGATCGCGCTGCAGCTCGCAAACAAGCATCCCTCGAAGCGCTACACGATCATCTCTGTCGACCCCGCGCACGCGCTTCGCGATGTCTTCGCGACAGAAAAAGCGCCACCGAATCTGAACGTAGAGATCGTCGACACGCGCGAGAAGTGGCAACGCTTCCGCGAGACTCTCGGCGACGATATCGAGCGCGCCGTCACCGCCATCACGCCTGGCAACCTCAGCATCGAATACGACACCGAGGCGATTCGTAAGCTGATCGATATCGCGCCGCCGGGAGCCGATGAGCTCTTCGCCATCTCACGTCTGGCCGATCTCGCCGCTGACGAATCGCAGGAGATGATCATCGTCGACACCGCGC
>DASXRT010000188.1:0-20947 GCA_036506455.1 Thermoanaerobaculia bacterium
CGCATCGCCGCCGGCTCCAGCGGGCCTTCGGACCACTGCTCGACGTTAGCGAGCACCTGCTTCTCGCGCTCCGGTGAATAGACGGGGAGATCGAGCACGCCTTTGATGCGGCCGATCTCGATGGCGTACTTCGTTCGCTGATTCAGGAGCCGCACGAGGACTTCGTCGACTTTGTCGATGTTCTCGCGCAGGCGCGTCAGTTCGCGCGGCGCGGCGTCGGCGGAGACGGCGAAACGGCTTTCGCTCATAACAAAAAACCCCTTCCCGGTTTCGAGAAGAGGTTTGAAATTGCGTCAGCCGCGTTCGCGCCCCCTCTCGTAGCCGGGGCGCGTTGATGTGGTCGTGCCCCGGGCTACATGAAGTAGCTGAAATAAAATCGGAACACGTACGACCGAGTCATTGGGAATGGAGGATACCACAGCGCGTTGCGGAGTCGGTGGGTGCCCTCGCTCTTCTGTTTCTGGCGAACATCACCTTCATCACTCCGCAGGCAGGCGGACAAGCCGTCGGCCCGCAGTGGATCGAAGTGACGACCGACGCGAAGAACGTCGATCGCGTCGAGCTCTACGTCGATCGCGTGCTCGCCGGTGTCGCTCGCCAGGCTCCGTATCGAATCGCGTACGACTTCGGGACGACGCTGACGTCGCGCGAGATCACCGCGAAGGTCTTCTCCAACGGTTATCGCAACACGGAGTCTTCGACGATCGCCACGGCGGCGTTGACTGCCGGCGAATCGATCAATGTCGATCTCGTCGAAGTACCGCTGCGGATCCGTGCTCCGCGAACGATTCGCAGCAACGATCTGCGCGTTCGCGAGAACAACGTCGATCAGACCATTCGCGACATCAAGCCCGGCCGGGGACCGGCGCATTTCGTGTTTGTGGTGGATCGGTCGCTGAGCATGGGCGGCGGAAAACTCGACGCGGCGCTGCGTGCGGTTGACGAGGGACTGAAGCTGCTCAGGCCGGACGATTCCGCGTCGCTGATTCTCTTCAATCACAACGTCGGCAAACTGCGACCGCTCGGCAATGGCGTTCGGGCCGTGGCGAGTCTCCAGGACGTCGTGCCGTCCGGCGGCACGTCGCTCCGTGACGCGATCGCGTCGGTCCCGACTTCGCAACGCACGTACACGATCGTGATCACCGATGGCGGCGATCGAAACAGTCAGTTGAGCGACGAAGAGGCGCTGCGGAAGATCAGCGGAACGAAATCGATCGTGGCGGCGGTCATCTTCGGCACACCGAGCCGTTTTCTGCAGAAGGCGGCGAGCAACACCGGCGGCTCGATGATCACCGCTACGCGCGACAGCGTCGCCGCGAAGGTTCGCGGAATCATCACCGACATCAACAGCCGCTACCTGCTCGTGTACCAGAGTCACGGAACGAAGAGTGGCTGGCGGTCGATCGAAGTGAAGCCGCGGAGGCGCGGCGTCGAAGTGCTCGCGGCGAGGAAAGGCTATTTCGCTGGATGAGATGGTTCTTGATCGCCGCTCTGATCGGCGCGCCACTCCTCGCGCAGCAGCCTCGCATCGCCTCCGACTTCGAGATCGCCCAGATGAAGCAGCAGATCGCCCGCTCGCGCGATTTCGTCTCCCAACTCTCCGGTCACCTCAACCTCGGCGATCTCCATCTGACGCGCAGCGAGACCGCGACGGCGCGCGCTGACTACGCGAAAGCGCTGGAGATCGCTGGTGACGAGCGCCTCGCCGCACGCAAGGCATCGGACATCACGCGGTACGCGACTGCAACGGCGTATGCGGCGCTCGCGAATGCGAAACTCGGCTACGTCGGCCCGGCGTTCAACGCCGCCGAGGAAGCGATCCGCTACACGAGCGGATCGGCGAAGTCGTGGAATCTCTACTCGGCGGCGATGACGTTGCTGCACCGTCCGCAAAAGGCGGCGAGCGCCGCCCGCAACGCCGTCGCGATCGCCTCGCGTGAAGTGGCGAAGTCTCCCAGCGTCGCGAACAAGCTCGATCTGGCGGTGTACGAGTATTCGCTCGCTTCATCGCTGATCGACAGCGGCGATACGACCGAAGGTGAACGCCTTCTCCGCACGGTGACGTCGGCGCTGCGTTCGAGCGACTTCGCCTCCCTGCGGCGCGACGTCGCGCGCAAGGAATCTTTCGAGATCTATTCGTCGGCGCGAGGCGACGAAGCGGCGTATCTATCGCTCGCGAATCGCGCCGGTCTGCGGCTGTCGTCGCTCCTGGAGCAGCGTGGAGATCTCGCCGGCGCACGCGGCGAGTACGAGAAAGTCCTGGAGATGAGGACCGACGATCCGACGGCGCTGGCAGCGTTGGCGCGACTGTCGACAGCCGATGAACGCGAGAGGTATTTCGCGGCGGCGTTCGATGCGAATCCGTTTTCGATCGCGCTCGTGCGCGAGTATCAACGGCATCTCGCCGCCGGGGGCGGCGGCGCTCCACCGGGCGACGATTCCACCGGCGCTCAAGTCCGTACAGCTCTCGTGCAGATGCAAAGGGGAGAAATGCGTGCCGCGCGCGAGACACTCGATGCTCTGCTGCTGAAGTTTCCCAACAACGACACCCTGCGCACGCTTCGCCGTGAAGCAGAGGTGACCGCCGAAGCGCCGGCATTTCTCGCGAGCAAGAGCACGAATGTGGTTCCCACAGAGGACGAGCTTCGCCAGCTCATCGGCGCGCTGCAGGCGGACAAGCTCACGCCCGAACAACGCACCGCGCTCGATCGCATCGCGTTCACGAGCAGAGTGACGTTCGATGCGGGCACGCCGAAAGACGGTCAGACGATTTTCGAATCGGGCCGCATCGGCGATGTGCGATTCAGGTTCAGCGAGCCGATCGCATTCGCCGGAACATTCGGAAGAGAAGCGAAGCTCACCTATCGCATTCTCGGCGCAACGGACAGCGGTCTGCTGCTCGAACCGGTGAGGCTGGAGCGATGAGAAGCGCGGCACTCGTCCTCCTCCTCGCGACCGCCGCGCACGCGCAAGTCGTGGCGACGGTAGGGCGCGACATCGCCGTGGCGCACGACCTTCGAGTCGAGCTCTTCGACGCGACAGGCCGGCGCATCTGGACCGCGGACGGTGTCGATCAGCCGTCGCGGATCGCCACGAACAACGATCGCATCGCGGTCATCGATTCGTTTGCGAATACAGCGGTCGTGATCGACCGATCGACCGGACGAATGGAACGGATGCGAACCGGCGAAACGCCCGTCGATGCAGTTTTCTTCGGACGCGATCTCTACGTGCTCACGCGCGACGCCAGTCGGCTCGACGTCCTCGGTCCTCGGTCCTTGTTCCTCGGTTTCGTCCAACTCGCTCCCGATCCGGCATTTCTTCGCGCCGCGAACGGCAAGCTCTACGTCTATTCGCGGCTCGATGGCGTCGTCCAGGAGATCACGCCGGGGACGTTGCGCATCGGACGCACGCTCACGCTCGCGCCTTTCGCTTCCGATTTCGAGATCGATGGACGCATCGGCTATCTCGTCTATCCGGCCGATGCGAAGTTGCGGACGTTCACTCTTTCGACGATGAAGCGGGGCAGCGACATCGGGGTCGGCGCGGTGCCGGTCGACCTTGCCGTAACTGCGCGAGCGAACGCGCTCTCCGCGTCGCGGCTGGCGATCGCCGATCCTTCGGCCAAGCGCGTTTGGATTGCCGAAGGGGAGCAGTCGGTCGCCCGCGCCATCGCCCGCGGTTTCATCCGCGGCCTCCTCGGCCTCGGCCTGTTCAGTCCGAAGAGCTCCGACTTTCCGAGTGGCGTCGATCGCGTCGTGACGCGTGGTTCCACGACTGTCGTATACGACTCGACGACCCAGACGCTGTACCGGGTGAAAGGGAAGAACGTTCAGGTCGTTGCGCGCGACCTTCCATCCGGAGCGTTCGCTGTGACAGACAGCGGTCTCGTGCTCTGGCAGAATGGTGCACTCCGCCTCATCCATTGACGGAAGCGTTTTCACAACTCGCTACGTCACTTCAACTTCTTGCAGTCCGTTGGCACATTGGCCCCATCGCCAGTGAGGATCACGGTCGTGTCGCATGTCACCGCGTTTGTGCCCGCGCCCGAGAGGATGTTCCCGGCGAACAGCTCGGCGATCGCGCCGGTGCGGAGGCGGACCGGCTCGGCTGTGTTGCCGGAGACGGTTGTGGTTGCGACGCGGATGACGCCGCCCGATTCGACGACGATGCCCGGGCCGTTCGTGCCGGTGATCGTGCTGGTGTCCAACCGCGCAGCCGCGTTCGTCGCTGACGTCACGCCGCTGCTGAGCGGCTCGCCATCGGTGCCGTTGTTATGGATCGTCGCGCCGCCGAGATGCATCGAGGCGTTGAAAATCGCAGCGACGCCGCCGCGATGATTGTTCTCCACAGTGGTTCCAAACCCCGCGGAGCCGGTGCAGTCGAGGGTCGCGCCGTCGAACAGGAGGATCCCATTCAAGGTGTTCCCCTCGATCCTGTTCTTCGACGAGATCTCCACCTTGCTTCGCGCGTGCGCGAAGATGCCGTTCGCGCCGTTGTTGCGGATGACATTCACGCCGCCGCTCGGTCCGGGGCGCTGGCCGAGCAGCACGACGCTGCCGGCGTCGACGTCGACGCCGGTGAAGGCGTTGTCCTCCACCGTTAGAAAGCCGTTGCTGACCAAACTCCCGTTGTCGACCGTGATTCCGACGACGCTGTTGTGAATGAGGACCGACTGCGCCGCCGAATTGCCGCCCAGCGTCACGAGCGTCTCGTCGAGAATGGTGAGGCCGCTGCCGGTGGAGTTTTCGATGGTCACAGCCTGCAGCGTCAGCTCCGACTGGTTGTGGGCCGAGAGAGTGCGGTTCGCGCCGCTGATGGTCAACTGTCGCAGCGCAATGCCGTGAGAGCGTTCGACATTGACGGCCGGCGCGCCGGCGACCGCCGCATGAATCCCCGAAGGCGTGGTCGCACTCCCTTGGATGGTCAACCGGTCGCGCGCGCTGATGTTCACATTCTCCGTGCACGTGCCGATGACGGTGAGAGTATGCGGACCGGTGACGTCGAGCGTGTTCATCGCGGCGGTAATGCTGGTGAACGTCGCTGGCGCTCCCGTGCAGTCGGCCGTGACATTGGCCGCGCGCAGCGTCCCGGCGCAGGCGAGCAGGATTAGAGCGCAGAAGCGGATATGCGTCATTGTTTCCTCCAACTTGGACCCAGACGGAGGAATTATGGTGCCGGAGGCGGCGCGGCGCCAGCCCCGCGCGGTCAGCGAGATCCGTCACGCGCGTTTGCCGTGACGGACAACGGCACCGCGCTCTGGCAGAATGGTGCACTCCGGCTCATCCATTGACGGTACGACGGTTGCACGATGGAACATTCGATGAGCGATAAGAAGCGGTGCATTCGATGTGACCGCGCCATCGATGGATACGCACGTATCTGCCCCTTCTGCAATTGGGATCAATCGGACTTCGCGGTCCCGCGCGTCGAGCAGAATGCGGAGCCGACGTATGTTCCGCCGCCGGAGCGGAGTCTCCGCAAATACGTGCTGATGGGCATCGGCGCCGTCGTTCTGCTCCTTACTTCATTTGCGCTCGGCTCGCGCGTGCATGGCCGGAACCCGCCGAAGAATCCCGCCGAGCAGGCCGCTGCCGCGCGTGCGAATGCTCCGGTGAGACCGGCGCCGCACGCCGATGTCACGCTCGTTCCCGTGAACGATACCGCCGGAATCGAGCAGCCGATCACCAGCGCACCGGCTGCGAATCCGGCCCAGGGAGTTCCGACCGAATATCAGCGCAGCGACGCGACCGCCGTTTCATCCGCTGAATACGCCCAGCTCGCCGCGCGCGCGCAGGCGGAGAAGAAGAAATCGCAGCCGCTCATCGATCCGCGCACGCTTACCGGACCGGCGTACGCGCAAGGCTCGTCGCAGTCGCAGATCTCATCGTCGGATGAATCGCTCCCGGCCGGATCCGCCAAACGGATCGAAGCGCCCGGTGCAACATCGGCCGCGCAGTCCGAGCCGTCGCGAATCTCTGTACGCACTCGACCCGTTCCCGAGTATCAACCGATTCCCGACATTCAGGTCAGAGAGCCGACGACGGTTCGTCTGCAGCTCACCATCAACGCCGAGGGACGCGTGAGCGAGATCAACGTGCTGCAGGGCGTGCCGGGACAGACGTCGAAGATCATCTCGACCGTGCAGAGATGGCGATTCAAACCGGCAACCGAGAACGGCACGCCCGTGCCGGCACCGTTCAGCGTCGATCTATCATTCCGCGGCAATGAGTAGAGTCGCGTGTCTCGCCTGCCGCCACGAAATCGATTCGGCGGCCAAGATCTGCCCCTATTGCGGTTCTGATCCGACGACTGGACAGAAGGTCGTCGACACGAATGCGCTCCTTCAGGAGATCTTTCGGCCGCGCCACGTGTCGGCATCGGAGAGTGTCCTCGAGTACGCGCGCCATCGCCAGGGCGTCGTCATCGCGATCAGCGGCGTGTTGCTCTTTCTCATTCTCGCTGCGCTTCACCAATATGTGACGATGCGCAACGAAAGGCTGGTCTCGGCCACGTCGGCGGTGCCGTTGACGGAAATCGCGGACCTCAGTAATCAGCCGGAGGAGACGAAGCCACTGCCCATGCCGGAGCTCAACTTCCAGTACGCCGGAAATCCGCAGGCGATGCGCACATTCATCGTCGAACCGGGGGCGGTGGCACCCCCGCAGCCGCAACCAGCCGCTCCGCCGCAGCCTCAGTGACGATCGTCGTCCTGATCGTCACGATCATCGCCATAGTCTGGCTCGTCGCGTATATGCGCGCGCAGAAGCCGGTCACGACGGCGCAGAAGCTCATCCAACTGCATCGCTACGAAGATGCCGCGGCGCTCGATGCGCACGATTCAGCCGCCTTTCTTCATCGCGCCGAGGCGCTCAAACTCCTCGGACGATTCGAGGAGGCGATCGCGGCGTATCGCCGATCCGACGATCCCGCGGCGCAGGAAGGAATCGCCCTCGCGCTCGCGCACCTCGGCCGCGAGCTCGATGAAGCGCAGCGATTGATGGAGAAGACAATTGCGCTCTATCCGCAGATCCAGGAGTTTCAGGCGCTCGGCCTCTCGTACATCCTTCTGCGTCGTGGAGATCGCGAAGCGGCGTTGCGCGTCTACCGCGACAACGCCGAGCTGCTCGAAACGCGCTTCCGCGACGACTACACCGATCCCGATCCGCTTCTCGCCGAGACGCTCGTCATGTATGCGACGCTCGCCGCGGCGGCCGGCGAGTACGAGCTCGCTGCCGAGTTGCACGCAAAAGCGGCGGCGTGGGCGCCGGGGAGTCACTGGATCGCCAAACGGTGAAACTCGCCGCGGATCTTCTGCATGGCGATGGGGCTCGCGCAAGGATGCACGCGGTTCGTCAGCAGCACCATGATGCGATCGCGATCAGGATCGATGAATATTGAAGTGCCCGTAAATCCCGTGTGACCGAACGCGCGCGGCGAGAGCATGCCGGTCGCGGCGTGACCGGGAAGACTGAGGAGCCAGCCGAGGCCGCGGTTCTCTTCGAGGCCTGAGGTGTAGTTGCGAGTCGCTTCTTCGAGAAGTTCGCGAGCAACGAGCGTACCGCCGAGCCAGCCCTGCGCGAGGCGATACACCGCGCGGGCGGTGGCAAAGAGGCCCGCGTTGCCCGCGGTCCCGCCGGCATGATGCGAGTTGCCGTCATGCGTCTCGCCCCAGATCAATCCTTCGCGAAATCCATCGAATGGCACCTTGCTCATCTCGCGCTCATAGCGTTGCGACCATTCCGTCGCCGCGATGCGCGGCCGCAGTATGGCGCCCGGCCGGAACATCGCGTCGTCGAGCCCCAGCTTGGCGAAGATCCGCTCGCTCGCCGCCGAGACGTATTCGTCGTACAGGTGTCGCAGCGCGAGCCAGAGCAGAACGAAATTCAGATCGGAGTAGACCACGCGTTTGCCGCGCTCGTACTCGTGGCCATGCTCGAGAATCGCTTTCAGATAATCGCCATACGCATACAGCGGCAACCACGCCTTCAACCCGGAGGTATGCGTCAACAGATCGCGATAGCGGAAACCCTCGAACGAATCGTCGAGCGACAGCCGGCCGTCGGCAACCGCCTGCAGAATCAACGTCGTCGTGATCAGCGGCTTGGTGATCGACGCGCAGTCGTAGATCGTATCGAGTGTTGCCGGAATGCGCAGAGGCACCGCAATGGCTTTGCCCAGAGCGTTTTCGTATTCGATCCCAGACGGCGATCCAACCGCGTAGACCGCTCCCGGAAAGGAACCCACATCGATCTCACGTTGTAGAAAGCGATCGATACCCCGGTGCTCGGTGCTCGGTGCTCGGTGCTCGGTCAAGCCGACTCATTCTACTGAGGCACTGAGCACTGAGCACTGAGCACTGAGCACTGAGCACCAAGCACTAGGACGTGTGCGGTAGTGACATGTCAACAGCGACATTGTTCGATAATCGTGCTAATTTTTCGTCTAACAAAATGTTGAGACTCGAAAAGCTCGAAATCGCAGGCTTCAAATCCTTCTACGATCCCGCCCAACTCTCCTTCCCCGCAGCGCTGACCGCCGTCGTCGGCCCCAACGGCTGCGGCAAGTCCAACATCTGCGACGCCATCATCTGGGTCCTGGGCGAGAACCGCGCGGCACACATCCGCGGCGAGACGATGGAAGACGTCATCTTTCAGGGCTCGGCTCGCCGAAGGCCATTGAGCATGGGCGAGGTCACGCTCACGCTCGCCGTCAGCAACGGCGACAGCGACCACCCGATGTCGGACGACGGCCGCATCACGATCCATCGCCGCGTGTTCCGCACGGGTGAGTCGGAGTTCCGCCTCAACGGCAAGCGCGTGCGGATGAAAGACATCTCCGACATCCTGATGGACACCGGCCTGGGGATCCGCAATTACTCGGTGATGGAGCAGGGAAAGATCGACCTGATCCTCTCGAACAAACCGCAGGATCGCCGGCGATTGATCGAAGAGGCGGCCGGGATCACGAAATACAAGACGAAGCGCCGCGCCGCGGAGCTGAAGCTCGAGGAGACGCAGCAGAATCTTCTGCGCATCGACGACACGCTCGCCGAGGTGACGCGGAATCTGAATTCACTGAAGCGGCAGGCGGGCAAGGCGCGTCGTCATCGCGAGCTGTCCGAAGAGCTCTCCACGGTGAAGCGCGCGCTGTACAAGGGCCGCATCGTGATCGCGGAATCAGAACAGCACCTCGCCGGAGCGAGCGTCGCCGACGCGCAGGCGCGCGAAAGCGAGCTCGCCGCGCAACTCGCCAGCGATGAGGCGACGCTGGCGGAGACACGGACTAGTCACGCCGGCCGCGCCACACGCGCATCGGCGGTTCGCGAGGAGATGGCCGGGCTCACCGCCGATATCGAGCGCCTGCGCTCCTTCATGCAGCAGTCGGAGACGAACCTCGGCGATCTGATCCAGCGCATCGAGAACGCGCGCGCGCAGATCGCGGCGCTCGAAGCGGAGGCGGCCGAGCAGCACCAGCTCCTCGACGAGAAGACCGTGGCTCTCGAGGCCGCGCGTGGCGACCGCAACCGGCTGCGCGAAGTCTCCGATCAGATCGAGCGAGAGCGACAGGAGCGCTCCGACGAGGTCCGCCGGCACGAGAAGGCGTTGCAGGACTCGCGAGAATCGCTCATGCGCACGATCGCCAAGATCTCCGAAGCGCGCAATCAGGTGCATCAGATCGAGATCGCCGTCGAGAAATGCGAGTTCTATCTGACGAAGCTCACCGAAAGCGCGCGCCGGGTTCTGCAGAGCCGCGATCGCGCGCGCGAGACCATGAACGCGTGGGAACAGCAGGTGCGCGAGGCCGAGGCGTCACTGGTTGCGGCACAGCACGCGGCACGCGCGGCGCTGGCGTCTCGCGACGAGCTGACATCGCGACGCGACGCGATGCGCGAGTCGCTGGCCGGCGCACGCGATCGCGTGTCGCAGATTACATACAAGATCGACTCGCTCCGCTCGCTCCTCACATCGCTGGAGTCGCAGGACGAGGATGTCCGGCGCGCGATTCTGGAGCTCATCCCGAACGCTGCGTCTGCCGCGGAAGCGGTGAGCGCGGCCCAGGGATTCGAAGCCGCGCTCGACATGCTGCTGCGCGAGATCTCGAAGTCGGTCGTCATCGAAGACGACGAGACGGCGATCCGCGCGATCGATCGACTGCGCGAGCGCGGCGCTGGACGTGGCGCGTTCATCGTCAGTGGAGGACGGGCGCCATCGCCTGTCCATCACCGAGGCGACGCGGTTTACTCCGTTCTCGGCGAAGGAAAAGTCGCCGACGCCATTCGTCAAGCCATCCCCGAGGCGTACATCGTCGGCAGTCTGCGCGAAGCCATCGAGCGCTCGAAAGAGAATCCGCACGCGACGTTCGTCACGTTCGACGGCGACATCGTGCGCGGTCCGCTGATCGTCGGCGGCAAGAAAGAGAACGCGACGCCGGGCGTCTTCTCCCTGAAACGCGAGCTCGCCGATCTCGAAGCGCTCCTCGGCAACGAAGAGGTACGTGCGAGCGGCCTTGCCGCTGAGCTGCAAACGATCGAAGAGGAGCTGCATGCCGCGGATGATCAGCGCATCATCACCGAGGAGCGCGCGCGACTGGCGGAGCAGGAGTTGCGCGATCGGCGCGGCAGTCTCGGGCGCGCGGCCGCGGAGCTGACGCGCTTCGAGCAGGATCTCGTGGCCGCTTCGGAAGAGCAGACGCTGTATGCCGAAGAAAAAGAGCAGTTGTTTGCGCGGAAAAACGCCGCGCTGCGCGATCTCACCACGCTGGAAAAATTCGAGGTCGAGACGCACGAACAGATCCGCATGCACGAACGACAGCTCATCGCCTCGCGCGCGGAGTTCGAACGCATCACGGAGACGGCATCGAAAGCGCGCGTCGACGTCGAAGCGGCGACCGGCAACGTCAACGCCGTTGCTCGCGAACACGAAAACCTCTCGCGCATCGTGATTTCTCTCGGAGCGCGGGCGACGCAACTGCAACAGGAGATCGAGACTCTCGTCCGCAAGCAGCGCGAAACCGAAGCGGCGGTCGAGAAGGCGCGCCTGCAACTCGATTCGACGCTGACGAAACTCCACGAACTGTCCGAGCTGCGCGTGGCGCTCGAAGCGGAAGTGGCCGACCTCGCGGAACGTCTGCGGCAGCTCGAGGCGCGCGCCGTTGCATCGCGAGAGCTCTGGAATGCGGCGAAGGATGCGCTGTTCGAATCGGAGCGGCGTCTCGATCGCGCAAAATCGGCGTTCGAGCTGCTGCGCGAGCAGATCTCGCTCGATCTCCATGCCGGCATCGACGCGCTCGCCGACACCGAACCGCCGGCTGACGATGATGCACGCACCGCGCTGGAGGCGGAAGTGACGCGGCTCGCCGATCAGATCGAGAGAATCGGACCGGTGAACGTCCTGGCGATCGACGAGCATCAGGAGCTGGAACAGCGCGAGTCATTTCTGCGCACGCAGCGCGACGACCTCGTGCAGTCCATCGAGTCGCTGCGCACGACGATCCGCAAGATCAATCTCACTTCGCGCGAGCTGTTCCGCGATGCCTTCGAAAACGTGAACAAATCGTTCGGCGAGATCTTCGCGTCGCTTTTCGGCGGCGGCACGGCGCGCATGCAGCTCCTCGACGAGGACGATGTGCTCGAAAGCGGCATCGAGCTGGTGGCCCAGCCGCCCGGCAAGAGGAATCAGTCGATCGCGCTCCTCTCCGGCGGCGAGCGCGCACTGACGGCGCTGGCCCTGCTCTTCGCGATCTTCCGCTACAAGCCGTCGCCGTTCTGCATCCTCGATGAAGTCGACGCGCCGCTCGATGAGATCAACAACGAGCGCTTTGTGCGCCTCGTGCGCGACATGTCGCGCGAGACGCAGTTCATCGTCATCACGCATTCGCGTCGCACGATGGAGGCGGCCGATGTCCTTTACGGCGTGACGATGGAAGAGGCGGGCTGCTCGACGCTCGTGTCAGTGAACTTCGCCGACGTGGAAGCGTGAGCGATCCACGCCGCCAGCAGGGCAATCAACGCAGAGGCCACGACGTCCGACGGCCAGTGCCGGAAGGCGAGCACTCGCGCCAAAGCGACGGCGCAAGCGAGCATCAGCGCGATGATTCTCAGCGGGATGCTGCGCGACCCGAACAGCAACACTCCGCCGAGTGCGAAGGCAGCGACCGTGTGACCGCTCGGAAATGAATACGCGGTGGCGCGGCCGTAGTGAAACGGGCCGAGCCACAACTCCGGCCGCGTGCGACCGACCAGAAACTTCAGCGCGTGCGCGATGAGTCCCGCGGAAAGTCCGGCCACCGCCATGGCCACGCCGTACGCAAGCCATCGCTGACGACGGTAGGCAACTCCGGCGACGATGAAGAACAGGACGATCATCACCGGATTCATCCCTCCCCCGAGACGGTTGAGGATGCGGATCCAGTCCTCGATCGTCTCGGACTGGATGCGTTCGGCGAAGGCGACAATCGAGCGATCCGCAGTGAGCCATGTCAGCGCGATGAGCGCAATCGCGCCGGCCAGTGCAACGGTGAATCGACGGGGCAGAGTCACGCGAAAGCCGCGAAGCTCGCTGACGCGCAAAGGTTCTGTGGCAGCGCTTTGCACGACGGCGATCGCAAACAGGCCGGCGATGCACCAGAAGACCGCGTCCCACGACCGCGCTTCGCGTCCGAGGAACGACAGCTCGTCGATGCCGAGGTCGCGATGAAGCCAGAGGCGATTCACGGAAACGATCGGCGCCGGCCAGAAAACCGACAGCAGCAGCAGAGCCACAAATCCAGCCGCCGCGTAGCGCGATCTAGCGTCGATAGACATCGAACGGCTTTCCGAGAAGACGAAACTCGTCGACTCTCCGATAGCTGCGCAGCACATCGCCGATCTCCTGCGCGTGGGCGCGGCTCGTCACGATGACCGTAGCCGGACGAGCTCGCAGCGATTCCGGTGAGACGTAGCGCACGCGCTCGAGCGAGCGCGGCATGTCGCGGGTCCAGAGATGCGGTGCGGTGAAGAGCGCGATCTCTTCCGGTGCCACGCGCTGGGCGATCACGGCGCGCACGATCGGATGATCCGACGCAAGCTCGTTGGCCAGGGGCATCAGGAACAACGCTGCATAGAGGAGAGCGCCGAGCGGTGCCAGCCCGACAGCAAGGGTCGAGAGGTCTCGGAAGCGAATCGAGACGATGATGCCGATGAGGGCTGCGGCGGCGAGCGTCACGAATAACGGTTCGAGATCGGCCGCGAAGGGCATGGAAAGAAACGGCGCAATCACGCCGATCGTCAGAAGAACGACGAGCATGAGCATGTTTGCGCGCCAGGCCCAGACATCGTCCACTGCCACGAGTCGCGCGATGAGTAGCGCCGCGGGCGGAATCATCGCCATCATGTAGACATCGAGCTTGCTGCTCATGACCGAATACGGTACGAGCACGGCGAGAATCCAGCTCACGTAGAACTTCCCGCGATCATCGTTTCGTCGATATGCAGCGACGATCGCAACGACGAGCAGCAGGAACCACGGGAACAGCGTCGCCGGCGCGTGCGCGACGTAGAACCACACCGGCGAGCGATGCACCCACGCACCGACGGCGCGGCCCGCGGTCTGCTTCACGAGCACTTCGTGCGTGTAGTTGCTGCCGCCGATGATCATCGCCGGGACGAACCACAGCATGGGGATGATGATCATCGCCGCGATCGCGAGGGCGTAGTGGCCGCGCGGAATGCGCCTGCGCCGCAGCCACTCGAAGGCGAAGAGAACGATCACGATCACGGCAGCCATCGGACCTTTGATCAAGGTTCCGATGCCGACGGCGATCCCGGCGGCGATGGGGCGTTCTCGTTGCAGCATCCACGCGGCGATCACGACCGTCATCGTGAACGTAATATCCATCCGCGCCGTCTGTGCCGAACCCCATACCATCAGCGAGGTGCCGCACACGAACGCGGCGACCGGCCCTTCCATCCGCCACATCAGCCACAGCAAGGCCAGGAATCCCACGATCGACGGCAGGACGAATGACCACATCGAATAGACGCCGAAGAGGTACGTGAGAAGGTCGATCATCCAGAAATGCAGAGGCGGTTTGTGCGTGAACGGCGTCCCTTCGAGCGTCGGCAGAAAAAACGCGCCGGCCCGCATTTCGCGCACGACTTGTGCGTACTTCGTCTCGTCTCCGGCGAAGAGCTCGCGCCTCCACGGCGTCACCAAAACCGACAGCGCGACGACCGCGAGAATGACGGCAGCAGCACTGCCACGGAACATGTGCGGCGCATTCTATAGTATGCCTCAAGCCATTGAAACCACATGAGTTACATGGCGTCCAAAGACGAGGCTCCGGTGCTACAATCGGATCAGCAATTTGGCGATTCAAAGGAGGAAAATCGATGCAGAATCGGACCGGTGATATTCAACGGATTCTCAGCAGCGAGGACCCTGAGTTCCGGCAGTGGGTTGAAGAACATCATCAGTGCGAGTCCCGCCTGGGCGAGCTCACTGCCAAAAAAGAGGTCACCGCTGAGGAAGAGATCGAAGAGAAGACGTTGAAGAAGCGCAAACTCCACCTGAAGGATCAGATGGCCGCGCGCATCCGGACTTACGAGTCGCAGCACGCCAACGCTTAAGGCCCTCGAACATCGATCATTCTCAGAGGCTCCTTCGGGGAGCCTCTTTTCGTTTCAATTAGCCCCGCCTTTGCATACCATCGCTTGTCGATGCCCAGAGTCCGCTTCGCACCTGAAGGCTGGTTGTTCATCATTCCGGTCGTCATCCTCACGGCCGCCGCGATGCTGCTGCAGTACTACAGCATCGCCATCGTCCTCGGCCTGATCGCGCTGTTCCTGCTCAATTTCTTTCGCGATCCGCATCGCCTCGGCTCCGAGCATCACGTCGACGTGCTCTCCCCCGCTGACGGCACGGTGGTGCAGATCAGAGACATTCCCGACGGCGACGTCTGGCCGGGACTGACGAAGCAGGTCAGCATCTTCATGTCTGTCTTCGACGTTCACGTGAACCGCGCACCGATCAGCGGCAAGATCATTCACTACCGTTACAACCCCGGCAAAAGAATCGCGGCGATGTCGCACAAGTCTTCGGAGGAGAACGAGCAGAATCTGATCGTGATCGAAGACGAGCGCGGCGTGAAGGTCGCCTTCAAACAGATCGCCGGGCTGCTGGCGCGGCGCATCGTGTTCGACAAGAAGGAAGGCGATCCCGTCCAGCGCGGCGAGCGCATCGGCATGATCAAGTTCGGCTCGCGCGTCGACATCTTCTTTCCAGCGGACACGGTGATCAAGGTGAACGTCCGCGACAAGGTGAAGGTGGCGCTCACGGTCATCGCCGAAGTGGGAAAGAAGGTATGAAAGGCGACGTACGGCGGAATCTTCGCCGCGGCGTCTACGTCATCCCGACCTCGCTGACGGTGCTGAATCTCTTCTTCGGCTTCCGCTGCATGGTCAACAGCACGCGCGCCATGCAGGCAATGACCGAAGGTCGCGGAGATCTGGCCATCCGCTATTTCGAGATCGCCTGCATTTCGCTGTTTCTGGCAGCGCTGTTCGATACGTTCGATGGTCTCATCGCGCGCGCGCTCGGCGCCACGAGCGAGTTCGGCAAGGAGTACGACTCGATCGCCGACGCTGTCACGTTCGGCGCCGCCCCCGCCGTCCTCGTCTACGCCTGGGGCCTGCACATCCTCGGCAACCTCGGCGGCGGGATCGCGTTTCTGTTTCTCGTCTCCGTATCGCTGCGTCTGGCGCGCTTCAATGTGATGACCGGAAAAACCGACTATCGCTACTTCGTCGGCCTGCCCAGTCCCGCCGGCGCGCTGACCATTGCATCGATCGTGAACTACGCGCCGTCGCCGATCGTCGATCGTCGCTTCGCCGTGGTGATGCTCGTGCTGACGGCGGCGGTCGCGTTCGCGATGGTCTCGCCGGTCCGCTACCGCAGCCAGAAGGGCCTGAACCTGCAGAAGGAACGGTCGCTGATGTACTTCCTCGTTTTCGCCGTGCTCATCGCCGTGGCCAGCAAGTGGCCCAAGGAGTTCTGCTTCGTCGGCGCGATCGCTTATCTCACTTCCGGTCCGCTGCTGCGGTTGTGGGCGATCGCCTTTCCATCGCGCAAGCTGCCTGAGGAGACGCTCACGCCGGTGGAAGCGCCGTGAAACCGAAGCGCCCATCCGGATATCGCGTCGGCATCGTCAATCCGCTCTCGCTCGTCGGCAACGAGATCAAGACGATCCTGCGCCAGCGCGCGTTTCCATTCGACAAGATCTCGCTCCTGGATTCGACGGGTGAAGCGGCGGGTGCCCTCACCGACATCGGCGATGAGCCCGCTGTCGTCACCCCTGTCTCGGCGATCGAGCTCGAGGATCTCGACCTGGTCTTTTTCTGCGGTCCGCCCGGCGGTAACCGGGAGTGGATCGATCGCTATCGCGAAGACAAATTCATCGTCATCGATGTCTCGCAGCCATCGAGCGTCGAGGAGGGAACGCTCGCTGTCGCGGGCGTGAATCTCGATGACGTCGTCGGGAAGCGACTCATCATCTCGCCGCATCCCGTGGCGATCCCGATGGCGCTCATCCTTCATCAGATCGAGAGCGTCAGTCCGATCGAGATGTGCACGGCGACGGTGATCCAGCCGGCGTCGGAGTTCGAGCAGGCCGGCGTCGAAGAGCTCGCCCAGCAGACGATCAGCGTGCTGAACATCCAATCGGTGCCGAAGCAGATCTTCGATCGGCAGCTCGCGTTCAATCTGTATCCGGCCGCCGAGCATAACGAGCCGTTCATCGTCGCGCAGCTTCGCAAGCTGATCGATCCCGAAACGGAACTGGCGCTGCTCATCACGCAAGGGACGATTTTTCACGGGCACACCTTCTCGCTCTTCGTGCGCACGCGCGACGAGCTCGATCGCGATCGCATCACCGATGCGCTGAGATCGAATCCGGCCATCGCGTTTGCGGAAGGCGACCAGGCGTTCGGCACGATCGACGCGGCCGGACGCGACGAGGTCCTGATCGCCGAAGTGCGTCCTGATCCGTCCATCCGCAGCGGATTCTGGGTCTGGGCCGTCTGCGATAATCTCCGCCGCAGCTCCGGACTCAACGCCGTATTGATCGCCGAGAAGCTCCTCTTCGAAACGAGCGCGAACTGAAATGCAGGATTTCTACGAACCAAGAGTCGGCGACGTGGCGCCGGACTTCCGTCTACCGTCGACGCGCGGCAAGGAAGTGACGCTCAAGGAGTTTCGCGGCAAGGATGTGATCCTCTATTTCTATCCGAAGGACGACACGCCCGGCTGCACCGCCGAAGCATGCTCGTTCCGCGATCACGAGAGCGATCTCGCCAAGCACGGCGCCGTCGTCCTCGGCGTCTCGACTGATTCGCTGCAGAGCCATGAGAACTTCCGCGAGAAACATCATCTGAACTTCCCGCTGCTCGCCGACGAGACCGCGGATGTGGGGAAGATGTACGGCGCCTGGAAAGAGAACAACGTTCATGGGCGGCGCACGTGGGGTGTGGCGCGCATGACGTACTGGATCGGTCCCGACGGCCGGATCAAGAAGATCTACAAGAACGTCGACACCCAAAAGCACGCCGAAGAGATCCTCGCGGATCTAACGTCGGCGCACCGGCGCTAGCGTGCCACCTTCTCCCGCGAGCGGGAGACGACTCTGAGTCGCCGGCACGCCTCTTCGAGCGCGTCGAAGTCTTTGGCGAAGCAGAAACGCAGCAGGCGGTCGCCGCGCGATGAATCGTAAAACGAAGGACCGGGCACCGATGCCACGCGCGCGTTTTCGATCAACGTGTCGGCCGCTTCACGCGCGTTCGCGAAGTCGTCCGGGATCTCCGCGAGCATGTAATACGCGCCTTGCGGGACATACGGCGTGAAGCCGCCTTCCTCGAGCGCCTCGGCGGTCATGTCACGCTTCTTCTCATAGTCGGCGGCGAGATTGCGGTAGTACTCCTCGCCGATGTCGAGCGCGCGCGCCACGCCCCACTGCAGCGGCGTCGGCGCGCAGACGTAGAAGAGGTCGTTGACCAGCCCGATGGGCTTCACGATCGCCGCGTCGGCGGCCACGTAGCCGATCCGCCAGCCGGTGATCGAGAACGTCTTCGAGAACCCGGAGATCGTGACCGTGATGTCGCGGCACGACGGCAGCGAAGCCATCGACAGGTGCCGCCGGCCGTCGAACACGATGTACTCGTAGATCTCATCGGTGAAGGCAACGGCATTGAATTCGCGGCAGAGCGCGCCGATGTTCTCCAGCTCCTCGCGCGTGAACACTTTTCCGCAAGGGTTCGACGGTGTGCAGACGACGATGCCTCGCGTCTTCTTCGTGAACGTGCGGCGCAGGACATCGAAATCGATCGACCAGTCAGGCAACTGCAGCGGCACGAACTTCGTCTCGATGCCGAGGACCTTGAGAGTGTTGAGGTGGTAGCCGTAGTACGGTTCGAAGAGGATTACTTCGTCGCCCGGATTGAGTGTCGCCAGCGCCGCTGCGGCGAAACCGCCTGTCGAGCCGACGGTGACGATGATCTCGTTCGCCGGATCGACGCGAAATCCGTTGAAGCGGTCGATCTTCCTGGCGATCTTCTCGCGCAAAAGATCGATTCCTTCAAACTTCGAATACGTCGCTTTCGAGCTGGCGATCGCTTCGGTCGCCCCTTCGACGAGCTCGGGAATCGTAGGCAGATCGCAGATGCCTTGTCCGAGGTTGATGCCGCTGACGCGCTCGCACTCGCGCGACATGCGGCGGATATCCGACTGCACGAGCCCCTCGAGCCGATTACTGATCTGAGTCATAGGTCCATCGTAACGCGATCAGGACAACATGTACGCTCCGGATGACACGTTGCGAAGACCGGAATCGCCTCCCAGAGAGGAAAGCCGGTCTCGGCCGTCGGCACCTGGCCTGCAGTATCGCTGGTTCGGATCGAAAGGAACTCCCGTGAAATCATCGAGACTTCTGCTGCTCCTTTCACTCATCACCGTTCCCGTATTCGCTCAGGTCAACGACACGTACGTGATTCCGGTGTCGGTCAACGCATCGGGAGCGTTCGGCACGCGGTGGATGACGCAGTTCAGCGTCTTCAATCCGCAGACCGATCGCGATCTCAAAGTCACGGTCGTGTTCCTGCCCACCGGCGGGCGTCGTGGCGACACCGCGACCTTCACTGTGCCGCGCAACGCGGTTGCCTATTCCGACAACATCCTCGACGATCTCTTCGGCGTCGCCGACTCCGGGGCGCTTCTGGTCGCAACATTCGTTGATGACAATCCCGGCACGGACGTCCTTTCGCGCTCGTTCCTCGTCACCACGAACACTTACAACAACTCGCGCAATGGAACGTTTGGCCAGACGATTCCCGGGGTGTGGACCGGTCTACAGGACTTCAACACCGACGGCATCAGCGGCGTGGTGCACGGCATTCGCCACATCAGCCGCCAGGGCTGGCGCACGAATTTCGGTGCCGTGAACCTCGGACGCTGCACGGCGACGCTGCGCGTCTCGATCTATGACGTCGATGGACGGACGCTCGTCAACAAGGCTCCTTATCCGCTGCCGCCGCTCGGTCACATTCAGGACACGCTGCCGGTGACGGTCGATCGCGGCTCGATCGAGTTCTTCGTCGATGACCCGTGCGTCAAGAACAGCAGCGATGCCGCGGTCGTCTTCGCCTATACGTCGCAGATCGATCAACTCTCGGGCGATCCGGCGTATCAGACGCCGGTGCTGCTCGCCGATCCGAAGATCATCTTCGCCAAGAAGATCGAAAGCATCGGCAAGAAGCTGGAGAATGCCAGAGCGAAAGAGATTCGCGATACCGCGATCAACGTCGGTGAAGCTCGATTGGTGAGGGACGCGAGCGGGTATCGGATCACGCGGTGATCTAGAATGCGCGCGCATGAGCGCGGTCATCGAAACGAGCCTTCCGTTTCCCTTGGCAAGACGCGGGAAGGTTCGTGACGTCTACGATCTCGACGAGCATTTTCTTTTCGTCGCCACCGACCGCATCTCCGCATTCGACGTCGTTCTTTCGCCAGGCATTCCGGACAAAGGACGCGTGCTCACACAGATCTCGAACTTCTGGTTCTCGCGCTTCAACGATGTGGAGAACCACATCGTCGACACGAAGTTCTCGCGCTTTCCCTCCGAAGTGCGCGCGCACGATGAGCTGCGCGGCCGCAGCGTCATCGTCAGGAAATGCTCGGTCATCCCGATCGAGTGCGTCGCGCGCGGTTACCTCGCCGGCTCGGGACTCAAGGAGTACAAGGAAACAGGAAGGGTTTGCGGCATTCCGCTCGAGCCGGGACTGACGACGGCGAGCAAACTGAAGCGACCGATCTTCACGCCGGCGACGAAGGAGGAGACCGGTCACGACCAGAACATCTCGTTCCAGCGGATGTCGGAGATGATCGGCGCCGATCTCGCCGCGCAGCTCCGCGATCTGACGCTTCGGATCTACTCCCGCGCCTCGGAATTTGCGCTCTCGCGCGGCATCATCATCGCCGATACGAAATTCGAGTTCGGACTGCTGAAGGGCCGAGTCATCTGGATCGATGAAGCGTTGACGCCCGATTCGTCGCGCTTTTGGCCCGCGGATCAGTACACGACCGGGAAGAATCCACCGTCCTACGACAAGCAGTTCGTGCGCGATTGGCTGGAGGGGACCGGCTGGGGCAAGGCTCCGCCCGCTCCCGAGTTACCTGCCGAGGTCGTCGCGCGGACTCGAGAGAAATATCTCGAGGCGTACCGCCAGCTCACAGGGTCTGAGCTGCGCGACGAATAGGGGTCTATCGAGGGCCCGTTGGACGCTTCCTTGAACCTTACCGAGGAGGGCGTAAGAATACCAGAGTTTGAGTCAACCGTCGCCACCTTCCCGCCCCTCCGCCCTTCGAACGATTCTCATCGTGCTCGCCGGTGTGATCGTGATCACAACCGCCGGTGTTTACGT
>DASXRT010000189.1:0-4500 GCA_036506455.1 Thermoanaerobaculia bacterium
GCCTGGACGCTGCCGCTGATGGCTGTCGGCGGTGACGGCATCATCTCGGTAGCGAGCAATGAAGTGCCCAAGCTGATGCGCAAGATGGTCGATGAGCGGTCCGTCGAGATCCACAATCGCTTGTTGCCGCTGCTCGTCGGCAACTTCATCGAGTCGAATCCGATCCCGGTGAAAGCGGCGCTGAAGATGATGCGCATTCTGGAGAGTGATACCGTTCGGCCGCCGCTCGCGCCGATCACCGACGCGAACCGCAAGAAACTCGAGTCGATCCTGCGCGAATGTGAGCTGCTGTAGATGCCGACAATCGAAGAACGCGTCACCGCGCTCAAAGGAACGACCGACCGCACCGAAGCGGTGAAGACGATCGGGCTCTTTCTCGCCGAACTGGAGAAAGGAACCGTTCGCGCGGCCATGCGTGACGACGCGGGCGAATGGAAGACGCAAGCGTGGGTGAAGGAGGGAATCCTCGCCGCCTTCAAGTTCGGCGTGCTCGCCGAATTCGCGTCGGGAGCGCTCTCGTTCATCGACAAGGACACGATTCCGCCACGCCGTTTCAAGACTGCGGACAACGTGCGCGTCGTGCCGGGCGGATCATCCATTCGCCGCGGTGCGTACATCGGCAAGGGAGTCGTGATCATGCCGCCGGCGTTCGTCAACATCGGCGCGTTCGTCGATGAAGACACGATGATCGACTCGCATGCCCTCGTCGGTTCGTGCGCGCAGATCGGCAAACGTGTTCACCTCAGCGCCGGCGCACAGATCGGCGGCGTGCTGGAGCCGGTCGGCAGCATCCCCGTGATCATCGAGGATGATGTCGTCGTCGGCGGCAACAGCGGGATCTACGAAGGGGCGGTCGTGCGAGGGCGTGCCGTGATCGGAGCAGGCGTGGTTCTGACGGGATCGACACCGGTGTACGACATCGTGCGCGGTCAGATCTACCGCAAGGCCCCCGACCGGCCTCTGGAGATTCCGTTCGGTGCAGTCGTTGTGCCCGGCTCGCGAAAGCTAAAAGCGGAATTTGCCGAGGAGCTCGGGCTTCAGATCACTACACCGATCATCGTGAAGTACCGCGACGAAAAGACCGACTCCTCGACTGCATTGGAAGAAGCGTTGCGATAGCACTAGCACCTTCTACTTCTTTTCGACGATCGCCTCGAGCCGGCGATTCTTCTGCCTTCCTTCCGGCGTGTCGTTCGAAGCGATGGGTTTCGTTTTTCCCCAGCCTTTCGTGATCAGCTTCGCGCCATCGAGATGCTCGTTCGTGATCAGCCATTGCCTGACGGATTCCGCACGCCGCTCCGAGAGCGCCTGGTTGTATTTCTCGTTGCCGGCCGAGTCGGTGTGGCCTTCGAGCCGCGCGCGGCCGTTCGGATTCGCGCGGATGATCGTCGCCAGATTCTTCAGCGCCACCGCAGCATCGGGCCGGATGTCCGCCTTGTCGAAATCGAAGAGGACATCGGCGGGAAGTTGAATCGAGATCTCCGTCGCGGACTCCTCGGCCTTGAGCGCCGACATCGCCTCGCGAACCTGTTGAACATTGGCGACGATGGCTTGCGCCTGCAGGCCGACGATGTCGAGCACTGTCGGAACCACATCCAATGCTCGCTTAGCGCCGAGGCGCGCGACCGCTGCTTCGGCGGCGGAATCGGCGTCGGGCCCTTGCCAGAGCATCAGAATCAGAAGCGCGATGGGCATCGCTTCAGTCCTGAATCGTGATGTCCTCGAACGGCGGCGTCTTCGGAATCTGCAACGTGATCGCTTTCACTTCGGCCGGAGGCGCCGGGAACTTCATCCAGATCGTTTTCGACTCGCCCGGTTTCAGATGCTCGTACCAGCGGTCCTGCCAGTTCGTATTGAGGGCGGCGATGTACGTGTTCTTCTCGTCTTTCAGCGTTTCGTATTTCTTCCCGCCGGAAGTGTCGATGAGGTACACCTGACTGTAGTTCACGTCGACTTCGGGATTCTCCGATCCCTTGTTGATGAACCGCACCTTCGCAGTGAGGGTGTTGCCTTTGCGCCGGAACTCCGTGACTTCGGCGGTGATGCCGTTCCAGTTCGTCTCCTGCGACGCAAGTGAGCCGCCCGCGGGCGCAGCCGGCGGTGCGGCGGCGGCCGTCGTCGTGCTGACCGGCGGCGGCGCGGTCGTCGCCGTCGATTGAGTCGTCGTCGAGGTCGTGGCCGTTGTCTCCTGCGCTCGAGTGCAGGACATGACGAGCAGAGTCGCCGGGACAAGGATGAACAGCGTGCGCTTCACAACGTCCTCCTTTTTTGTCGAGCCAATGAGTATACGCTTGCGTTCGATGCGCCCCGCGCAGCGACTCGACGGCATCGAAATCTCTCTCATCCGCCAGATCAACGCTCTCGCCACTCCGCTATCGGTGAACCTCGGCATCGGCGAGCCGAACATCGAGCCTGACGAGACGCTGCGCGAGATGGCGCGCCACGCGACGAGCGTGCCCTGGCGCTACTCGCCGAACGCCGGCCATCTCTCGCTGCGTAAGAAAATCGCCGGCAACACCGGCTTCGATGCACGGGGCGAAGTGTGCGTCACCGCCGGGACCCAAGAAGCGCTCTACGCGATCTTTCAGGCGTATGTCGATCCCGGCGACGAAGTGCTCGTTCCGAATCCCGGCTTCATCTCTTATGCAACGGTGGCGAGGCTCTGCGGAGCGACGCCGGTGCCGTACGACCTCGAGCCACCCGATTGGACGCTCGATCCGAACAAGCTTCGCATCACGAAGAAGACGAAGGTCATCGTGGTCAACTCGCCATCGAATCCCCTCGGTGCCGTGATCGACGATGCCGCGATGACCCGAATCGCGCAGCACGATGCGCTCGTCGTCAGCGACGAGGTCTATCGCGAGCTCTGGTTCGAATCACCCCCGCCGTCGATGCTCGGCCGCTCGCCGAACGTCATCGTCGTGAATGGCATGTCGAAGTCGCATTCGATGACCGGCCTGCGTCTCGGCTGGATCTTCGCGCGCGAAGAGATCATGAAGCCGATCGTCACCGCGCATCAGTACATCACGACCTGCGCATCGGTTTTTTCGCAGGCGCTCGGCGAGCTGATTCTCGACAACGCCGAATGGAATGCGTTGTGGCTCGAGAGCGTCCGCGCGCAGTTTCGAACGCAGCGCGAAGCGGCGCTGCATTCGATCGAGCACGAGCTCGGCGCCACGATCCCATCGCCGGCGGGCGCGTTTTACGTCTTCGTTCCGGTGCCGGCCTGCGATACGGTGACCTTCGCGAAGACCCTTGCCGCCGACGCCGCGGTGCTCGTCATACCAGGAGTGGCATTCGGAAGCGCCGGTGAAGGCTTCGTCCGCATCTCCTTCGCCGCGTCGCTCGATCAAATCGGGAGCGGAATCGAGCGCATGGGGCGGTGGCTGCGCGCCGCGGGGCGATGAAACCCCTGCGTGTGCGAAACTTGCAAGTTAGAGAGACGCGCGCGATGGCACTGAAGGCACAGCAGGCGGAGAGACTCCCGCCACCACCAGCCCCGCACGGCGATTCTGTTGCAGCGTCCGAGGTATCGCTTTATCGAAGCGTTCTGAGAATCCGCCAGGAGCACGGACTCGAGAATCTCGGAATCTCGTTCTACGACGCCGAGACGACGATTCAATGGTCATACAACGCCGATCACTACTTTCACGCCGCATCGACGATGAAGCTGGCAGTGCTCCTCGGCGTCTTCCGGCAGATCGATCGCGGCGAACTGACACTCGATGCTCCGGTCCACATCCGCAACCGCTTTACCAGTATCGTCAACCAGGAGGCGTTCATGCTCGACCTCGGCCGCGACGCCGATCCCGACGTCTACGGCCACCTCGGTCGAACGCTGACCGTGCGCGAGCTCGCGTACTGGATGATTACCAAGTCGAGCAATCTCGCCACGAATCTGCTCGTCGACGTCGTCGGCATCCAGACGATTCAGCAAGCGCTCGATGAGCTGGAGATCGACGGCGTGAAAGTGTTGCGCGGGGTGGAGGATCAGGCTGCGTTCAACGCCGGATTGAACAACGAGGTGACGGCGAATGGACTCTTGAAACTCCTGCGGTTGATCGCCGATGGCAAGGCATACTCGCAGGAGGCATGCGACGAGATGCTGAAGATCATGATGGAGCAGCAATACCGCAGCGGGATTCCGGCCGGGCTGCCGAAAGCGGCGCGCGTTGCGCACAAGACCGGCAACATCTCGACGGTCCATCACGACGCCGGTATCGTGTACCTGGAGGCACGCAAGCCCTACGTGCTCGTCATCCTGACGCAGTTCGGCGCGGAGACTCCCCGCGGGACTGCGGTCGCCGAGGTATCGCGCGACATCTTCAACACGCTCGCCGGAACGATGTATGAGTCACCCTGAGACTCAGGTTCTCAAGGTCGTCGACGCCTTCGATCTCGATGATGAGGTGCGCTCGCTGCTCCGGCCGGGGGAGATGCTGCGCGACGCGCAGGGCCGCCGCCACCGTTTGCCTCGGTACTTCTATGAAATCGACTCCC
>DASXRT010000190.1:0-8132 GCA_036506455.1 Thermoanaerobaculia bacterium
GATCGCGACGAGACCTCCCTCCTCCAGTTTCGAGAGATGGCTCGACAGATTTCCCTTGCTGAGTCCAGTCAGGCGTTGAAGAAACAGAAAATCAGCGCTCTTACAGGCGGACAGCGCGGTCAGAATCGAGAGCCGCGCCGGCTCGTGCACGAGTCGATCGAGTCCCGCTAGTCGCTCGAACGGCTGGCTACTCATGCTTCTGCTCCATCGGCGGGAACAGCCGCACAAACTCCATGTGATCGCGAACGCCGGCGAGCAGGAGCAGGGCGCCGAACACGAAGCCGTACGTCCTCCCGACGTTGGTCAGACTCTCGCCCCAGAGCCGCTCCAACGACACCAGCGCCAGCATCACGCCCGCGCCCATGTACTGTCCTCTGACGTGACGCGCCGGCCAGGCCGTGAACATCAGCAACCCCGCGATGACCAGCCCACTCATGAACACCGGCGGATGGAGCAGCAGGTCGACGAGAATCCCGAACGGGAAAAAGATCACCAGAAGGCCGATGAAAACAAACGCTGACAGGCCGTCGTCCGGCATCGGCTCGACCTTGCCGAAGCGATGTTCGTAATAGCGGCCGACCATGAAGTAGCCGCCCAGGCCGATGATTACGGTCAGAAGAATGGTGTCGATACCGAAGACCGACGAGGGCATGACGTACGGCGCGGGGAGACTCTGGACCATGAGAAACAGCGCCATCGGCACGACGCGCAGGCCCTGACGGTCGGAGTAATTCGCGGAGAGGTCGCGGATCTGTTCGAGCGGCAGAGAATCGGAAGTCATAGGCCTCACCTTCACAGACTAGTTTATATCGCAAACCAGTCTGTGTCAAGGGCGCGGCCTTGGAGTGCGGTGCCTTGGCACCGCCTTCGAAGGCGGCAAGCCGCCGCACTCCAAGGCCTCAGCGGCGTACCATACAGCTCTCCACATGAGCAGCAGGAAGAGCGACGATCCGCAGCGCGTGCTGAACGCGTTCCGGTCCCTGATCAAGGCTCTTCGACTGGCCGATCGCGCCGGCGTGAAAGAGCACGGCCTCGGCTCGGCGCAGAATTTCGTGCTGCACGAGTTGAGCCGTCAGTCGCCGTTGTCGATCAACGAGCTGGCCGAACGGACCGCGACCGACCAGAGCACCGTCTCTGTCGTCGTGGCCAAGCTCGTGAGCAAAGGTTATGTCGCAAGCGCGCGCTCCGGCTCTGATGCGCGGCGCGCCGAGCTCGCGCTCACACCGAAGGGTCGTCAGGTCATCAAGAAATTGCCGCCGCCGATTCAGCACCTTCTCATCGCGGCCGTCAGGAGTCTCTCACCCGCGCGAGCGCGCCAGTTTGCCGGGATGCTCGAAGAGTTCGTCGACGCTGTCGGCCCTCGCGAGGAGCATGCGCCGATGTTCTTCGAAGAATCTGCCGAAGGGCAAAGCGAGCACCGCCGCCGCTGAGTCTGGCATCACTCTTGTTCACCAACCCTGGCGTGCGATGCCTGACGGTGATGTTGCTCGCGCTCGCGATTCTCGCGTGCCAGTCGGAGGCGTCGAAAGCGGAGAAGGCGCGCAATGAGCTGGCGTCATGGGCAGCGGCCGGCGCGAAACTATCACGCGAGTGGTCGCGCGGCACGGTGCGGAAGCCGTATGTGAAGACGACGGTGAAAGTGGCTTTGGCCTCTCTGCAACAACTCGCTGATCCGTTGAAAAGCGATCAGCGCGCAAGCGGCCAGCGATCGACGGTGACGTCGTTGTTCGAGGAGTTTTCCCAGCGTGTCGAGCGCGACGATCGGAGTCATGATCCGCGCTTTGCCGCAATCAGCGAAGAGCTGCAGCGCGCGACGAAACGATGAAGAACATCCTGAAGGTCACGCTCGGCATTCTGACGAGCATCGGCGGCTTTCTCGATGCCGGCGCGATCGCCACCAACGCCTCCGCCGGCGCCAACTTCGGCATGGGACTGTTGTGGGCCACCGCGCTCGGAACGCTCTTCGCGATCTTTCTGGTGGAGATGTCGGGGCGCCTGGCAGTCGTCTCCAAGCACACGCTTGCCGACGCCATGCGTGAGCATTTCGGCTTTCGATATCACGCGATTCCGCTCGCGACGGAGCTACTCGTCGATTTCCTCGTCCTCACCGCGGAGATCGGCGGAGCGTGCATCGCCTTGCAGTTCGTCACCGGCATTCCATTCAAGTGGTTTGCGCTGCCGGTGGGACTCTGCATCTGGGTGACGATCTGGATCGGCAGCTTCGGCCGGATCGAGAAGGCGACTGCGTTCATCGGCCTGATCACGATCTGCTTCATCGTCGGCGCGTTCAGGCTGCGGCCCGACATGCATGCGATCGCGTCGGGATTTGTTCCCCATCAGCCGCCTCAGGACGCCGCGCACTACTGGTTCCTGTCGGTCAGCATCATCGGCGCGATCATCACGCCTTACGTCTTCTACTTCTACTCATCGGGCGCGATCGAAGAGAAGTGGGACTTCAAGGACCTCGGTGTCAATCGCGCGGTGGCCGCTCTCGGCATGACCTTCGGTTGCATCATCGCCATGGGCATCACGGTCGTCGCCGCGCAGACGCTGCAACGTGCCGGGATCGCGGTCGATCGATTTGAACAAGCGCCGCTGATGCTCACGGATCCGTTCGGGCGCTGGGGCGTTTTTCTTTTTGCGGCGTCACTGGCCATTTGCTGCTTCGGAGCCGCAATCGAAGTTGCCCTCGCCGTCGCCTATGTCGTCGGCCAGGCCTTCGGCTGGAGATGGGGAGAGGATCTGTCACCGAAGGACAACGCCCGCTTCGCGATGACTTACACGATATTCATCCTGCTCGCCGCGCTCGTCACGTTCACGGGTATCGATCCGCTGAAGGTGACGATGTTCTCGATGGCCATGGCCGTCGTGATTCTTCCTCTCGTCATTCTGCCGCTGCTCGTGATCATGAACGACGAGAAATACCTCAAGGAGCAACGCAACGGTTGGATCAGCAACACCGTCGGCGTCGCGGCCGTCGTCGCCGCCATCATCCTCGCCATCGTGGCGATCCCGCTCGAGATCATCGGAGGAGGATGAGATGCGCCTCACCGCGGACGTGCTCGATCAGCAGGTCATCGATTGTTGCCAGCGCAAGGCCGGCAAGGTCGACGGCATCGCCATCGAAGTCTTCAACGGTGCTCCGCCACGTGTGGCCTACATCGAGATCGGAAGCAACATCCTGGCACGTAGAGTCTCGAAGCGGCTGGAGCGATTTGTGCGCAAGCTTCACGCGAAGTCCTTTCGCGTTCCCTGGTCCGCCATCGCGAAGGTCGACGTATCCGTGACGTTGAACGTCGATGCTGCAAATTCCCCTCTGTACGACGTGGAGAAATGGTTGCGAACGCACATCGTCGAGAAGATTCCGTTCAGCGCGCATCACAAACATCAGGAGAAGAACGATTGATCGTTCCACTCGAGGTCGTGATCGGAAAGAAAGTACGCGACGCCGACGGCAAGAGAGCCGGCCGCCTGGAAGAGGTGCACGGCGACTGGCAAGGCGACCAGTGCGTGATCACGCACTACGAAATCGCCACGAGCGCGTTCACCCTCGTTCTCCGCCTCCTCGGTGCGAAGGGTCGCCATCTCGTCGTTCCGTGGGACAAACTCGATTTCACCGACCCGCAGCGGCCGCGGCTGACGGGTCGCGTCGCCGACCTCACTCCCTCGTGATCAAGAACAACGTGATGTCGTCGGACGGCGCGGCGTCGCCGATGAACGCCTGCACTCGCGAGTGAATCATGTCGAGCAGCTCCGGCGCGCGCGTTCCATGCGCTTCGCGCAGCACCGATTCCACGGCCTCCAGCCCGAGCTGCTCTTCCATGTCGTTCTCCGCCTCGGTGACGCCGTCGGTGAAGAGCACGAGTGAATCGCCGGCCTCGAGCCGCACGGCCTGGTTGCGGTACTGGGCCTGCGCAAAGAGTCCGACCACGAGATCCGTGATGTTCAGCCGCTGCACACCCGATTTCGTGATGACGAGCGGTGGGACGTGACCGGCGTTTGCGAAATCGATGATGCCGCTCTCGGGATCGAGGACGCCGGCCACCAGGGTGACGAACTTCGTCGGCGCCGTCTTCGGCGCGAGTGTCAGGTTCAGCTCGCGGACGAGATCGGCCGGCGCCGGATCCGTGCGCGTGAAGATGTTGAATGCCGTAGCCAGGCCTGACATCACCAGAGCAGCCGTGATCCCCTTCCCGCTCACATCGGCGATGATGAAATAGATGCGGCCATCGGGACGGACGAGGACATCGTAGTAATCGCCGCTGACCGTCTTGGCCGGTTTGTTCGTCCCGGCGAAACAGTAGTTGTCGACGCACGGCAGCGCGGTCGGAAGCAGACGGCTCTGAATCGTGTACGCCGTGCGCAGCTCTTCGTCGATCCTCGCCTTGGCAATCGCCTCTTCGCGAAGACGGGTCGTCTCGAGCTTCAGTGCACCGAGCCGCGCGATCTGCGCGATGAGCCGCACGTCCTCGTGAGTGATCGCGCCGCGGTTGGCCAGGAAATCGAGATAGAGCACGCCCAGAACGGCGTCGTTGACGATGAGCGGCGCACAGACAGCGGATCGAATGTGCTGACCGATGATCGATTCGGCGCGAGCGAGCTTTTCATCCTGCGCGGTATCGACGAATGAGATGACATTGCGCTCCTCGATCACTTCGCCGAGGAGTGTGCGGCTGATGGTCAAGTCGTTCGAATCGGCGGAGTTGCTGCGCCGCACGCGTACGTTCTCGAACGTCTTCCCATCCGAGCCGAGAAGCGCGAGCGCCGCGCGCGATGGACGCAGCAGATCCATGACGCGATCGAGGATGAACTCGAAGAGCTCCTCCATCGGCCGGTCCTCGATGAACTGAATCGCGAGCGAAGCCAGGATGCCCGTGCGCTCACGACTGCGGTCGATCTCATCGATCGCTTCCCTCAGCGGGAGCACGAGACTCTTCGCGTGCGAGTCGCTGTCGACGGCGACGAGCTGCGGCGGTGGATCGGAATCGGCGGAATCGAAGATGACCTCGCTGTCGCCGAGCAGGATGCGATCACCGGGACGAAGCACGGCGGGCTCAGTGAGCTTCGTGCCGTTGAGCATCGTGCCGTTGACGCTGCCACAATCGCGGACCTGCCATCTGCCGGACGCATAGACGATCTCGGCATGACGCCGTGACAGGAAGCGGTCGCGGATCGGGATCGTGCAGTCGGAGGCTCGGCCGAGGGTTATCGTCTGAATGGGCAGCGACAGGCGGGTCGGCGCGAGATTCGGCTGATACACCGTGAACTTAACGGAGCGAGGCTCACTCATCATTGGATCGAATAAGTATAAGATCCCGCGCCCTGTGAGGCGAGCAGATCTGGTCCGCTACTGGCTGCCGGCGATGATCTGGTCGGCCGTGCTGCTGCTCATGTCGGGCAGTAGGGGATCATCATCGTTCACCTTTGGTATTCTCCAGTGGCTCGTGCCGCCGACCAGTCCATGGTTCGACGTCGTGCATGCCATCCTCCGCAAAGTCGGACATCTCCTCGTTTATGGACTCCTCGGCGCGCTTGATTTCCGAGCCGTGCGCGGTGCGCGCACCGGATGGACTGCGCGCTGGTCAGTCCTCGCCATCGTCCTGGCCACGATCATTGCCGCACTCGACGAATGGCATCAGACGATGGTGCCGACGCGCACGGGGCTGGTCAGCGACGTGGTCATCGACGCCGCCGGCGCGACGATCGCGCAGATTGGATATCGGTTGCGAGCGCGATGACTTCGCTGAGCGCCGGATATCGCGATTTCAGAAGCGCGGCAGTCTTCTCGAGCCGCGGGCGCATGAGCTTCAGCATATCGCCGCCTGACGCGAGTGCGGGGAGTGCGTCCTTCAAAAGGTTCGTGATCTGTTTGCGCGACCAGCGTCCTCGTCGCTTCTCGAGCTGGCGATCGATGTCATCCAGCCACTCTTCGATGACTCGCAAGAGAACCGCCTGCTTCAACTCCTCTTTCGTCTTGAAGTAGAGATAGATCGTTCCCTTCACGATCCCGGCGTCTTCAGCGACATCGGTCATCGAGAAATCGCCACCGCGAGACCAAAGCTCTCTGCCGGCCTTCAGGATCGCAGCCATGCGCTGTTGTTTGTCCCTTTCGCCTCGCGCGCGCTGTTTCATGGCTAACTGAAGTTAGGATACGCGCCATGAAACGACTAACGACGTTCATTGCAGCACTTCTGATCGCCGCGGCGGCGCTGGCGGCGAAGCAGCCGATTACGCACGAGACTCTGTGGCTCATGAAGCGCGTGGGCGCGCCGGTGATCAGTCCAGACGGCCGGTGGGTCGTGTTCTCCGTCGTCGAGCCGGCGTACGAAGAGAAGGAACAGATCACCGATCTCTGGATCGTTCCGGCCGACGGCAGCGCCAAACCGCACAAGATCACTTTCTCCAAGGCTTCCGAGAACGACGTCACATGGTCGCCGGACAGCCGGCGCGTCGCGTTCACCGCGAAGCGTGAGGGCGATGAGGCCAGCCAGCTTTACGTTCTCGACATCGCCGGCGGCGGCGAAGCGCAGCGGATGTCGGCCGTCTCGACCGGCGTTCGCTCGCCGAGGTTCAGCGATGACGGGAAAAACATCCTCTTCGTCAGCTCAGTGTTCCGCGGCGCCACGGACGACGAAGCGAACAAGAAGTCAGCGAAGGACGCGAAAGATCGCAAGGCCAACGTTCGCGTCTACGAGTCTTATCCGATCCGTAATTGGGATCGCTGGATCGAGCCCGACAAGCAGGTGCACATCTTCGTGCAGCCGCTGACCGACGGCGCGAAAGCGAAAGACATCCTCGCCGGCACGCAACTGGTCACCTCGGCTGGATTCGGCGGAACGTCCCAAGGAGAAGGTGGCGAAACGATTCGCGCTCAGTGGTCGCCCGACGGACAGTGGATCGTTTTCGGCATCACGACCGAGCGGAACACGGCGGCGTACGCGGAAGTGGGCACCGATCTCTATCGCGTGCGCGCGAGCGGCGGCGAACCGGAGCGCATCGCCCGCGGCGAAGGGAGCTACGGCCAGGCCCGGTTCAGCCCTGACGGAAAGACTCTGTACGCGATCTTCAATCCAAACAATAAGCTTCCCTACAACAATAATCGCCTCGTCGCCTTCGATTGGCCGGCAATGACGAACCGGCGCGAGATCGTCGGTCCGCCGTTCGATCGCGCCGTCGGCGACTACGCGATCACTGCCGACGGACGCACGATCTACTTCGCCGGCGAAGATGCAGGACTGGAGAAGATCTACGTCGTCTCATCGAAAGGTGGCGACGCGCGTCTCGCCATCGAGCCGGAGCGCGGCGTCTACACCGATCTCGACATCGCGGAGAGCGCGCCGTCGCTGGTCATGGTCGGCCGCTGGGGAAGCTCGGTCGACCCGCAAGAGATCGTGCGCATCGATCCGGTCACGAAGATGCGGCGCAATCTCACCGACTTCAACGTCGAAAAGGCGGCCTCACTGGACTGGCAGCCGCCGCAGCACTTCTGGTTCACGACCAAAGATGGACTGCGGCTGCACAACATGATCGTGGTGCCCGAGAACTTCGACCCGAACAAGAAGTATCCGCTCTTCGTGCTCATTCATGGAGGGGCGGCGAGCATGTGGCGCGATCAGATCTCGCTGCGCTGGAACTATCACCTTCTCGCGAAGCCCGGTTACGTGATGCTCATGACCGACTATCGAGGATCGACCGGATACGGCGAGAAACTCGCGCAGGCCATTCAGAACGATCCGCTGCGCGGTCCCGGCAACGACGTGAACGAAGGTGCCGACGAAGCGATCAAGCGCTTCCCGTTCATCGATGGAGCGCGACAAGTCGCCGGCGGTGCGAGCTACGGCGGTCATCTCGCTAACTGGATGGAAGCTACGACCACGCGCTACAAGGCGATCATCAGTCACGCCGGCCTGGCCACGTTGCAGACGCAATGGGGCACGAGCGACTCCAACTATCACCGCGAGCTGATGGTCGGCGGTCCGTTCTGGGAGACGAGCAACAAGTTGTGGGTCGAACAGAGTCCGCTCACGTATGCGAATCAGTTCAAAACGCCGATCCTGATGTCGGTCGGCGAGCGCGACTTCCGCGTGCCGATGAACAACACCCTGGAGATGTGGGCAGCGCTGCAGCGGATG
>DASXRT010000191.1:0-10628 GCA_036506455.1 Thermoanaerobaculia bacterium
ACGACGAACGCGTCGCGCAACGACTCGTCGCCGCTGCGCAGTCTTCGCAGCACTTCCGCTTGAACGAGATTGATCGGATCGACGTAGGGATTGCGGACATCGATCGATCGACGCAGGACGCGATTCGTTTCCAGAAGACGCTCGTGACCAGTGACGCGGTGCACGGCCTCGATCGTTCGGGCCAGTCTCCGGCGCAACTCTTCGCCAATCGGTTTCAGCTCGTCGGGAACGAGCAGGCGGTCGTAATACGCCGCGATCTGCGCTTCCGCTTTCGCCAGCACCATCTCGATGAGCTCGATCGTGGAGCGGAAGAACGGCCACTCGAGCGGAATCGAACCCATTTCCAACGCATCATCCACACCGAGCCACGACGGAAGCAGCAGCCGATTCTGCGTCCAGGCGAATTGCCACGGAATTGCGCGCAGCGACTCGACTCCTTTCTTCGCACCGCGGCGCGCCGGGCGGCTGCCGATGTTCATCTCGCTGAGCTCGACCTCCGGCGTGGCCGCGCGGAAGTAATCGAGGAACTCCTGCGTCTCGTACACGACTTTGCGATAACCGCGCGCCGCGGCGTCGGACATCTTCTCGATCGCCGCGCGCCACTCCGCCCGCGGCGGGTCCGAAGGCACGAGCGTCGCGTCGAGCGTCGCCGTCGTGTAGACCTCGAATGTTCGCAGCGCGATGCCGGTCAGGCCGAACTCCGCCTGGATCATCTCGCCCTGCACGGTCACGCGCAGCCGTCCTTCGACCGAGCCGGGCGGCTGCGAGCTGATGGCGAGATAGGTCGGACCGCCGCCACGTCCCACGCTTCCGCCGCGCCCATGAAAGAGCGTCAACTCGACACCCGCTTCGCGACACGCGGCGACGATCTGCTCCTGCGCTTTGTACAGCTCCCATGCGGCAGTGAACCGACCGGCTTCTTTCGATGAGTCGGAGTAGCCGATCATCACTTCCTGGCGGCTATGGATTCGCTCGCGATACCCGTGATCGGCAAGGAGCCGTCGCATCGTGTCGCCGGCCCGCCGCAGATCAGCGATCGTCTCGAAGAGGGGAACGATGCGCATCTTCTTCTGCAGCTTCGCGACGTTGAGGACATCGGACGGCTCGCTGGCCATCGTGATGACATACGCGCCGAGGGATCCGTCATCCATCTCCTCGATCAGGCGGAACGTGTCGAGATCCGCCTTCTCGCTTTCGCCGAGCGGCTCGCCGCGCTCCATCGCCTCGAGGAGTTTCGCGTGACGCGATGCTTCCTGCCGGATGTCGAGCCGCACCAGCGTCATTCCAAAACAATGCACGCGCCGGATGAGATCGAGCAGCCGTCCCTCGGCGATCAGCGTATTGCCCGTCTCGTGCAACGATCGCCAGCAGATCATGAGCGTCTCGAGCAATGGAGGAGAGGCAATCCTGCCTGTCCCGCGATCCAGAACGTCCTCAATAGCCGATCGCGTCGCAATCAACTCATCGCGCAGCTTCTTCAACACCGCGCGATACGGCTCGAATGAACATCCCGCGAGCTGTTCCAGCTCCTCCGATCCGCGAGCCATCGACAGATCCACCCGCAGCGCATCGAGCTCACGGATGTACAGATCACAAGCCATCCATCGCGACAGCAGGCAGGCGTCGCGCGTGACTCGAGCGGTGACATTCGGATTGCCATCGCGATCGCCGCCGATCCACGAGCCGAAGTGCAACGGTGCGGCATCGAGCGGCAGCGCGCGGCCGGTGTGCTTGCGCAGCGCCTCGTCGAGCGCGCGCAGAAACTGCGGCAGGGCGTCGAACAACGTCTGCTCGAAGACGAACAGGCCGCCCTTCACTTCGTCGAGCGGTCTGGGACGCTCGTGACGCACTTCGTCCGTTTCCCACGACGACGTGATCTCGCGCCGCAGCTCGTCGACCGCATTACGCTTCTCCAGCTCGGTGAGATCGACGTGGTCGAGTCGCGCCAGAAGCTCGGCGATGCGGATCTGCTTCCGGAGCAACGTGCGCCGCGTGACTTCGGTCGGATGGGCGGTGAGAACCAGCTCGATCCGCAACGACGTCACCGCTTCGAACAACTGATCCTTCGAGATCCCCTGCGCGCGCAGCCGTCCGAAGACTTCATCGCACGATCCGGGCTGCGGCTTCGCCTTCGCTTCGCGCTGGTATTCGCGCCGGCGACGCACACGATGATGCTGCTCGGCGATGTTCGCGAGATTCAGAAAATGCGCGAACGCGCGCGCGACCGGCAGCGCCGCTTCGGTCGGCAGTCCCGCCAGCAGATTCGCCAGCTCGTCGAAGTCCTTAGAGTGTCCCGCTCGTGCACTCTTCGCCAGCGAGCGCACGCGCTCGACCATGTCGTAGAGCTCCACCCCTTCCTGCGCCCGCAGCGTCTCGCCGAGAAGATCGCCGAGGAGGTGGATGTCGTCGCGAAGAGGTTGGTCGGCCGCGTGCGGCATGCCGTGGAGTGTAGTACCGGCAATCTCTTTGCACCGCAGTCGTTCATGCGAAGAGCCCTTCTGCCGATGTTCCTTCTCATCGCTGCCTGCGCGACGAATCCGGTCACGCACAAACGCGAGTTCAACATCGTCTCCGAAAGCCAGGAGATCTCGATCGGGCAGCAGTCTCACGAGCAGGTCATCCGGCAATTCGGCGTCTACGATGAGAAACCGGAGCTGAATCGTCTCGTCGATGCCGTCGGCCACCGCATCGCTGCGACATCCGATCGCCCGAATCTGCCGTGGCACTTCACGGTGATCGACACGCCGATGGTGAACGCCATGGCGTTGCCGGGCGGCTACGTTTACATCACGCGCGGCATGCTCGAGCGCATCAATTCCGACGACGAGCTGGCCGGAGTCCTCGGACACGAGATCACGCACGTGACTGCGCGCCACGCTGCGCAGCAGATGTCGCGCGCCCAGCTCGCCCAATTCGGCATGATCCTCGGCGCGGTGGTAGCGGGACCGGCCGCGGTGCAGCAGTACGGACAGCTCGCCGAGCTCGGACTCAATCTCCTGTTTCAACGTTACTCGCGCAGCCAGGAGAGCCAGGCCGATCTCGTCGGCACCGAATACGTTGCGCGGGCGAACTTCAATCCCGTCGGCGCCGAGCGGATGTTGCTGACGCTGCAGCGACTCGACAAGCATCCGGCGAGCGGCATCGAGCGCTACTTCGAGTCGCATCCTGATCCGGCGAAGCGCGTGCGCGATGTGCGGAAGAAGTTGTCAGAGATCGCGGCGAAGAATCCTGCTGCCATGGCCAACGAGCCGCAGCGCGAGCCATACGTCCGACTCGTCGACGGAATCATGACCGGCAATAGCACGCAGCGCGTCATCATCCGCAGCGGAACGATCTACGATCGATCCCATGGACTGGTTCTTCAGGCGCCCGCGGGATGGATCCCGACTGCGGCTGAAGGCATGTTGTTCGCGATGAAGCCGCGCGGCCGGCGGCAGTCGACCGCGTTCGTCGCCCAGGAAGTCGAAGCGCGCGAGCTCACCGGCTACGACGCTCAGTCGGCGATGCGCGCGAAGTTCCAGGAGATGGGATTGCAGTTCGCCGGCTCGCGTCAGACAACCACCGGCACGGGCGAGCGGTTTGTCATCGATGTCTGGAGCGGTCAGACCGACTCGGGCCCGGTTGGTGTGGAGACGACGCAATTCCCGCACGGCGATCATGTCGCCGTGTTCATGTTTCTATCGCCGTCGCTGACGCGCTACGAGAGTCCTCTCGGTGAGATTCTGCGTCGTGCGGTGATCGATCGCGCTCGCACAACGGCCGCGGAGCCTGCGCGAATCCGCGTCGCCAGTGTGCGCGGCGGAGAATCCTGGAGCGATCTGGCGCAACGCGCGACCGGAAATCCGGCAGACGCGGAACCGGTCGCGAACATCAATGGCTTCGATGTCACGACGCCACCGCGTGCCGGCACGCCGGTGAAACTGCCGCAGGAGATCATCGCCGACGACCGGTAACTCATTTCACCGCGACCGTGGCGGACACCTGTTTGCACGAACCGATCTTCGCCGTGACGCGCATCGAGCTTCCCGGCTTCAGTGCGAGAATTGCAAGCGGAACGCGGGATCGCAGGACGCCGTTGTCGTTGACGGCGCGCGGCATGTCGTCGCCCAGATCAGAGATGTCGACGCTCTCTTCGCCTTTCCTGACGCTGACGTCGAGCACGTTGCCGTAGACCTGTTTCTGGCGTTCCTCACCCTTCGAGTTGAGATACGAGAGCGTGATCGACGTCCCGTACTCGCTGTACTCGACCGCGTATTCCGATCCTTCCACCTCTTTCTCAAAATCGAATCGAGCCTTGCGCCCGGTCTTCGGATTCGAGTCGGTATCGAGGTAATACGACGGAGCAAAACTGCCGTCGAACGTGAAACGCGTCGCGGTCTCGGCGCGATTCATGTGCCCGCCGCCGAAGTAATACGACATCGGCTTCGGGAATGTCGTGGTGAAGACGAGCACCTTGCCATCGAGCGCGAGGTTCGATTCGACGGTGCCGCCGAGGGCGGGGCAGGGGATTGAGATCGTCTGACCGCCCTTCGGTTTGGGCTTGTTCCACGCGCCGCCCAGGAGCGCGGCGACTTCCGTGCGCTCCTGCTCGACGGCGCGGTCGAGAGCGGTTTTCCCTTTCTTGTCCTTGATCGAAGCGTCGGCCCCCGCGCGCAACAGCTCCATGACGATCTGCGCATCGCCGTCGAACGCTGCGATCTCGACCGGAGTGAAGCCGTCGTCCGCCAGCGGTTCATTGATCTTCGGATTGTTGGCGAGTGCAAGCCGGACGGCCGCAAGATCGCGGCCGGCGACTGCGTGGATGAGACTCGACGCGCCGTCGGGCCAGCTCGCCGGAAACTTCGCGCCCGCTTTGAGGAGTTTTTCGCCGATGCCGCCATGACCGGCGTCGAGCGCGATCATCATCGGAGTCCATTTGTCGTTGTCGGCAGCATTCAGATTCGCCTTTGCGGCGATCAACCTGTCGGCGACCTGGAACTTGTCGTTATTGACTGCGTAGTGAAGCGCGGTCCACCCGTCCTTGTCTTTCGTGTCGAGCCTGGCGCCCGCGGCGAGCAGTTCGTCGATCATTTCAGCGCGGCCGGTGGCCGCGGCGGCCATGAGTGGCGTCGTCCCATCCGCGTTCGCCGCTTCGAGATTCACTTTCGCTTTCACGAAGGCCGCGACGACAGCTTTCTCTTTTCCCCAGAGACTATTCGTCGCAGCGAGCATCAGCGCCGGCGCTTTTCTCTCCCCGGCACGCGCGTCGGGATCGGCGCCGGCGGCCAGCGCCTTTACGATGTCGTCCGCTTCCCCCTCCGCGCACGCGGCCAGCAGTTTCTCGGTCGCCTCCTTCTTCTTCGCAGGTGCGGCGACGATCGCGAACGCGATCAGGAACAGGAGCAGCGAAGACATCAGCGCACGAAGAGGCGTTGTCAACCTCCGTTCCCTTGATTGAGAGGTACGCTGACCGTCGTCGTCGCCGTCGAGTGGTTGCCGTCAGCATCCGTCGCCGTGATCTCGATCGTGTAAACGCGGCCGCTGCCGAGCGCGGAACGCTCGGCGCGCAGCGCGACCTCATGATCGTTAATGACTTCCCAGTCGGGCGAAGTGTCTCCATCGCCGAGACCATCGACATCCTCATTGCTCGTAACGCTCAGCGAGGTGCTCACCACTCCGCCGCAATTCTCTGAAATGTCGTATGCGACCTTCACTCGCACCATCTTGTGATTCGCCGGCCACAGCTCCTTCTTATCCGTCCCCACCTTCGAGACCAACGGCGCCTCGGCGTCATTCACGACAACGTTTTGCACTGCCGAAGCGGTGAGGCCCGCGCCGTCGGTGACGGTCCAGGTGATCGTCGTCAGTCCTCTGGCGAACGGTGTGGCCAGCGGTTGACCATCGCTGCGAGTCGAGTGGATCGAAGATCCAGGGCAGTTGTCTGACGCGGTGGCCGTTCCCGGACTCACGATCGCGGAACAGAGGCCGGCATCAGTCACCGTATGCACATCGGCGGGTGTGACGATGTGCGGCGGTTCGGTGTCGTCGACGATGATTTTCTGTATCGATGAAGCGGTCAAGCCGGCGGCGTCGGTGGCCGTCCACGTGATTGTGGTCATTCCTTTCGGATACGCCGCTTCGAGCGCTGCGCCGTCACTGCGCACGCCAACGAACGAGTAACCGGGACAGTTATCGGACGCCGTCGGCATTCCTGGATTCACAACGGCACTGCACTCACCAGGATCTGTCGATGCATGCACATCCGCCGGCGCCGTGATCTGCGGTGGTTCGGCGTCGTTCACAGTGATCCGCTGCGTCGCCGAGGCGATGAGACCGGATGAGTCGGTAGCCGTCCACGTGATCGTCGTGAGGCCTTTCGGGTATGGAGCCGCGAGCGCAGCGCCGTCGCTGCGCGCTCCGATGACTGACGACACGGCGCAGTTATCCAATGCGGTCGCCAATCCCATGTTCACGAGCGCGGCGCACGATCCTGGCGCAGTTGGCGCGTTCACGTCAGCCGGCGCGGTGATTCGCGGCCGTTCGACATCATTCACAGTGATGCGCTGAGGCGCCGTTGCGATCAGTCCCGCAGCGTCGGTGACTTTCCAGGTGATCGTGGTGACGCCTTTCGGATAGGTGGCACCGAGTGCCGCGCCGTCGCTGCGTGTGCCGGCGACGGTGAAGTTCGGACAGTTGTCGGACGCTGACGGTGTGCCCGGGCTCACGACAGCGGAGCACGCGCCGGCATCGTTTACGGCTTCGACGTCGGACGGCGCAGAAATCTTTGGAGCTTCGTTGTCGGTGATCGTGATCCTCTGCGTCGCCGAGGCCGTGAATCCGCCGAACTCTGTAATGGTCCAGGTGATCGTGGTGACGCCTTTCGGATAGGGCGCATTCAACGCTGCGCCATCGTTCCGTGTACCGGCGATCGAATAGCCGGGACAATTCGTTGACGTCGCCGTTCCGGGATTCAGTACGGCCGAGCACGCGCCGGCATCTGTTGTGGCAGCTTTGTTGGCCGGCGCCGTGATCTGCGGGACTTGGATCACGGTGACTTTCTGGATTGCCGTGAGCGTCAGCCCGGTCGAATCCGTTACCGACCACGTAACCGTGGTGACGCCCTTCGGATAAGCGGCCGTGAGAGCAGCGTTGTCGCTGCGCGAGCTCGTCATGCTGTACGTGCCGCAGATGCCGATGACTTCAGGTGCCGGTGGGACAACAGCCGCCGAGCAGCTTCCCGGAGTCGTCGACACATTGACATCCGCAGCGACGAGCTGTGGTGGTGCGGCATCCGCGCGACTGACGTGGCCGGCGACGACAGCGGCGATGCAATTCGAAGAATACGTTGCCCTCGGCTCAACGACTGTATCGATGTTGGCGATGTAGTGACCCGGAGGCAGATCGACGACGCCGAAAAAGCCATGACCATCCGTAGCCGTAGTTCTGACCGCGGCATTGGTGTCCGCATTCACGATCGTGACCGCGCCGGTATCGATCGCCGTTCCGTCGGGCCGCTTCGCGAAGCCCATCAGATTGCCTTTCGCCGGCACCGTCTTCCAGGTAAACGTCGGAATCGTCGCCGCTTCGGCGAAGATCGGCGTGCCGGCATCGATTGGCTCGTAGAGGGTCGCGCCATTGACCGACTTGCCGGTCGTCAATCCCGAAGCGAATTCGGCAAACGAGCGTACCGGCGTGTTCTGTAACGGCGGAATCGAGAACGGGTTCGCAGTGACGGCGACGTTGCTCGTCGCCATCGAGAAGTAAGTGACGCCCGCGAGATTGTTGCCTGCCGCGAAGGAGCGTCGCGTCTGTCGCAGCGAACCTTCGACTGCGTTCAGGAAAGCGCCGATGCCGATGACACCGGCGCGGTTGTACTGATGACCATTGAGCCAGGCCAGCCACTGATTGAACTGCGTCGCCTGGGCGGATGTGTGTTCGGCCTTGTAGGCCATCGGCATGGCAATGTCGAGAATTCCTTCCTCAGTCCATGCACGCCAGTCCTGATAGACACGCCAATAGGCTTCGGCATTCAACCACGATGCCTCCGTCGTCGGACCGCCGCCGAAGGCGATCAACGATCCGGAGATCTTCATCTGCGGCTTGACGGCAAGCGCATTCAGGTACACGCGGCGCACGAAATTTGTGACCTGATCGCGACGCCACTGCGACCATCGCGTGTCATTCTGCGCCGGGGGCGGCGATCCAACGGGAATCCCGTAGTAGCGCTGGAAGCGCTCGACGCTCGTCGGGTTGTAGCCGATGCTCGTTCCGGTCGATGGCGTCTGTCCGCTGACGCTCAACTCGGGATAGCGGATGCGATCGAAGTGCAGTCCGTCGAGGTCGTAATTGCGGACGAGGTGCATCAACACGTTGTACGTGTACTCGGCGGCGTCGGGGTGTCCGAGGTCGAGCCAGAATTCGGGGCCGATGCGGTGACCTTGAAAGGCGATGCTGTTGGCCGGGTTGTCCGGCAGGAGCGTGCGCGTGAGCCAGTTGTTCGGACCGGGGATGACTGTCTGTGTCGCGGCGTTGTATCCGCCATGCAGATTGAATACGTGATTCGGATTCGTCGGCGGACCGAGAGTCGCGCTGGGTGCGAAGGTCGGGTTCTTGTTCCAGATCGCGCCGATGATGCAGAACGCGTGAACCTCGATGCCCTCTGCATGCGCCGTGGTGATGAGGTCCTTCAGCGGATCGAATCCCGCCGGGCTGAAGTTGTTGAAGTCGAGAAGAGGTTCGAGCGAGTTCAGATACCACGAGTCGCCGCGCCGCCGCACCTGGGCCAGGATCGCGTTGGCCTTGGCCGCCTTTGCGTTATTGACAACGTTGACGACGTCCGTGTGGTTGTTCAGCGTCGTGTTGAACGTGTCGACCCAGAACGCGCGGTACTCGGTCCGCGCCGAGAGAGTGGAGACGAACACGGCAGTCGTGAACAGCCAGGCGGCGATTCGTTTCATCATTCCTCCGATCGGGTGATCGCAGAAGGATAGCCCTGGAGCGTGGTGGCTTGCCACCGCCTTGTAAAGCCGCACTCCAAATGTGCGCTGGATCACTTCGGCCGAGTTCGCCCTTGTCGCATCCTTACTCCCGAACGTGCAGATCGAAGTTCAATCCATCGATTCGGTCACTGATCGCCTGAATCATTTCGCACACGAGTTCGCGGAGGTAGGGCTCGAGAAGACGGCGCCGCGGCTCTCCGAGCTGCTCGATGTCGTCGAGAACCTCCGCCTCCAGTATCCCGATCATCACCGCCTCGCCTATGTCCACTCCCTCATCCTCCGGCTCCTCGGCCGGCTCGATGAAGGGCTGGCGGTCGCGCGCGAGGTGCTGGAGAACGCCAACGATTTCGATTCGATCATCGGCCTGGCCACGGCGCTTCGCGAGGCGGGAAGACTGGAAGAGTCTGTGGCCGCGTACCAGCGAGCGCACCGCATCGATCCGGAGAGCGCGTCGGTGCTGCTCGACATTGGCGACATCTATTTCGACCTCGATCAGATCGGCAACGGGCTGAAGGCGTATCAGCAGTCGCTGCAGCTCGAGCCCGATCAGGAGTGGGCGATCGCGAGCATCGAGTACGGTCGATTGCGGATGAGCGGCGATCCCGCCCATCTCGATCGTCTCGACGATCTCGCCGCCGCCGGCAATGAGAGAGCGGCGATGCTGGCGATGGCGGCGACTCCGTTCTTCGGGTTTTTGCCCGCTCCCACCGACGCCACGATCGTGATACTGCGGCAGATCGATCTGCGCGGCCCGATCCGCGGCTCGGTACAGATCACTCTCACCGGCGATGAGCCGCCGTCGGCGCGGATGGCGATCGATCGCTGGGCGGCTGCAAAAGCTCTTTTGGGCGTGGAGGTGTCGATCGTTCATGCGGCACAGACACTCTTGTCCGAGCCCGCGAAGACCGCAGTGTCTGCGTCACACGTCGAGACTCTCGCTTCGATTCCGTATGACGCGAACCGCTGGTTCGATCTGGCGCAGCAGTCCGCGTTGCCGAACATCGCCGACCTCGCCGCATGCATGGCGCATCCTCCCGATCCCGGAACTCACCGTTTCAGTCCATGGACGTGGATCCAGCGAATGCAGTTCGCCGCGGCGATGATGATCGCGACCTTCGATCTCGAGGTGCCGTGGAAAGACTCGCAGCGCCGCAAGGTTCTCTATGATCTGATTCAGGGTCAGCATGACTGGAGCAGTGCAGCGGCGATCGTCGCACTCACCACTGGGGTCATGAACGGCACCGCCGACGCAGACGAGGCCCGGGAGTGGCTGTTGCAGATGGCGCAGCGGTGCGAAGACGAATCGCTCGTGTTCGCGCTGTTGATGTTTCCGAGTCTCGACCACGCACTTCGCACGAAACTCCGGGCGCGCCGCGCCGCATTTCTGGATTAGCGCCGGCCTGGTGGGTGTATAAACACCCCCGCTCATCACTCCCAAACCATGGAGTACATCAAGGTCAAGTACCCGAGCACCCGCACTGTCTTCATCGATGGCGAGGACAACGGATCGACCGGCGAAAAGCTCCGCGTCGAAGAAGGCACGCACACCATCAACCTCGGCGATCCGCGCGACTATCGCCCGAAGTGGCGGCGGCCGACGGTCACCGGCACCACGTCGATCGACCCGATGATCATCGAGTTCGAGAAAGA
>DASXRT010000192.1:0-3345 GCA_036506455.1 Thermoanaerobaculia bacterium
CGTCACGCAACCGCCGCGCGCCGGCTGATTCGCCTCAGATATTCTCAATCCCGGAGTATCCCCGTCATCGCCATGGGAGCAGTCTCCCGGCGGCGGTCTCTGCACGATTCACGTCCTACTGACATTGCGTCGTTCGCGCGAACCTGCCCGCGGAATCAGTCAAACCGTCGATCTGCCATGCGCGAACGCCGAGCCGCGGGGCGCTCATGAACTGCTCGAGCCACTGCCGCAGCGAATACGCGGTCGCCGAGGTCGAGATCACTGTCTTGTAGAACGACGCATTGTCGTAAGCGCCGTCGTGCCTCGCACATTGTGGCATCCACAGATATGACGTTGGCAGCGTGCCGCTCACCGCAAAAGTCCGATCGGTTCCCTTGCCGATCTCCGAGCGCGTCTGTGCGAACTGCAGAAATGTCGATGCCTGCTCTTCGAGTCTCGCGCGAAACTCCGCCGCATCGAGAATCGGATCGCAGGGCTCACCGGACGGACAGTTCGGGTAGTTCGACGGCGCCGCCCATCGCAGTTGGTGCCCCTTGCCACCGTTGAGATGTTCGGTGTTCGGATCGCGAAAATCCTCGCGCGCGAGGAAGGGCGTGCCGATGTGGTTCAACAGGACGTGATGCCGGTCTGCGCACTTCCACGGCTCCGTCGCGCCATGAACCTCCATGCACGAAGCGTCGAGCACCGAATGCCAGATGTTGTACTGCTGCACGTTCAGATCGGTCGTGAAGGCCGAAGAGGCGTCGTAAGTGAAGCGCCCCGAGTTGTTGCTCGAGCTGACTCCTGACGTGATGCCGCTGTACGCGTCGCTGCCGCCCGGAGCCGTGCTCGCGAACGCTGCTTCGTTCTCCACTGACGGAAGGAAGTTCTCGTCGAACAGGGCCCGAACATCGCCTTTGAAACCGGGAATCCCCGCCAGAGTGGCAGCGATGTTGTCGATGTTGTGAAACAGCCCGTGACATCCACCGGAGTGGCCGGCGAACAGCACCACCTCCGCATCGGCCAGCGGCGGCAGTTTCTCCTCGGCGTGAATCACTTTCTGCCCGCTGTTACCCGTCGTGGTCGCGCCGGTATGGGAACAACATGCGCGCCGCTTGACCGATTCATTGAGTCTCCACGTCGAGTAATGAAGACCGTTCTCGAGAGCTTTGAACGCCTGTTCGATGATCAGGAAGCCGTGGTAGTAAAGGTTGTAGTCGATCTTGCCTCCACCAGGCTGCGTCCCATGAAAGTATCCGCCCGCAGCTTCCTGCGCGGCGCGTCCCATGTACCGGTCGTAGCTGCACTTTTCGATGCGGACGCGGTTGTATGACGCGAACACCGGATTCAGCTTCGGGTCCGGCAGGTGGATGCCGTCCATGTTTTTCATCGAGGGCTTCCCGGCGGAGCCCATTTCACCGCGTTCGTCGGGCACGGCGTAGATCTCCGCGCACGTTTCCGCGGCACACGATCCGCCTCCCGGTACGGTGAACAGCCAGCGATTCGACTCGATCGGATCGCCGTAACGCGCGCCGCGATCGCACCCCGCGAGATTCGTGCAGATCGCTTTGTCGACGTACATCAGAGGAGCCGTTCCATCCATGCACCGGATGCCGGTGTCTTCGGTGAGAAAGACGCGCGTGTAGTCCTTCAAGTCTTCGGGCGCCTGCGGCTCGTCAGTGACAGGCTGCGGCAACTGCGTCGGGAAAAAGGCACATCGAAGCGTGTACTTCCAGTACGGGTCGGCGCAGCTATTGGCCGGCTGTGCCTGGGATGGATTCGCGATGAGCAACGACAGCGCAGAAAGCACGATCGAGACAGATGAGAGTCGCATTCAATGAGTCCTCCGGGTATCAGTGATCGCGACACCGGCGGACAAATCCGGACATCTCACCGCGTACCGTTCAGCGCTCGTCGTCCGGCCTCGACATCGTCGGGATGTGCTAGCGGGAAGCGCGAGTAGATCTCCAGGGCGCCGCTGATCAGTGCACGCCCGTCGGCGACGCGTCCGCGCGCGATCCTGGTGCGGCCGAGGGCCACCTGCGCCTCTGCGATCCGTGGATGACCCGGTGGAAAGCTTCTGCTGCGTGCGGCGAGGACGGCGGAAAGATGCGCATCCGCCTCATCGGTCTTCTTTTCCGCAAGCAACAACCTGCCGATCCAGAACTGCACGTCCGTCCGATCGTCCGCACCTTCCGGTTCCAGACGGCACAGATCATCGAACGCGGCCTGCATCTCGCGTTTCGATTCCGAGAGCCGGCCGAGGCGAAAGAGCACTCCCGCTTCCTGCGCGCGAAGGCTGGCGCGCACTGTCGGGTTGATGTCGCTCCGCTCGGCGGCGGCAAGAATGCCCCGCATCTCGCTCAGCGACTCTTCCGGACGGCGTTCGAGCTCGAGAATCGCCGCGATGCTCCGCCAGGCGTTGATCGTCATCTCGTGATGCGGTCCGACGATGTGCAGCCATCGATCGCGCGCCTCTCGGAGGGCGGCCATGGCGCCGGGAAAATCGCCTTGCTCGGCGAGCGTCGCGCCAAAATTCGTCCACGCCGTAGCGACAGGTGCGCTTTGCGCACCGTAGCGGCGCGTATGAGCCGCGATCAGATCGTGGAAAAGATCTTTTCGCTCCGACAAATCGGCGGCCGTAAGCGCGAGGTTACTGCGGACCTCCAGCGTGGTGGGATGATCGGCCGGCAGCGAATGCTCGAGAAGCTCCAGCGCTTTGCGGTAGTACCGCTCGGCCGCGGCGCTCTGTCCGTTCGCCGCGGCGACGATCCCGAGTTGATTCAGGCTTTGCGCAACGAGGATCGGGTTCGGTGGAACGAGCCTGCTGCGCAGTTCCAACGCGCGACGAAGAAGCGGTTCCTGGCGGTTGCGGTCGGATACATCGGCGAGACCATCGAGAGCGCGCGCAAGGAGCGCGGTTTGCGGAGGCGATTTCTGTTCGAGCTGCACGATCGCGTTGCGCAGACGCATCGCCGCGGCACCGCGAGATCCGATCATCGCATCGGCGCGGGCGAGGTCGATGTCCATTTCCATCGCCCTGGGATCAGCGGTTCCGCCGATCCCAACCTGGCGCTCGTGAGCACTGGCAAGCAGCTGCCTCGCTTTCGCGAAATTGCTCCGCGCGAGATGAACTTTTCCGAGGACGTGCCACAGCCTCGCCTGCACGGCGAGCTGACTCGATAATTCCGCTGCGCGGTTCTCGCCTCTCGCCAGCAGCTCATTGACATCGAGAACGGGACTCGACGCCGCACCGTCGGGATCCGCGCCCTGCAAAACCTCGGTGAGCAGATCGACGACCGCGTTTGCTTTCACCTCCTCGCCCGTCGCGCGGTCGCGCTCGCGCTTGACGGCGGCGGACTGCAC
>DASXRT010000193.1:0-5750 GCA_036506455.1 Thermoanaerobaculia bacterium
GACCGGCGAAAAGCTCCGCGTCGAAGAAGGCACGCACACCATCAACCTCGGCGATCCGCGCGACTATCGCCCGAAGTGGCGGCGGCCGACGGTCACCGGCACCACGTCGATCGACCCGATGATCATCGAGTTCGAGAAAGAACGATCGTCACGGCCATCAGGCCGGCGACGCCGCACTTCGCGAGCTGGCCGGATCCTCCTACCCGACACGCTGATCGACGAATCGATCGACAAAGCGGAACAGCTCCGCGAGCACCTCGCCGCCGAGCCGGTCCTCAGTCGAAGACGCGAGTGCTCCGGTGCAGGTGACCATCATTTGCGGCGTCGCCGCGGTCGACCAGCGGGCCGACTCCGCCGAGGATCTCGTGAGGCGCGCCGACGCATCGCTGTATCAGGCGAAGAAGACGCGCAACTCGGTGGCCGCGGTGGAGTCGAGCCAGGAGAAAGCGCGTGCGGTTGGCGACAAGGTGTAGCGTGAAAACGTAACTCAGTTTTCGAGAACCCAGATCCCGTCGAGCTTCAGCAGCGTATGCAGCAACACGTTCGCCCCGTTGATGATGTCCGCGGGACGCGAAAACTCCTCTGGCGAATGGCTGATGCCGCCCACGCTCGGAACGAAGATCATCCCCATCGGTCCAAGCCGGGCCATGTCCTGCGCATCATGTCCGGCCCCGCTCGGCATCAGCTTCGTCGTCAGGCCAAGATCCTTGGCGGCCTCACTGATCTTCTGTTGAATGAGTTCGCTGGTGAGAGCGGGGACGTTCTCGTTGATCGGCTTGTAGGTGAACTTTGTTCCCGTGGCCGCGCCAATTTGGTCGGCTGCCCCGCGGATCTTTTCGTACAGCATCTGGATTTTCGCGGCATCGAGGTCGCGTAGCTCGAGGCTCAGCGTCACCTTCCCCGGAATCACGTTCGGCGCGCCCGGCAGCGCCTGGATCCGCCCGACCGTGCCGACCTGTCGCCCCGGAACGCTGGTGACCGTGCGATTCACGAGATCGATGAACCGTCCCGCCGCGAGAAGCGCGTCCTGACGCCGATTCATGGGCGTTGTACCGGCGTGATTCGCGAATCCTTCGATGGTCACGTCCCACCAGTTGATGCCGACGATTCCCGTCACCACGCCGATGTCGATCTTCTCGGTGTCGAGGATGCCGCCCTGCTCGATATGCAACTCGACATACGCAGCGATGTCGCCACGCTTGCGGCGCACGCTCTGCAGATGAGACGGATCGCCTCCGACGAATCGAATCCCTTCGCCGATGCTCTTGCCGCTGCGGCTGACGAGATCCAGCTCCTGTTCCGTCAACTGTCCGCTCAAGGCGCGGCTGCCGATCAGTCCTCCCTCTTCATTCTGGAAGATGATCACCTGCAGTGGATGGCGGAGCGAGAATCTGTTCTCAGTCAGAAATTGGGCAACCTCGATCGCGCTGATCGAGCCGACGCCGCCGTCGTAGTTGCCGCCCTCCGGCACCGAGTCAATGTGCGACCCGATGACCAGAGGAGGGAGCGGCACATGATTGCTCCCGTCAAGCCAGCCGACTAGATTGCCGGCGGCATCGATCGACACGTCGAGTTTCGCCGCACGCATGAGACCGAGGACGTAGTTGCGGCCCTGGCGATCGGCTTCGCTGTAGGCCAGCCGTGTCACGCCGCCGTTCGGGTTCTTCCCGAACTGAGCGAGGCCAATGAGGTGCTCGAGGAGGCGCGAGCCGTTGACTCGGTGACGCGGTGCCTCTGCCGGTAGTGAACGACCGAATGCCGCCGCTCCGAGGGACGCGAAAAGAGTGCGATTGAATTCTCGCCGGTTCATCGTTCTACCGCACGATCGTATTTTGACACTAGCCTAACGACCGACCGCACGGCGCTTCGGTGTGATCGTGAGCCGCAGATCGACAGTGGCCAGCCCGCGCGTGACGAGATAGAACGGTTTGGTGGTTCCTTTTACGAATCCTGCCGAGTAGGGGAGAGACGTCGTCGCCTCACCGCGCGCGGCAAAGTATTCGAGCAGCGCCATCTCGTCATCGTTCAGCAATCGGTCGCGGCTGATGACGACCGTTCCGATGCGAAACGATTTCTTTGATGTGCTCGAATCGGGTAGGCGCGGTCCATGGATGGCGATGATGTCTTGAACGGTGATCGTCGTGCCGGCCATCATGCAATCCGTGCACATCGTGCCCTCGAGCACGACTCCGGGCGCGACCTGTGATGCCGGAATGATACCCATCAGATAGAGGTCGAAGTCGGAGAACTCCTTCGTCCCCGCGCGACTCGTCACTCGGTACGTGCCGTTTCCGGCGGGCTCGATCGCGTAGTTGAACTCACCGCCGACGAATCCGCCCGGGATGTTGAAGCCCATCACTCCAGTAGCCATCGTGGACGGAGGCCAGTGCGGTCCGGGCATGAGTTTCGGATGCTGCACGTAGTTGATCCACTGATGGCCGGTCTCGTGCGAGAACGCCGTCTCGGCCGCATCGAAGAAACTGTCGATCGGAAAGGTGGTAATTCCGAGCAGACGGCCCGCGCTGCCGTATTGCGAAGCGTTGTCATAGAGACCCAGTCCGATCCCGGAGACGTCGTTGCGGATGGCCGCATGATTTCGGTTGCCTTGATAAGAGGGGAGCGTGAATACGACCTGCAGGAAATCGAAATCGTCCGGAAAGTACGTATAGAACTGCTGGGCGGCCGGGCGAACATCGGTGGGCTTGATCAGCGGCCTGTGGAGATTCAGGACGCGCTGCGTGTGCCGAGCATCAGTGTCGCGCGTAGTGATGCCCACTCGCGGAATGTTCGCGTCAACGACATTGACGAATGCGTTGTACGTCGCGAGCGCCACATTGCTCGAATCGAGAAGGCGGATGAATCCGACGAAGTTGCGGTTCACGTCGTCCGCCTTGTAGTCGAAGAGGAGTTGCTGCGCCGCGACCGTCGCGCTGAACCGCCCGCTGCCGAGGGGTGTGAGAGTGAGGGAGCCACCGGCGGCGAAGTCGAGGCGGGCGGCCGTCGCGTTCCCGCCCGGCACGCGCCCGCCGGTGTCGAGCTGCATTTCGAGCCGCGCCGGCTCGGTGCGATCCGAGCGAATGGCCATCGGATCCCATGAGATCCAGTCGACCTGCGCATTCGCGGCAGTACAGAAGGCGAATGCAATCGCCAGCGGTGCTCTTCGCATCGAGTCAGGATACCTTGGAGTGCGGCAGCTTGCTGCCGCCTTGGGTGCAGGGCGGCGGCAAGCCGCCGCACTCCAGGGCCGCGTAGACTGTGCGCATCGCATCCGCACACGAATCACGCCGCGCCGCGTTCCCACTCTACGACGTCCTTATCGTCCTCGGCATCGCTCTGCTCTACATCGCCTGCGCGAAGCTCGGCCTCGCGCTCGCGTTTCGTGCCGCGCAAGTCACGGCGGTGTGGCCTCCCACCGGCTTTGCGCTCGCGGCGGTATTGCGATATCGCAGAGCAGGCGCGCTCGGAGTATTTCTCGGAGCCTTCATCGCCAACGCCACGGCGCAGGAGCCATTGTGGGTCGCCGCCGGAATCGCCGCCGGCAACACGCTCGAAGCAATCGTCGGCGCGATGCTCTTGCGACGCATCGGATTCGATGGCCGCCTCGCGCGCGTACGCGACGTCATCTCGCTCCTCGGCGCGCTCGTGATCAGTCCTATCGTCAGCGCGACGATCGGCGTCGCATCGCTCGGCGCCGGGCGCGTTCAGCCCGCGAGCAGTCTGCCTGCACTGTGGGTCCTGTGGTGGCTCGGCGATGCCCTCGGCGGTTTGATCTTCGCGCCGGCGTTCCTCGTCTGGAGCGATCGCGACCCCATGCCTCGCCGCCGCGGCGCGCTCATCGAAGGGACGCTGCTGCTTCTCGGACTCATCGCCGCGAGCGTCATGGTCTTCACGACTCCGCCGCCGCAGATGGTCACCGCGTATGTCGTCTTCCCATTCCTGATCTGGGCGGCACTTCGATTCGGACCGGCGGGAACAGCCACGGCCGCTGTCGCCGCCAACGCCATCGCGGTGTGGGGAACTCAGGGCGGACACGGCCCGTTTGCGGGCGTCGGTCCGGAGCAGGGCCTCGTATTTCTGCAGATGTTCATCGCCATCGCCGCAACGACCGGCCTGTTCCTCGGTGCCGTATCGGCGCAGAATCGCCGCGCGCAGGAGCGCGCCGAGATCAGCGAGCAACGACTGCTGCTGGCGATGAGCGCTGCGCGCATCAGCGTATTTGACTGGAACATCCGCAGCGGCGAGCTCGACGCGTACCGCAAGCTCGTTCATCCCGACGATCTCCCTCGCGTTGATGAGGCGATCGCGAAGGCGATTGCGACGCGCGCGCCATATGAAGCGGAGTTCCGTCTCGTCGGTCCCGACGGCGTCGTCCGATGGAATGCGGCGCGCGGGAAGCTCATCGAAGACGATCAGGGCCGCGCCGCGCGCATGATCGGCGTCGGCATCGACATCACGCAGCAGAAAGAGCTGGAGGAAGAGCTGCGTCTCCAGCATCGCCGGAAAGATGAGTTCCTGGCCATGCTCGGCCACGAGCTGCGTAATCCGCTGGCCCCGATCGTTCACGCCGTCGACCTTCTCGCGTCGAAAGAGCCGGCCGACGTGCAGCAGGCTGCGCAGATCATCCGCCGCCAGTCGCGCCTTCTCTCGCGACTGGTCGATGATCTTCTGGACATGTCGCGGATCTCGCGGAACGCCGTCCGGCTGGAGCGGCGGCGCGTCGCGTTATCGGACATGGTCACGGCGGCCGTCGAGACGTGGCGGCATCTCATCAATCAGAGGCGCCAGCAGCTTTCGATCGATCTTCCGCAGCGGGCGATCTGGCTCGATGTCGATCCGATGCGCTTCACGCAGGTGATCGCGAACCTCGTTCACAACGCGGCGAAGTTCACGCCGGATGAAGGTCGAATCTCCATCGCTGCAACCGAGGAAGATGGAGCGATGGTGGTGCGCGTGCGCGACAGCGGGCAGGGGATGTCGGCGGATGTTCTCTCTCACGCGTTCGAGCTGTTCGTGCAGGGACCACCGCCTCTCGATCGCCCGCACGGCGGCCTTGGCCTCGGACTCACGCTTGCGCAAAGACTCGTCGAGTTGCAGGACGGCAGCATCGAGGCGAAGAGCGACGGCGCAGGACGCGGCAGCGAGTTCACCGTGCGCATGCCGATCGCATCACCGCCGACTGACTTTGATGCCCGTGTGGCGCCGCCGGCTTCGGCGGCGAAAGCGTCCCGCCGCATCCTGGTCGTCGAAGACAATCCCGACGCGCGACATATCCTCGCCTTACTTCTGAAGCGCCAGGGACATCAGGTCCGCACCGCGGGAGACGGTCCGTCTGCGCTGACCGAGGCGCGCCATTTCCTGCCGGAGGTTGTGCTGCTCGACATCGGTCTGCCCGGAATGGACGGCTACGCCGTGGCCCGGCAACTACGCGCGTCCGCCGAATCTTCGACCGTCTTTCTCGTCGCGCTCACCGGATACGGACAACCGGAGGATCTCGAGCGATCGCGCGAAGCGGGTTTCGATCACCATCTCCTCAAGCCGGTCACGCCGGAGAATCTGATGGAAGTGTTGCGGCAGGGAGCTCTTAGCTCTTAGGAGAACCGAAGAGCATGAACCTGGCGTGACTCGTACGTACAATACTGGTATTCTGTACGAACCATGATCAAGCGTCTCACGAAGACCGGAAACAGCCTCGCACTCGTGCTCGACAAGCGGCTGCTCGAGCAACTCGGCATCGACGAGGAGACTTCGCT
>DASXRT010000194.1:0-14760 GCA_036506455.1 Thermoanaerobaculia bacterium
CTTCACCGTCGAGCGCGTGCGCGCGACCGATCGCCTCACAGAAAAAGTCGATGCCGTGCTCATGACGGTGAAGGCATGGCAAATCCGAGACGCAGCGGCGACGATCAAATCCTCCCTGCGCGATGACACGATCGTCGTGCCGCTCGAGAACGGCATCGACGCGCCGGAGCAGCTCGCATCCGTTCTTCCGTCGCAAAACGTTGCCGGCGGCCTGTGCGCGATCGTCAGCTTCGTCGTCGAGCCCGGCGTGATCCGCCATGCCGCCGCGTCCCCGTTCATCATGTTCGGAGAGCTCGACAATCGCGTGACGCCTCGCGCCGAGCGGCTGCGCGACGTCCTGCGCTCCGCGGGTTTCACCGCCGACATCCCCGAAGACATCCACAAGTCGCTGTGGTCGAAGTTCGTCTTCATCGCGCCGATGAGTGGCGTCGGCGCCGTTACGCGCGTCCCGATCGGCGTGTGGAGAACCATGCCCGAGACACGACAGATGGCCGAGCGGGCGATGGCGGAAGTTGTCGCCGTCGCGACGGCGCGAGGCGTGAAGCTCGATGACGACGTCATCGGGCGAACGATGCAGCGCTACGATGCGCTCGCGCCGGACGCCACATCATCGCTGCAGCGCGATGTCATGAGCGAGAAGCCGAGCGAGCTCGATGCACAACTCGGCGCCGCCGTACGTCTCGGACGGGATTCTGGAGTGCTTACACCGGTCATGGAAATGCTTTATGACGCCCTGCTGCCGCAAGAGCAGATCGCGCGGCAATCGGTCAATGCTGCAGGCATTCGCCGATGACTCTGAGTGTCGTTGCATCATAGGGCCCCGACATACATAGGCCGGGCGCGACGGCCTGATACAAGAACGCGTCGAAGAGCCCGTTCGGCAATGACTGACGCGCGCGATCGAGGGAGGCGACTCGCGTCTCGCAACTTCGCGCGCGCAATCGTTCGAGCTCTCGCCGCATCTCGCGCGCCGCGGTCGGCGATGCGCGATCGAGACTTTTCATCAGCTCGATTTGTCGCCGCCGAAGCTCGATGAAATCGCTCGCCGCTGCTTCGACGGTGTGCCAGAAGTCGCCCGGCAGGTCGAGAGGCGGCGCCTTGCGCTCGAATATTTCGCGGCCCACCTTCTCATGCGCTGGCTCCGATCGAAACGCTCCCGCGATCAGATGATCGAATAGCTCGAACGGTGTGAACAGTTCCGGCGTATCGGTCCCGAATACGAAGTCTTTCTGGCCGGATCCGCGGCAGGATCCATCGCGCCGGCGAGAATTCGCGGCGTAGGATCGACGCGCTTCCATACAGACGCGATCGATTCGATGCTCAATGCGTTCGTCCATTGTCCATTCGGCTGCTGATTTCGCCGGCCAGTTTTTGCACTCGTCGGGAACGTGCCCGCCTTGCGCGATGGTGCTTGAAAGGAAAACAGCAAACAGAGTGAGGAACTGTCGCGCAGTCATGGTTGTCCGACCGTTCGCGCAGCGACAATGGCGTTGAGCAACTTCTCGAACTCCTCCCATTGCACGAGTGCATCACGTGCCGAGCCCTGGCAACGCACGACTTTGTGGGCGACGACCATGTCCATCTTCGGAATCACGTAAATGAACTGGCCGAACGCACCGCGGGCCGAGTACGCGCCGTACAGCGGATCGTTGGGATCGTCTCGATCCTCCACCCACCACAGATATCCGTAGCCGGCATGTCCCGTCGTCCACTGCCAGAGCTCAGGATTGATCTCGCGGTGCCGAGTGATGAGGCGCGAACTGAGGTGAACCCAGGCTCGCGGAATGACCTGACGATCACGCCACCGTCCTTCGCGCAGCATCAACAGGCCGATCCGTGCCATGTCGCGCGTCGAGACATCGATGGGATACGCCTTGTGAATCGAGACTTCGTCCCTCCCCTCTTTCTGTTGCCGGGAGCGATCGTAGTCCTGCATTCCGATCGGCTGAGCGATGTCAGTCTGCAACGCGTCGTAGATGTTTCGATGCGTTTCCTGTTCGAAGATGGTTCCCAACACATTGAAGTCCCAGTTGCTGTAGAGGTAGTACGTTCCCGGTTTCTGCGAGCCGCGCGGTGGCGCGAACGCCAGTGCATCTCCCGGATACGACGCCGGATGAAACACGCCGGAACGGGCGCCGAGGAGGTTCTCGATCGTCGCCGTACGCTCGATATCCATGAGACCGCCGACGTCATTGATTCCCAACTCGGCCAGCGTGCGGTCGATATGGACCGTTCCGTCCTCGACATACTTTCCGTACAGCATCGAAAGAATGCTCTTGCGCACAGACGCGACGTAACTCAGCTCCGACGTATCGCCGTAGTCGAAGAGCAGGCGTCCGTCGACGACGACCATGAACGCACTCGTCTTCAGACCTCTGGCGATCGATACGGCGCGCTCGAGACCGGCGCGCGAATATCCCAACGTCGACGGATCCGAAACCGTGTCCCAAGTCGTTCCGGGCCAGCGTTCGGCGGGATACGCCGTCGATGCCAGGACGACGAGAAACAGCGCACAGGTCGTGCGGCGCATTCAGTTCTCCCTATTCCTCCGCGGATTGTAAGGGATGGAAAGTGATGGAATAGACGTTTGATACCATCCCTGACCATGGCGAAGAACGCCAAAAGAGCGGCCGTCAACGAGCATCCGGCGATCGCCGAGGCCAAGCGAGTGTTGGAAGTCGAAGCCGCGGCCATCCGGGGCCTGATCAACCACCTCGATGAAACGTTCGTGGATGTCGTCGAGCTGGTCAACGCGTCATCCGGCCGCGTTGTCACCATGGGTCTCGGCAAGTCCGGGATCATCTGCAAGAAGGTCAGCGCCACGCTGGCCTCGACCGGCACTCCGTCGTTCTTCCTGCATCCCGCTGAGGCGATTCACGGAGATCTGGGGATGATCGTGCGCGGCGACATCGTACTGGCGATCTCCAACTCCGGCGAGACCGAGGAGCTCGTGCGGCTGCTGCCGAACATCAAGCGCATCGGCGCGCAGATCGTGGCCATGACCGGCAATCCCTCATCGACGCTCGCCAAGGGCGCCGACCATCACCTCTCCGCCGCGATCTCGAAGGAAGCCTGTCCCCTCGGCCTTGCGCCCACAGCGTCGACCACGGCCACACTCGCCCTCGGCGACGCGCTGGCGATGGCGTTGCTCCTGCGAAAAGGGTTCAAGGAAGAAGATTTCGCGTTCCTGCATCCAGGCGGAAAGCTCGGCAAGCGCTTCCTGCGCGTTCGCGATCTGATGCATACCGGTGGTGATGTGCCGGTGGTTACCGCGTCGACGTCGATGCATGATGTCATCTACGAGATGTCGAAGAAAGGCTTCGGCATCACCGCAGTCATCGACGATCACCGCCGGCTGGTCGGCGTCATCTCCGATGGCGACCTCCGCCGCCTGCTGCAGAAAGACGAGCAGATCCTGCGCAAGACCGCCGGCGATTCGGTGAAGCACAATCCGGTGACGATCGCCGGCGACGAGCTCGCGTCGGCGGCGCTGCAGATGATGGAGCAGCGCAAGATCACATCGCTCTTCATCATCGACGACGACCGGCAGGTCGAAGGTATCATTCACATCCACGATCTCTGGGGACTCGAGCTCTTCTGATGGATGGGGACAACAAAGCGGTGCTGCGGTACCGCGACGGCCGCACCGAACGAGTCGAGCTCGCGCCCATCGATCAGTCACGGCAGATCTTCACTGTCACGCGTGAAGGTGGAGAGCAGAGCGAGATTCCCTATTCGGAATTGAAGGCTGTTTTCTTTCCGCGCCAGGAAGGTGTGCCGCTCGAGGTGGCGAGCGGCAGTACGATCGCCGTCGAGTTCAGCGATGGCGAAGTCATCCGCGGCATTGCTCACTACAACCCGGAGAAGAACGGCTTTTTTCTCTTCCCTCTCGACCGGAGCAAAAACGATCGCGTGTTTGTTGTGAACTCCGCGATTATCTCGATTGAAGTCGAGAAGCTCTGATGAACCTCGTTCTCCTCGTTCTTGCTCTGACCAGCGCTCCAGCGCCCGCTGAAATCGATCGCGGCGCCGCAGCCGTCAACGGGATGGAGACGCAGTTCACGCACAGTTTCACGCCCAAGGGGTTCAAGACGCCCCAGATCGAGACCGGCTCGGTCGTTTTCGGGAAGCTTCCGATGATGCGCTGGTCTTACACGCGACCGGAAGAGAAGACGTTCGTCTTCGACGGCTCGCGCTCGTGGTTCTACGTTCCGGCGGACAAGCAGGTCACGATCGCCGACATCGACGATCGTCGCAAACGCGAGCTGCCGTTCCTGCTGGTCGGCGACCCAAAGGCCCGAGATCGCTTCTTCGTCGTGCGGGAACAGCGGCGGGGTTCGTCGATCAGGACCACGCTCGAGCCGCGCGACGCGGCCAGCCTCGTACGAACGGTGACCATCGTTTCCAACGCCTCGACGCATCTCATCGACTCGATCGAGTACACGGACCGCGACGGCAATCGCACCCTCTTCACCTTCTCCGGTTATCATCCCGCGCGCGTCTCGCCCGGCACCTTCAGCTTTGCCGTTCCCGCCGGCGTACAGGTCGTGCGCGGCGACTAGGAGCCCACGATGCCCCAGGAGTTTTCATTCGATGTCGTCTCCAAAACGGAGATGCAGGAAGTGGCCAACGCCATTCAGCAGGCCCAGAAGGAGCTTGCGCAGCGATTCGATTTCAAGGGAAGCAAGAGCGAGATCGAGCTGACAAAGGACGAGCTGGTCCTCATCAGCGATGACGAGGGAAAGCTTCGCAGTCTCAAGGACATCGTCGAGAGCCGGCTCGTGAAGCGAAAGGTCTCACTGAAGGCGCTCGACTACAGCAAAGTCGAGGCGGCCTCGCTCGGCACCGTGCGCCAGCGCGCAAAGATCGTGCAGGGCATCGAGAGCGAGAAGGCGAAGGCGATCGTGAAGGCGATCAAGGACGCGAAGCTCAAGGTGCAGGTCTCCATTCAAGGCGAGCAGGTCCGCGTGGTCGGCCGGAGCAAGGACGACCTGCAGCGCGCCATCGCCATCATCAAAGAAAACGACTTCGGCATCCCGCTGCAGTTCACCAACTACCGTGGTTGAGAGCCACGACAACGATCGTTTATTCTTGACCCTGTGACCGTCCCGAACACAATCGACCAGGCCTCGCGCGGCGAGCGGCTCATCGAGCTGATCGCGCCGAAGCTGCAACTGGTCGACGAGGAGCTGCGCCGGAATTTCCAGAGCCAGATCAAGACGATCAGCGACGTCGGAGAGCACATCCTGGCCGGCGGCGGTAAGCGGCTTCGTCCCGCGCTCCTGCTCCTCGTATCGAAGATGCTGCGGTACGACGGCTACCGCGATGTGATCTACGGCGCCGTTGTCGAGTTCATTCACACAGCCACGCTCGTCCACGACGACATCATCGACGAGGCGGCCATCCGCCGCGGCCGGACGTCCATCAACTATCGCTGGGGCAATCACCTCACGGTTCTGGTCGGCGACTACTTCTACACGCACTCGATGAGCCTCGCTCTGGCGGAGGGCAATCTCGAGATCCTGCGCCTCCTCTCGAACGTGACGATCCGCATGATCGAAGGCGAGATTCTAGGACTCGAGCAGAACGGACGCGCCGACCTCTCGATGGAAGATTACTTCGACATCGTCAGCCGCAAGACGGCAGCGCTCTTCGGCGCCTGCTGCAGGATTCCCGGTTATCTCGTCGATCTGCCGGACAGCACGGCTTCGGCGCTCTTCAACTACGGCAAGAACCTCGGCATCTGCTTCCAGCTCATCGACGACATCCTCGACTTCACCTCCAGCACCGAGGTCCTTGGCAAGCCGGCATTGTCGGATTTGAAGGAAGGCAAGCTCACGCTGCCTCTCATCCTGACGCTGCCACGCGCGAGCGCACCCGAGCGCGAGACCATCGAGCGCGTCGCCGCGGCGAAGTCGTTCGATGGCATGGATCCGGCGGAGATCATCGACATCGTCCGCAAGTACGGCGCGCTCGAAGAGACGCGCGAGATTGCGCGCGACTATGCGCAGCGCGCCCGCACCGCGCTGGAGCCGTTCCCGCCCTCACCGGCGCGCGAGGCGCTGGATTTGGCGTTGGATTTTGTACTCGAACGCGACCGCTAAGAGAGCATCTCCATGATCTCCGACATTGCCGCGCGCGCTCGTTCGTGACTCGGTTCGTCTTCGCGATTCGCCGTCAGACGGATGACCTTGTTGTATTGCTCGATCGCCTGCGAGTAGTCCTTGAGGCAGCGGTGATAGACCTCACCCTTGCACAGTTTGGCTTCCACGTTGACCGGATCGAGCTCGATGATCTTGTTCAGAAAGATGAGCGCCGTGTCGTACTTCCGCTCCTCCATGGCCATCCTGTAGCGGAGGCGGTAGAGCGTGATCAGCTCTTTGGTGCGCGGATCGATCCAGGCGCCCGGCAGACAGGTCAGGAGCGCATTGACCAGGCGATTTTTTGAGGTGGGACCAGAGCGCTTCACCTGCAGTTGCCGCCGCATTTCTTCACACCCTCCCGTTGGTGACACGCGTTCACCTAGATATTAGGAGCGTTTGGCCCGATCGTCAAGAGGTTGACTAGATCACAGGTGCTACCATCTCGCCGTGCACACTGCCGTCTATCCCGGGTCGTTCGATCCGTTGACGAACGGCCATCTCGACATCATCCGCCGCAGCACGCGCTTGTTCGATCGCGTCCTCGTATCGGTTCTGGAGAATGAAGGAAAGGCGCCGCTCTTCGGTGTCGCGGAGCGGAAGGAGCTGATCGCGCGTTGCACCAGGGATCTTCCCGGCGTCGAAGTGCACTCCTTCTCCGGCCTCCTCGTCGATTTTATGCATGGCGTCGGCGCCAATGTCGTCGTGCGCGGCATCCGCGCCGTCTCCGACTATGAATACGAGCTGCAGATGGCGCTGATGAATCGCGAGCTGAGCTCGAACGTCGAGACGATCTTCATGCTGCCCGCGGTCGAGTACACCTACGTCTCCTCGCGTCTCGTGAAAGAAGTCTTCCGCCTCGGCGGCGACGTGGCTCGTCTCGTGCCGCCGCCGGTGCTCGAATCGCTGAAGGCGCGACTGCCTGTCGCGGTCACTTAGTCGCCGCGCGGATCCAACACATCGCGCAAGCGGTCTCCGATCAAATTGAATGCCGCGACCGTGAGGAAGATCGCCGCGCCCGGAAACGCGACCAGCCACCACGCGAACTCCACGAATTCCTGCGCGACGGCCAGGATACTTCCCCACGATGGCGTCGGAAGCGCCACGCCGAAGCCTAAGAACGACAGCGCCGATTCGGTGAGGATCGCCGAAGCGACGCCGAAGCTCGCGGAGACAATGACGGGCGCGAGCGCGTTCGGCAGCAGATGACGGAAGATGATTCGCGGATCGCGCGCGCCGCTCGCGCGCGCGGCCTGTGCGTACTCGAGCTCCCGGATCCGCAGGAACTCCGCCCGCACGAACCGCGCTTCGGTCGTCCACGATGTGAGCGCCAGTGCGACGAGGATCGTGTAGAGCGATGGTCTGAACAGCGCCACGATGCCGAGGACCAGAAAGAGGAAGGGGAAGCAGAGGACGACTTCGATGAGGCGCGACACGAGCCAGTCGGCGATTCCGCCGTAGTAGCCGGCCAAGGCGCCCAGGAGAGAGCCGAAGATGAGCGAGAGCGCGGTGGCGGAGTAGCCGACGATGAGCGAGACGCGCGCGCCATGAATCATCCGCGCGAGAACGTCGCGACCGAGATCATCGGTCCCGAAGAAGTGATGCGCGGTGGGCGGCTGCAGATGCGCCGCGAGATCGATCTCGTCCGGCGAGTATGGCGTCAGAAGAGGAGCTGCGGCAGCGATGATCGTGATCAGTGCGACATAGACGAGTGCCGCTGTCGCCAGCCGGCTGCGTCGAAATCGGTCCCAGGCGCTGCGTCTCATGGCGTGGCCTCGAGACGGACGCGCGGATCGGCGGCGGCGTACAGAAGGTCGGCGACGAGCGTCGCCAGCAACGTCACGAGCGCGGTCACGACAGTCAGCGCCATGATCGTCGGGTAATCGCGCGTGCGGATCGAATCGAAATAGAGAAGGCCGATGCCGTCCCACTGAAAGACGTCTTCGACGATCACGCTGCCGGAGATCAGATACGGAACAGTCAGGCCCACCAGCGTGATGATCGGCAGCAGCGCGTTGCGCAGCGCATGACGCCACACCACCCCACCCTCCCCCACCCCCTTTGCCCGCGCCGTCGTGACGAAGTCCTGCCGGATCACCTCGCGCAGCGCCGAGCGCGCGAAGCGCGCAAAGATCGCCAGTTGCCCGTACGCGAGCGTGATCACGGGCAGAATGAGATGGCGGATGCGATCGAGAATTTGCTGACCTGTGGTCATTTGTGCGTAGCCATCGGATGTCACGCCGAAGAGCGGCAATACGCCGAGCTTGACCGAGAAAAACTCCATCAGCAGAAGCGCCACCCAGAACGTCGGCAGCGAATAGAGCAGGAAAAACGAGATGGCCGAACCGCGGTCCACCAGGCGACCCATCCGCGAGGCACTCCATAGTCCGACGGGAATGCCGATCGCGGCCGCGATCACGAACGCGATCACGTTGAGCAGCAGACTTCGCGGCAACTTCTCGGCGATGCGCTCGGTGACTTCACGGCGATCGACCAGCGAGCGCCCGAAATCGAGCGTGATGATCCCCTGAAGCCATCGCGCGTATTGCTTCGGCAGGGGCTCATCGAGGTGATACTCGTGCCGGATCGCTTGCAGCGCCGCCGGAGAGAGCCCGCCCATCGACAGCCGGCCGCCATAGAAGAGCACCGGATCGCCGGGCACGGAGTGGATCAGCGCGAATGTGCCGATCGTGATGCCGACGAAAGTGAGAAGTGCATAGAGGAGGCGGCGGATGACGTAGACGAGCATCACCCGCTGGTCGAGCGAAGCGGCGCGCTTCGCGCGCCGGAAATCCACCAATCGAGCTCGCCGGGATACCACAAGAACAATCCGAAGCCTTTTCCGTCGCGCACGTTGCGCACGCGCCGGTTCACCGCCCATTTCACCGCCGGCTGATTCACCCACGTGTACGGCTGATCGTCGGCGAGGATGACCTGAAGCTGCTTGTACAGATCGGCCCGTTTGCCGATGTCGAGCTCGTGCCGCGCCTGCTCCATCAATCGATCGGCCTGGGGATTCGCGTAGTAGACGATGTTCTGTCCGCGCGGCGGAATCTGCGACGAGTGGAACAACCCGAATGGGTCGGGATCGGGATCGAGGTCCCAGGACAGATACGCCGCCTCATAGTTGCCGGCGAGGATGCGCTGAATCGCGGTCGCGCCATCGAGGACCGATATCTCGGCGTCGATGCCGATGCCTTTCAAAGCGTTCTGGTAGAGCTGACCGATCGTCAACGCCTGCACGCTGCCCGCAGTGATGAGCAGATCGAACTTGAAGGGCTTTCCGTCCTTCTCGATGATGCCGTCGCCGTTGGTGTCGAGCCATCCCATCGACGTGAAGATCTGCTTGGCCGCGGGAGGATCGTAGGGAATGACCGGAACGTCGGGGTTGTACGCCCATTGATCGGGAACGAAGTGTCCGTTGAGCGCGCGCGCGGTGCCGGCGTATAGGTTTTTGATGATCGACGGCACGTCGAGGCACATCGACAGTGCGCGGCGCGTGCGTTTATCCGCGAACAGCGGGTTGCGCTCATTCCAGGCGATGTAGTTGTAAGCCAGTCCGTAGAACTGTCGGAAGTCGAGTTTCTTCGTGAGCGCCGGATCGGAGCGGGCGCGCATCCAGATGTCGGAGTGGAGCATCGTCTCGTCGACATCGCCGCGCTGTACTGCGTTCCACGCTGTCGTCTCGTTCGTGATGACCTTCACCACGACCGTGTCGATGTACGGCTGCGTACCCCAATAGTCGCCGCGCCGCCGGACGATGATCTCCTTGCCGGGGACGCGGCTCATGAGGCGATACGGGCCGCTGCCGGTCGCGTCCATGTTGTAGTCGTTGCGGAAATTGCCGCGACCGTAGACATGCTCTGGGATCACGAGAAGATTGTTGAATTGGCTGAGCTGCGATGCGAGTGATTCCCGGAAGGCGATGACCACGGTGTGCTCGTCGACGACGCGGCTCCGCGTGACATCGGCCTGCTCGAAACTGCTCGCGATCTGCACGGCCTCTGATTGCGGATCGACGATCTTGCGCAACGTGAAGAGAACATCGCCCGCCCGAACCGGCGTGCCGTCGGAGAAAGTCGCCTTCTGATTCAGATGGAACGTGTACTCGCGGCCGTCCGGTGAGATCGTCCACGACTCCGCCAGCGCGGGAATGATGCGCAGCTCGTCGTCATAGTTGACCAGCGGCGTGAAGAGATAGTTCGCCACGAGGCGGTCGTAGCGCGTCGTGGCCAGGATCGGATTCATGCTGACAACGTCCGTTTCGAGCCGGCGATAAAGGGTGCCGCCGCGCTGCGGGGAAGTGTCCTCGGCTGTTCCGGCCGGACCGGTCGCACGTTCGCTGCGGAGGCAGCCGCCGAGAAGTGCAATCGCGACGACCGACGCGGCAAGCCAGCGCTTCACGTCTGGGATTATAGCTACCCGTCATCCTGAGTCGCGTTAGCTTGCCCTGAGCGCAGCGAAGGGGCGAAGGATCTCGGCATGAGATCCTTCGCTGCGCTCAGGATGACCTTCGGTCACTTCAGGTTCACCGACTCCGTCGCCACGTTATAAAACGCATCCGTCGCGCGAATGATCACGAACTTGCCGTTGATCTCCGTTCGCGGCAGTTTGTAGGTCTCGTCCGGCGAGTCGGCGATCCCGTCGACCGGGATCAAGCGGATCCACTTCTGCGCATCGATCGAGAATTCGACTTTGCCGACCGGCGACATCTTGTCGGTCACGTGGATGATCACATCGCTGTTTTGCGATGTGACCGCGATCGCCGGCGCGGTGTTGTCGACCTGGAACTCGAGACCTTCCTTGGTGTCTGAGAGCGGCATCTCCGGGTTCTCGAGCGCATCGGTCGCGGCGAGGCGAAGCTCGTACGTGCCATCGGGAAGCTGCGACGTATCGAAGTTGACCGAGGTCTCTTCGATGTTGTCGCGCAGACGGAGCCAGCGGTCGCTCCCCTTCTGCCGGAACGATACCGAGTAGCGCAGCGTGTCGCCGTTGTCGTCGTGCGCGCGCCAGGCGATCGTCCGATATCCCTTGCGGAACACTTTCTTGCCCTGATCGGCCTTCTCGCGCGGGTTGTCCAGGCTCGAGAAGATGCCGTACTCGTCAGGATTCGTCGCTTCGACGACCTGGGGCGATGACGGATAAGAAGAGCTGATGAACACGACAGCCGGATCCTGAACGGAGACGGCGTCGATCGTCGGAGCGATGTTGCGATTGACGAATGCGATCGTCACCGTGTCGACGGCGAGATCGGGCGTGGGCTTCGGCATCGACAGCTTCCACTGGATGTATTTCCCCGACGGCGCCGCGATGTTCCCCTCGGCGAGCGGCGAGGCGATGGTCCAGGGACTCCACGTGGTATCGGGAGTTCGCGTGTTGCCGGTGCGAAAAGCGATGGCCAGCGCGCCGCCGTTGACGTGATTCCCATCGATGCGATAGTGGCCGAAGCGGGAGAAGCGCTCGACATCTTTCGCCGCCGATCGGAACTCCGCTTTGTTCGACGGCGTATTGTCGAGACGATAGACCGCACCGCTGTTCGTCGTCGTCACGAGTGTGGTCCCGTTGGTCGAAGAGATCGAGACGACCTGTTTCTCCGGAACGTTGGCGACGAGTGAGACCTCGCCATCCCTGTACTGGTAAATGCGGCCCTGCGGTCCGGTGGAGAGAAGGATCGAGCCATTCGGCCCGGCTTCGATCGCGTAGATCATTTCGCGGTCGAACTTGCGCACGGTCTCGACGAAGTCGTCTGGATTGATCCGATACAACTCGCCCGCGCCGGCCTGCTGCGACGGGCTGCCACCCGACTCGTCAAAGGAGAAGCTCACCTCGACGCTCGGATTGGCTTCTTCCTTCTTCGGCTCGGCTGATGCTCCTGACGTGGTCGTCTGCTGTTTCTGCTGTTGCTGCTGTTGCTGCTGCGGCTTGGCCGGAGGCGCGGCCGGCAACACGTTGCTCACCGCGGACGCCCATCCGATGCCGGCGGCATCGATGTAGATCGCGGAGATCTCGTTGAGCGCGGAGTCGTACAACGCGTGCGCCGATCCATCCGGTGCGACGTTGTAGATGCGGCCCTTCCCCGATCCGCCGACGAGTACGCTGCCGTTCGGCCGCACGGCAATCGATCGCAGATGCGTTTCCGACGAATCGAACCAGACTTTGCCTTCGCCGCTCGGCGAGACTTTGAACAGCTTGCCGTCGACGCCGGTGGCCACGGCGAGATCGTTGCCGACGAACTGCATCGCCCAAATGTAGGCCTGCTTCGGATCGTAGAACGCCGCCCCTTTTCCGCTCTCCGGATCGACGCGATAGACCTTGCCGTTCGGCGAAGTGCCGACGTAGAGCGCGCCATCGCGGTATGCGATCGCATAGATCTCGGGCTCCGGCGCGGTGTAGATCGCTTTCAGCTCGTTGCCGCGAAGGCGATAGACCTTGCCTTCGTTGCCCGTCCCGAAGAAGTGATCACCGTTCGACGCGCTCACCTGCGCGAGCACGAACGGGTCGGTGAATGTCGCGATCTTGCGCGCGGACGGTCCGGGGCGAAGCTGACCACGGGATGTCACGGCGAATCCCTCGATGTCGCCGCCGAGGAAATCTTCGGCGGAGCGGATGCGCCAGAACTGCGGGGAGACGGCGAAGAGATTCGAAGCCGCGAGGAGCGCGGCTACGAGCATGAGTAGACGACGCATGAACTTCCTTTCGGACGAAGAGACTAGATGGCAGGTTTCACGTCGACGTCGATCTTCACCGCACCGTCGACGATGTATCCGAGCGAGCGAGCCTGCTGGCCGGTGGCGTGATAGCGCACCGGCGCCTGCGCGCCGTTCGACGTGTCATCGCTGACGACCGCGCGGATCGACGGCGGAAGATTCGGCAGATAGACGCCGGCGGTCACCGCACCTTCGCTGGAAGAATAGAGACCGACGGTGAGATCCGTCGACGGCCGCAACCGTCGCAGAACGCCGACGACCTGCTCGAGCGTGCGTGGATCGGGCGGCACGAGCGTGAAATCGATCTGGTTGGCGACCGTTCCGCTGCCGACGAGCAGATATGCCTGACCCGGCGGTTGATCGTCGGGAATCTTCACATCGAACGTCTCGACGAATGAATCGCCGCGGAACGGCTTGAGCACCGCGCGAACCTTGACGGTGTCGCCCGGCGAGATGCGGCCTTTCTCCGGCGCCTGCAGCGTGGCCTCGAGAATGCGGGCGGTCTTCACCGCATCATCGTGACGGAGGTGAAGCTTTACGCTCTCGAGCTCCGCATCTTTGAACTCGTTCGAGATCAGATATCCGGAGATCACGGCCAGGTAGGCAGGAATCGCCTGCCGCGCCTGCGCGCCCGCCCACCCTTCGCGCAGCTTGATGGGCTCGAAGCCTTTCAGCTTGATCTCAGACTCGAGAAGGACGGTGCGCTCGCCCGCCGCTCGCTGCGCGTTGGCGACGACACTGTCCGCCGCCATCGCCAGCAACAGCGCAGACAGTTGCGGATGGCGGACGAGATTGACGTGATAGGTCTTGTTGATGCCGGAGCCGTCGACGCTCAGCTCGACGGGGATCATCGTGGCCTGCTCGCCGATGATGCCCATGATGCCGGCCGAGCGATCCTGACGAAGAGCACCGACGATCGAACCGGTGTTGGCGAACTTGAATGAGCTGGCCATGCTGGGCATAAAGCCGACGATCTCCGCCTGCGCCATCGGGAAGCTGATCTCGCCCATGTCGAGGAACGGATGGCCGAAGGCGTAAACGCGATCGCCGTCGATGTGCGTGACGGTACCGGTGGCGGCAACAGTAAAGTCGCCGTTCAGAAGTACGGCGCCGATCGGATCGCCGGGTGAGAACTGTTTCGCCGCGGACGAAGTCGTTTGTGACGGCGAGGATGCGCCGCTGGGAACGGCCACGAAACCCATGTCATCGAGGTAACGGCCGAATCGCGCGACCGTCTCCGGAGCGAAGCTCGAAAGCGAGACCGGCAGCGCGATCCGTTTCGCGGCACCAAGGGTCGTTGTCTGTTTGGCGGCGAGATCGCCGATGAGCTTCTCGAACACCGACTCGCTCTTTCCGTTGGCAATGGCCTGGAGGAACTCCGCGCCGGTCATGCGAGGCGTCGCGGCGGGCAGGACCGTGGCTCGTCCGCCAGCCTGGGCAATGCGCAGCATCTCGTCGATCGGAGTAATGCCAGCGACCGGCTCCTTCGCGAACTGCCATGCGTACGCGAGAGCGCCGATGACTTTGCCGTCGATGTAGATCGGCGAACCACTCATCCCCGCCAACACGCCCGTGCGTTTGATGACCGGTGAGTCGACGCGTGCCAGGATCAGGTCCTGTCCCGGGCCGATCCGGTTGAGCACGCCGACGATCTCGACGTCGAACTTTTCGATCTTCGAGCCTTCGAAGACGGTCAGGCCGTAGCCCTTCATCCCCGCCTTGATCTGCGACAACGGCATCGTCTGGGCGGACGCCGTCACGGCGAGGAGCAGCAGCGAAAGAGAAATCCCGAATTTGCGGAGAGGTCCCACGACCGGTCTAACACTCCTCAGCGAGACTGCATTTCGAGTGCTTTCTATTCGTAACGCAACGCTTCAATGGGGGTCCAGCTTCGAGGCTTTTGCCGCCGGGTA
>DASXRT010000195.1:0-15475 GCA_036506455.1 Thermoanaerobaculia bacterium
AAAGCCGGTCAGCGCCGCCGCGATGAGTGCCCACATCGTGCTGCCGGTCTGCCACAGGACGAACCAGTACATGACGACGCAGAGGCCGGCGAAGAGAGCGATCGTCGGCAATCGTGCCAGAAACAGGATGCGATGCGCGTCGTATCCGCTGTGATAGAAGAACTGCCGGCCGACTCCCCAATGATTGGCCCCTTTCCAGATCGGCGGCACGCGGTATCCCGCCAGGACTACCGGCAGCGCGCTGATGGAGTTCATCAGCGGCGGCTGCTCGCGAAAAAAGTTCAACCATCCTTCGGAGATTTTGATCACACCGCTGGAGGTGTGAGCGAGCTCGTCCTCGGTAGCGCTGTCGAGGCGCACGCTGCCGATCGACAGCGCGACGACGACGATGAGAAGGACGACGAGGAGTGCGGCGCCGGCGACGCTGTTACGCACGCGCCGCGGCCGACTCCTCGACGTACGGCGTGATGTCGAAGTTGCGCACGTACATCGCGTGAACTTCTTCCATCTCCGAATCAGAGAGGGGCGGATGATCCGATGCGGCGACGAACTCGTCGAGCTGCGCCTCCTCATAGAAGTTCGGGAGCGCGGAGACGATGCACGGATGAGCGTAGAGCCATAGCAGCGCGAGCTGTCCGATCGTCACTCCCCTCTTTTGCCGCAGCGGCTCGAGGCGTTCGATCTTCTGCAGCCCTTCGACGAGCCACGACCGCGGCCGATGCGAGCGGTGATCGCTTTCGTCGAACTTCGTGTCGAGCGAGTACTTTCCCTCGAGCATCCCCGAAGAGTGCGTGACGCGGACGAGGAACTGCGGCTGGGGATTCGCTTTCCACGCGCGGAACGATGGATCGAATGAGGACGTCAGCGCGCAATCCTTCTTGTGGGCCTGCCCCTTTTTGGCCTCGGCCACTCCGGGATAGGACGATCCGCGCTCGGCGGCGAGAATGAATTCGCGCCCCGGATCCTGCTCCAGCATGTTGTAGATCATCTGCGTCACGGGCGCCTGCCGCGCGCCGTTGCTGTAGATCCCTTCGTCACGCCAGCCGATGGCCGGACCGAGCGACGGACCGTACGCGAGAATTTTCCCTTCACGCTTCAGCGATTCGAGTGTGTCCCAATGCTCGTCGCGCATCAACACATCGACGCGCGGATTGTGCGGCTGATAGATGGCAACGTGGTCGACGCCGAGTCGCTCGAGCGATTTCTCGAGAGCGAAGCGGATGAACTTCGGCGACATGTCCTGCGGCAGCTCGCGCTGGCCGCGCGACCGCTCCGGGTTGTTGTAGAAGTCGTAGCCGAATTTCGTCCCGATGACGAGATCGCGATGATCCTCGAGGATCGGCGCGAGGACCGTCTCGCCGCGGCCGTTGCCGTAGGCATCAGCCGTGTCGATGTATGTGATCCCGCGATCGATCGCTTTGCGGATCAGACGCTGCGCGTCGGCATCGGTATACGTTCCCCACCATCCGGTGGTAACGGTCCATGTGCCGAAGCCGAGCTCGGAGAGCGAGAGGTTGGTGCCGTGAAGGGGGCGGTAGCGCACGCAGGTATTTTACTTCCCGGCGAAGGCCGGTTTCCGCTTCTGGTTATATGCGCCAAGTCCTTCCTTCGCATCCTCACTCTGGAAAAGCTGCTGTTGCAGTTCGCGCTCGACCGCCAGAGCGGACTCGAGCGGGATCTCCCAGCCCGTCTGCACGGAGCGCTTGATGCGCCCGACGGCCTTGGCGGCTTTGTTGGGCGGGCAGAAGCTCCACGCGTAGTCCATCACGCGATCCCACCACTGCCTGCCATTCTCTTCGGCCGGCCAGACGTAATTGATGATTCCCAACTCCTGCGCTTCCTCGAATTCGAACAGGGTGCCCTCGATCATCTTCTCGATCGCCTTCGACTTTCCGACGAGCCGCGACAGGCGTTGCGTGCCTCCCGTTCCCGGGAGAACTCCCAACGACACTTCGGGGAGGCCGACTTTACCTGCCCCTTTCCTGGCGATGCGGATGTCGGCAGCCATGGCGATCTCGAGACCGCCGCCGACGGTGTGCCCGTTCATCGCCGCGATGACGAGCTTCGGCGTGTGCTCGAGGCGCAAGAGCGTCTCGTTCGCGTGCAGACAAAAGAAGTATTTGAATCCGGGCGTGACCTCGGAGAGCATCTTGATGTTCGCGCCCGCAGAGAAAAACTTGTCGCCCGCACCGCGCATCACGATCACGTACACGGCGTCGTCCATCCTCGCGTTGAGGATGCACGTATCGAGCTCCTTGTTCATCTCATAGGTGTAGGTATTCGCGGGCGGATCGTTGAGCTCGAAGATCGCCACGCCTTTTTCCACTCGATAGTCAATGAGGTTTCCTGCCATCTGAATCTCCTTCGATGAAGCCGTGCATTATCGTCCATCTCCAAACGAGATGCCGAGACTGCGCGCGGTGCCGACCATCTCGCCATCAGGATCGACGCGCTTCGGATTCGAGATCGCGTCGCGAATCGGGACCGAGACGATCTGCTCCTGCCGCAGCGCGACCATCTTGCCGAACGATCCATTCGCGACGAGATCCGCCGCAGCCTTCCCGAAGCGGCTGGCCAGAATGCGATCGAACGAGATCGGCGATCCGCCGCGCTGGATGTGGCCGAGGACCGTGACGCGGATCTCGAGATCGATGTGCTGGGAGATGTCCGCGGCGACCTGATAGGCGATCCCGCCCAGACGGCGCGACGCTTTGTCGAGGTAACTCTCTTCGCCTCCTTCGCCCTTCGCTCCCTCAGCGACGACGACGATGTCGAAGTTCGATCCCTCGCTCTGGCGTTCCCGAATCGATTTCACGATCTCCTCGGGCCGATACGCGATCTCCGGAATGAGGATGATGTCCGCGCCGCCCGCGAGTCCGGAGTAGAGCGCGATCCAGCCGCAGTTCCGACCCATCACTTCGAGGATCATCACTCGGTCGTGACTCTCGGCGGTCGTGTGAAGACGATCGACAGCCTCGGTCGCGACCGCGACGGCGGTCATGAATCCGAACGTGAAATCCGTGGCCGCGAGATCGTTATCGATCGTCTTTGGTACCGCCACGATCGGTACTCCCATGTCGCAGAGGCGCTGCGCAATCCTGAGCGTGCCGTCGCCGCCGATGGCGATGATGCCGTCAATGCCGAGGCGCTCGACCGTGTCGAGTACCACGCTCGAACGGTCCTCGGAGCCGCCTTCCGCTGGATACTCGAACGGGTTTCCACGATTCGTCGTCCGGAGCAGCGTGCCGCCCTTCGGCAGGATGCCTCGGATCGATTCGGGGGTCAGCGGAACGGTCGCGCCCGTCATCAGACCTTCGAACCCGAGCTGGACGCCGAGGACGTCGTAGCCGTAGTCGCGCGTGGCGGTACGCACGGCGGCACGGATTACCGCATTGAGACCGGGACAGTCGCCGCCGCCGGTGAGGATGGCGATGCGTTTCTTCATCAGCGAGGAAGAGTAGCAGGGACGGTTCCTGCGCGGCGTCCTCTCACGACCTGATCCACTGGCACCCCTGTTGCTCAACCTACGATGTGCGGCTTCGTGGGAGCCGCTAAACGTTGGAGGACATTACATGAACATCATCGGATGGCTTTTGTTTGGTCTGGTCGTCGGCGCCATCGCCAAGTTCCTCATGCCGGGCCGTGACCCGGGTGGCTGGATCGTGACGATTCTCCTCGGCATCGCCGGTTCGTTTGTCGGTGGATTCCTGGCTACGGCCGTCATGGGCCGTAACGAGCAGACCGCCGGCTGGATCGGCTCGATCATCGGGGCGATGGTCCTGCTCTTCATCTATCGCCTCATCGTCGGTCGACGTACAGTCGTTTAACTTTCCCCCACCCCCTCCTGGGCGCTTTGCCGAGGCCTCGCTCGTTCGAGCGGGGCCTTTGTGTTTCTGCGGCGTAACTCTTCGCGGTTTTGTTCGTCTCATCCGTTAGTTGCGGAATACGCCCTCTCGCGCTCGTCGTTGCGTTTCGCGCGGGTAGAAAATAAGGCGAGCGTCTTCACGCGCCCCGCAGCAAAAATCCAGGAGAATAGAAGACCTATGAGCCAGTCCACCAAACGCATTCTGTCGACCATCGCGATCATGATCGCCTCGGTTGCATTCGGCGTTCTCATCACGGCCGATCTCGGTCTGATGCGCCGATCCAACGCGCAGACAACGACCGCGATCACCACATCGCAGGGCCCTGTCACATCGGTGACGATTCCGTCGTTCGCCGACGTGGCCTCGCGCGTGATGCCGTCGGTCGTCTCGATCACGACGACGGAGATCATCCGCCAGAGCGAGCAGAACCGCCGCTTCGGAGGAATCGATCCGTTCGAGTTCTTTTTCCCCGACCCACGCAATCCGCAGCGCCGTCAGCCTCGCGGCAACAGCGACGATGACGACGAGCGTCCGCAGCGCAGCGGCGGCTCGGGCTTCATCATCTCGCCCGACGGCTATATCCTGACGAACAATCACGTCGTCGAAGGCGCCAGCAAGATCGAAGTACACTTCGGCGCCGATGAAAACGGCAGCGGCGGCCGCACCATACCGGCGAAGGTCATCGGCCGCGATCCGGCCACCGACATCGCTCTGGTGAAGATCGACGCCGGCCAGAATCTGCCCTACGTGCCGCTCGGCGACTCCGATCGCATCCGCAAGGGCGACTGGGCCATCGCCATCGGTAATCCGTTCCAGCTCGAGAACACGCTCACGGTCGGCGTGATCTCCGCGAAGGGCCGCGCTCTCGGATTCAGCGAGGAGACGCGCTCGTTCGAAAACTTCATTCAGACCGATGCCGCGATCAACTTCGGCAACTCCGGCGGACCGCTGATGAACATCAACGGCGAGGTCGTCGGTATCAACACGGCCATTCGCGGCGGCGGCGCACAGGGTCTCGGCTTCGCGACGCCGATCAACACGGCCAAGCGCCTTCTCCCGTCGCTCAAGCAGGGCAAAGTCACGCGCGGCTACCTCGGCATGACGATCACCGAAGTCAGTGAGGATGCGCGCGAGGCCTTTGGCGTGCCGGCCGAGACGCGCGGCGCAGTCGTGCAGAACGTGACGCCAGGCAAGCCCGCCGACAAAGCCGGCATTCAGCACGGCGACATCATCACGGAGATCGACGGCCGTTCGATCCGCAGCAACCGCGATCTCATCGACTACATCTCGTACCTGCCGGTCGGAAGCGAGGTTCGCATCACTCTGCTTCGCAACGGCCAGCGCCAGAACGTGACGGCGCGGACCGCCGAGCGCCCGCTCGAGACGGCGATGAATCAGGAGAGCAGCACCGGTCCGACCGAGCCTGTGCGAAACAAGCTGGGCATGTCGGTGCAGGATCTCACTCCGCAAGTTCGCCAGACCTACGCGTTAAATGACGACGTTCGCGGCGTGGTCGTGACCAACGTCAAGGCCGTTTCCGCCGCCGCCGACTCAGGCATCTCCGAAGGCGACGTGATCTCGGAAGTGCGCGGTCAACGCATCAACAACGCCGCCGACTTCCGCAGCGCCATCGATCGGCTGCATTCCGGCCAGAAAGTGGCGATGTACGTGACGACACCGACGCGCTCCGGCGCGCCGCTGTCCAGCTATCGGTACGTGACGATTCCGTAAGGCTCCCGCCTTGGAGTGCGGTGCCTTGGCACCGCCTTCAAGGCGGCGGCAAGCCGCCGCACTCCAATAGAATCGCTCCCCGTGAGCGATGAGCAGTTCATGCGCCGGGCGCTGGAGCTTGCCGAGCGCGGACGATACTCCGTCAGCCCGAACCCCATGGTCGGCTGCGTCATCGTCCGCGATGGCATGGTCATCGCCGAAGGATGGCATCGTCGCGCTGGTGAACCGCATGCGGAGGCCGAGGCGCTCCAGCAAGTGCGCGATGCGAGCGGCGCGACGATGTACGTGACGCTCGAACCATGCGCGCATCACGGTCGCACGCCGCCGTGCGCTGACGCGGTGATCGCCGCGCGCGTTGCGCGCGTCGTCATCGCGATGCGCGATCCTCACGACATCGTCGACGGCCGCGGCACCGAAAAACTCCGCGCGGCCGGCATCGAGGTCGTCACCGGCGTCTGCGAAGCGGAGGCGCGGCGGCTGAACGAGAAGTTCGTCTGGGCCGTGTCGCAAAAGCTTCCCTTCGTCCTGTTGAAAGCAGCGATGACGCTCGATGGAAAACTGGCGACGATCTCCGGCGACAGTCAATGGATCACGGCCGACGACGCTCGCGAGCGGAGCCTCGCCCTGCGCGAGGAGTACGACGCGATTCTCGTCGGCAGCGGAACGGTTCGCTCCGATAATCCGCGCCTCACGCGACGGCTCGGTCTCAACGCTTCGATCACGCCGTGGACGCGAGTCATCCTGGACGGCGATGGCGATATGCCGCCATACGCGCAGATCCTGAGCGACGGCGGCGGGACGATCGTCTTCACTTCCGCCGACCTCGAAGCGAAGAATCATCTCGAGGTCGTGCGCACGGATGGTCGCGCCGATCTGGGCGGAGTCCTGGCGGAGTTGTACGCACGCGGGATCCAGTCGGTCATCGTCGAAGGAGGCGCGCTGGTGCTCTCGGAGTTTCTCCGAGCCGGCCTGTGGCAGAAGATGATCCTCTTCGTTGCCCCCGCTCTCGTCGGCGGCGGCGCCGCCCCGTCGATCTTCTCCGGCGAGGCCGTCAGCCGGTTGACAGAAGCGCATCGCTTTCGTTTTGATCGCGTCGAGCTCTTGGGACGCGATCTGATGATCACGGCCTATCCCGGCTAATGTTCACAGGCATCATCCATCACAGCGCAACCATCGAGGCGTTCGAGAGACTCGCCCATGGCGCGCGCCTGCGCCTGCGCGGCACCGATGAAGAACCATATGAGCGCGGGGAGAGCGTTGCGGTCAACGGCGTGTGTCTCACCGCACTTCCCGAGATCGACGGCTCGTTCGTCACCGACGTATCCGACGAAACGTTGTCGCGCACCACGCTGGCAACGCTCGGCAAGGACGCCCTCGTCAATGTGGAGCGGGCGCTCGCCATCGGCGACCGGCTGGGCGGTCATCTCGTGCAGGGGCATGTCGACGCTGTAGGCAGCCTGGTGTCGATCACGTCGGAAGGAGACTTCGCCGTCTATCGCTGGAGCTTTCCGGAGGAATTCGGCGGCCTCGTCGTGAGCAAGGGGTCGATCGCTGTCGACGGTGTTTCCCTGACGATCGTGGAGCCGGAGGCGTCGAGCTTCGCCGCGGCGTTGATCCCGGAGACGCTGCGCCGCACGAACCACGGCATGGCGCGCATCGGCGACAAAGTCAACCTCGAGTTCGACATGGTTGCGAAGTACGTCCGCAATCTCGTCGCGCCGTATCTCGCCCGGAACAGCGGTTGATCGTCTATCGCAAATCGACGCAGTTAAGGATCAAGCGCGCCGTCGCTCCCGTGGCGCCGTTCTGGTGCGCGACGACGGTCGCACCCTACAGCGCGCGCCGTGCCGCGCCGGTATCCATTGACTACATCGATCTGCGCGCCACCTCGAGTGAGCGGCTCGAGGTGCTCGTGTGCGATAAACCGGCGGACGAGATGGAAGGCGCCCGTCTCGACTCGCCGCTGCTCATCGAGGCGAGCGAGTTTGCCGAAGCGATTTTCCGTCGCGGCGAAGAGATCCTCGAGTTGTGTGATGTCCCGGCGATGTATCTCATCTCCACGCGCGGCGCACTGCCGGAGAGAGCCCGGCCGGAGATGATGGTGATCTCGGCGTGGCCACTCGATCTCGAACGGCTGGCGACGCTCTTTACGAATGCGCGTGGCAGATGGGGCGTCGTCATTCCGGTGATCTTCCCCGTGACCACGGACATTGTCGCGCTCGCACAACTGACGGGCCTGGCGAAGACGCACGGCGCCTCGTTCATCGCCGCGGTGCCGGTCGAGATCGACCCGACGGCCAAGCAGGCCATCGCGCAGTCGCTGTCGCTCGACGGCGACCATGAGACTTACGCGATGCTGTTCCATTCGCGGCTCGAGCCGATTCATGTGGCGACCGAGCGCCACATCGCCGCGCTCGCGGCGAACGCCGGCGTCGCCGACTTCGTCGTACCGCCGCGATGGGATGAAAAGACGAACTGGAACGCCGCCGTCCTGCTGACACTCACTGCCACTCGCATGCTGGCGATGGAGCACGACATCGATCTGGCCGCGCTCATCGCCCGCTCGGCACGCATCGTCGCCGGCCTCGACAAACCCATCGCGCGGATCGCCGAAGCAGCGAGCCTGTCGATTATCGAAGCGCTCGACGAAGCGAGCGTGGATGTCTTGGAGGAATGGCTCGCGACCGGCGATTCTTCATTCGTTCAACGGATCAATGAGCGGTGGCGCCTGCGTCGGGACGTGGGTGGTGGGTCGTAGGTCGTGGGTCGTAGGTCGTGGGTCGTGGGTCGTGGGGGCCTCAGCGCGATAAGGCAGCCACGACCTACGACCTACGACCGACGACCTGATGATCTTTACGGTGCTCGACCTTCACCCTCGTCTTGATCCCGCCGCGCACATAGAAATCGCCTTCGACCTCGATGAAGCGGGGATCGATCGCGGAGATCAGATCGTTGGCGATGCGGTTCGTGACCGCTTCGTGGAACGTGCCTTCATCGCGGAACGACCATAGATAGAGCTTCAGCGATTTGAGCTCGACGCACTTTTCGTCGGGGACGTAGCGGATGCGGATCGTCGCGAAATCAGGCTGCCCCGTCATGGGACAGAGGCAGGTGAACTCCGGCGCTTCGAACGAGATCTCGTAATCGCGCTCGGGATTGGGATTGGGAAACGTCTCGAGTTGTCTGGAGGGTTTCGTCGGCACTGGCTACCGTTTCATCCCACCGGCCCCGCCCGTCACGCTCATCAACTTCTGGTTCAGCTCCTTGATGCGTTCCTGCAACTGCGCGATCTTGGCCTGAGCATCGGCGCGAAGCCGGTCCATATCGCCGCGCAGGCGGGCAATCTCCTCGTCCTTCTCCTGGAAGCCCGACTGCTCCTGGGCGGCCGAGGCGCGGACGTGTTCGATGTCCGCTTTGAGGCTCTCGATCTGCTCGTCTTTGTCGCTCAACCGCTGGCGCCACTGCACCTCCTGCTCTTCGTAGAGGCGCTTGATATCCATCAGTTCGGTGATCTGCGAGAAATCGGAATACGTCGGAGCCATGTCTCCTCCCTGGCGAACGCGCTCTTCGATCTGCGGGAAGAGCTTGCGGATTTTCAGCGAGAGATCGTCGGAGTCGCTGGCGAGCGCCATCGCCTCCTGGTAGGTGATCTTCTGATGGACGAGTAACGCGATGAGCGACTGATTCATCGACTGCATGCGGTACAGACCGACCGAGCTCTCCATCTCCTCGAGCATGTCCTTGGTGTGGCCGTCTTCGATCAGCTTGGCGATGCGCGGAGAGTTCTTGAGGATCTCCGCGACCGCGGTCATGTTCCCCTCACGAGTCTTGACCAGCTTCAGCGAGACGATGCCGCGCAGGACGAGAGCGAGCTGGGAGCGGATCTGTTTGTGTTGATCGGCGGGAAAGGAGTCGATGATACGGTCGATCGTCTGCGCGGCATTGTTGGTATGCAGCGTGGAGAACACGAGGTGGCCGGTCTCGGCGGCGGTCATGACCGTCTGGATCGTCTCGACGTCGCGCATCTCGCCGACCATGATCACGTCGGGATCCTGACGCATGGCGTTGCGCAGCGCTTCCTTGAAGGCGGGAGTGTCGGTGCCGACCTCGCGCTGTGAGATCGCCGCCACGCGATCGATGAAGAGGAACTCGATCGGATCCTCGATGGTCACGATGTGCAGCGGCTCATGCTCTGCGATCTCCAGGATCATCGCCGCCAGCGTGGTCGATTTCCCCGATCCGGTCGGGCCGGTGACGAGCACGAGGCCTTCGGGAATCTGCGTCATATCGCGGACCGCCGACGGCAGCTCGAGCTGATCGAGGTTGAGGATCTGGATGGGAATGCGGCGGAAGACCGCGCCCACTGTGCCCCGCTGCATGTACATATTCCCGCGGAAGCGGGCCACGCCGGGGACGCCGTAGCCGAAGTCGACCGATTGCAGATGATCGAACTTCTCGCGCTGCGTGCGATTGAGGATTGGCAACAGCATCTTTTCGAGGTCGGCGGGCTTGAGCGGCTCGGTTCCCGACACGGGTAGCAGCTTTCCGCGAAGTCGGATGAGAGGCGGCCTCATCGGCTTCAGATGGAGATCCGAAGCCTGCTGCTTCGACATGTAGACGAGCAGATCGTTCAGCGTGAGCTGCTGCTGCGCCGCGTGTTGTTGTGCCGGCTGGGCCGTCATTGGACTGCTCCGATTATACGGAGGGATGAGGGCTGAGGGATGAGGGATGTGTCACACCACGCCTTTTCATCCCTCATCCCTCATCCCTCATCCCATTCATCGCCTCATCACCGAGTCGAGAATCATCAGAAATGCTTCCTGCTGCTTGGGATCGGTCTTATTGATGACCGCGATCGTCTCCCCGATGCGGAACCGCTGATGAAGCTCCTCGGCGGAATGGGACGAGGTCACCACGATGTGCCGCGCGTCGACGTCCTTCTGGCGTGCATAATCGACGAATTTCTTCCCGTCCATGCCGGGCATCTCCAGATCGACGATCAGCAGATCGATGGAGGAGTCGATCTTCGGCAGCGCATCGTAGGGATGGGAGTAGGTTTCCACCTTGGCGACCTGCGGATAACGCTCGGCGATGAACCGTGACCAGAGATCGAGGAAGGCCGACGAGTCGTCGACGACGACAATGCGCTTCGCGCTCATTTCCGCGACTTCTTTTTGCTGGCCGCGACGGCGGGCCTCTGCACGCGGATGTCGTGGCGCAGTACCCCGCCGACGATCGTGGCCACCACGCGACCGTGCAGCGTCTCTCCGATGAACGGCGAGTTCGAGGCCTTCGATCGAAAGGTGTTGGTCACCTGATAGCGCGCGTTCACGTCGGCGATCGTCACATCGCCCACGCTTCCCGCCTTGAGCGTACCGCCGGGAAGGTTGAAGGCGCGCGCCGGACCGCAGGAGAGGAGATCGATCAGCCGCACGAGATCGATGACTTTATCGCGAACGAGCCGGTCGAAGCAGACCGCGAAGGCAGTCTCCAGCCCGATGATGCCAAACGGCGCCAGATCGAACTCGACGTTCTTCTCGTCGAAGTGATGCGGTGCATGATCGGTGGCGATCGCGTCGACCGTGCCGTCGGCGATGCCCTCGATGATCGCTTCGCGATGCTCGCGCGAGCGGAGCGGAGGATTCATCTTCAGGTTCGTCGAGAACGACTGCACCGTCTCGTCTTCGAGCGCGATGTGATGCGGCGTGACCTCGCACGTGACGTGAACGCCGTCCTTCCGCGCCGCGCGCACGGCGTCGATCGCGCCGGCGGTCGATAGATGGGCGATATGTAAGTGACCGCCGGTCATTTCCGCCAGGATGACATCGCGCGCCACCATCGTCTCTTCCGACGCGGCGGGAATCCCGGCCATGCCCAGGAGCGTGGAGTAGAAGCCCTCGTGCATGACGCCGCCTTCGTTGAGATTCGCATCCTCTTCGTGCGCGATGACCGGCATGCCGAGCATCGTCGAATACTCGAGCGCGCGGCGCATGAGCTGCGCGTTCCACACCGGCTTTCCGTCATCGCTGACGGCGACACAACCCGCCGCGCGCAGGTCGGCAAGCTCTGCGAGCGCTTCCCCCTGCAAACCTTTGCTCACCGCCCCGATCGGATACACGCGGCACGACCCGTTCCTCGCCGCCTCGGCTACGACCATCTCCGTCACCGCGCGCTCGTCGTTGGGCGGAACGGTGTTGGCCATGGCACAGACCGCCGTATACCCGCCGGCGACTGCGGCCCGCGTTCCGGTGGCGATCGTCTCCTTGTGCTCCTGTCCCGGCTCGCGCAGATGCGTGTGCAGGTCGATGAAGCCGGGAGCGACGACAAAACCGGCGGCGTCGATCGTCTCGGCGTCGGCGCGGATTTTCTTGTCCACCCGCGCGATCGAGCCGTCTTCGATCAGAATGTCGAGCTTCGCGTCGAGATCCTGCGACGGGTCGATCACTCGGCCGTTGGTGATGAGCAGGTTCATAGGAGAACGGGAATGTTGAATGTTGAATGTTCAATGTTCAATGTCGAATTCATTTCCCATTCATCATTCAACATTCACCATTCAACATTCCGCTTTTCACTCCGCCAGGTGCCCTCCCGCCAGCAGATAGAGCACTGCCATGCGCACAGCCACTCCATTCGTGACCTGATTGAGAATGACCGAGTACGGCCCATCGGCGACATCGGAGGCGATCTCCACGCCGCGGTTCATCGGTCCGGGATGCATGACGACGACGCCGTCTTTGGCGCGCGCCAGGCGCTCCGGCGTCAGCCCGAACGTGTTGTAGTACTCGCGCAACGATGGGAAGCTGAGCTTTCCCTGCCGCTCGATCTGGATGCGCAGCATCATCACGACATCCGCGCCTTCGAGTGCTTCGTCGAGCGAGCTCACCACGCGCACGCCCATCTTGTCGACGGCCATCGGCATCAGCGTCGGCGGCGCGGCCACCGTCACGTTCGCCTTCATCTTCGTCAGCAGATGGATGTTCGAGCGCACCACGCGTGAGTGGGCGATATCGCCGATGATCGAGACGTTCACGCCCTGCAATCGTCCGAGGCGCTCGCGGATCGTGAAGGCATCGAGGAGTGCCTGGGTGGGATGTTCGTGTGCGCCGTCGCCGGCGTTGATGATGGAGGCCGGCAGACGGTCGGCCAGCATCTTCGGCGCGCCGGGATGCTTGTGGCGGATGACGATCATGTCGGGATGCATCGCCATCAGATTCTCCGCCGTATCGATGAGCGTCTCCCCTTTCTCGACCGACGAGCCCGACGCCGAGAAATTCAACGTGTCGGCGGAGAGCCGCTTCTCGGCGATCTCGAAGGACACGCGCGTGCGCGTCGATGCTTCCATGAAGAGATTGATCACGAGCTGGCCGCGCAACGCCGGCACCTTCTTTACCGGCCTCTCGCTGACTTCCTTGAAGCCTTCGGCCGTGTCGAGAATGAGAGTGATTTCTTCGGGAGTCAGTGGCTCGATGCCGAGGAGGTCTTTGGACTTCAGTGAGGAACTTTGCGTGCGCATCTGTGCTGAGTGCTGGGTGCTGAGTGCTGAGTGAGCGTTACCCAGCACTCAGCACTCAGCACTCAGCACTTCATTTCTCCATGATCAGAACTTCATCCTCGCCGTCGGTCTCCGACATCTTCACTTTGATCACTTCGTTGGCATCGGTGGGAACGGTCTTGCCGATGACGTCAGCGTGAATAGGAAGCTCGCGGTGGCCGCGATCGATGAGCACGGCGAGCTGCACGGCTTTCGGGCGGCCGAAGTCGATGAGCGCATCGAGGGCAGCACGCACGGTCCGCCCGGTGTAGAGAACGTCGTCGACCAGAACCACGATCTTGTCGTCGATGGGCTCGGGGAGCTTCGTCGGTTTGACGACCGGTTGCGGCGCGATCGTCGTCAGGTCGTCGCGATAGAGCGTGATGTCGAGGATGCCGAACGGAACCGGCGTTCCTTCCATCTCACCGATCTCGCGCGCCATCCGCTCCCCGATCGGCACGCCGCGGCTGCGGATGCCGACGATGATCACGTCTTCCACACCGCGATTCCGTTCGACGACCTCGATGGCCATGCGCCGGATGGCGCGATTCATCCGGGCAGAGTCGAGCAGTCTTTTCTTGACGTTCATCGATTGGCGAAGGGCCGCGGAACGATAGCACACGTCGATGCGCATGAAACCTGCACGAATGCGTGCTGTGGGAAGGCCGAAAATCCTCATCGTTGATGATGACTCCGACGTGCGCCGGCTCTACGCCATCGGCCTCAATCAGCGCGGCTTCGAAGTCAAACTGGCCGCCAATGGCGCCGAAGCGGTCGACCGGATTGCCAGCGAAAGGCCCGACGTCATCCTCCTGGACTGGCTCATGCCCCTCATGGATGGGGGCGAAGTGCTGAGCCGCCTCGACGGCGACGCTGCTTCCATCCCCATCATCGTCGTCAGCGGCCAGCCTCAGCCCTCTGCCGAACAGCGCGACCCGCGCATCTTCAGATGGTTGACGAAACCGGTGTCTCTCGACGATCTGGTCGAGCAGATTCAACGACTTCCCGTCGCCGCAGGCGGCTGAGCAGCCGACTAAGCTAGAATCAAGGCTTCATGGCGAAGATCTTCTTCGTCGGGCTGGACGGGACGGAGAAAAGCTACAGGCTCCAGACGCACCGGCCGTTCACCGTCGGACGTGATCCCGGCAACGACATCATCCTGCGAGACCCCAAAGTCTCGCGCCATCATGCCGAGATCGTGTTCGAGCGTGGATTCTTCGTCCTTCACGATCTCGCCAGCGCGAATGGCACCTACGTCAACGGCAAGCGTGTGCGCGTTGCGCCGCTCACGCACGGCGCGAAGCTGCGCATGGGAAACAGCTACGGGAGATTTTCCGAAGAGCTGCCGACGGAGACCGATTCGCCCGGCTCCGAGCCGTACGAGCAGCCAGCTTCGTCGGAGCCCATCGAGGCCGTGCCGACGGCTGCGCACGACAAGGTCTCTGCGCAGACGATGCCTCACGAAAAAGTCGGCGAGGACGACTTAAAAAAAAAAGCGGAGTAGTCCCGGAGGGCCCGCCCACTGAAGTCGTCGATCCGGAGCTGGAGCGGCGCATCACCGCGCCCGCGGTCAGCTCTCACGATCGCGCGTTTTCCAGCACGCGATTCCGATTCGAAAGCGGTGTGCGCGCCGGCGAGATCGCGCACATCCGTAACGGCGACAATCAAGTCGTCCTCACTTACCGCGGCTTTGCTTCGGTCGTCAGCATCGTGGCCGCACTCGTCGCCGGGATCGTCATCGTCGCCGGTGTGGCGGCGGCACTCTTCCTGATCGCGGAGAGCCGCCATCCCGCGGCCGTCACCTCGCTGGTTCTAAGCATCGGATTCTCCGCGATCATCGCCACGCTCGTTCCGCGCACGAGAGTGACCCTCTACGACGGATCGAAGCCCGCTCTCGTCATCACCCAGAAGTCGCGCATCGCGTTTCCTCGCACGACGTACGCCGTGAAGACGCACGATGGCGCGACGATCGCGCTGCTCGGCCGCAGCACGCTCTCGCGACTGGGACGGAACAGTTGGTCGATCGACTCCGCTGCCGACCAGCGGGGCTCGGGCTTCGCCGTGGAGGAATCGCTGATGCGCGCGATCGTGCGGAAGTTCGCCGGCAAGTTCAATCGCAGCCGCGAGGCGAACATCCGTCTCTATCACCAGGGCATCGCCTCAGGCGTGATCGTGCGGCGCCCCGACGCGACGGGCGAGGTCGACTATCTCGATCTCGCGGCGAACGCCACGTTGGATCGGCGAGTCGCGGTGGCGCTGGCGACACTCGTGTTCGGAGCGGAGCCATGAACCGCAGGTCGTCGGTCGTGGGTCGTAGGTCGTGGGGGCCTTTTCGCGCTGAGGCCCC
>DASXRT010000196.1:0-10835 GCA_036506455.1 Thermoanaerobaculia bacterium
GGCCACGTACGTCAGAAATCCCGTCCCGCCGTTTTGATCCTCGGTCGCATAGCCGGAGAGAACGGCCCACGGAACAATTCCACCGCCGGCCGAGCCTTCGATCTGCGTCAAGCCGCCGGTCGCGAGAAGTCGCGCATCACCGGCGTGCAGGACTGACGCAAAGCCGAACACCAGTAGTAAAGCGGCGAAGCCGCCTTGGAGTGCGGCGGCTCTGCCGCCGCCTTCGAAATGAGTCCTCATGCAACCTCCTGTGTCAACCGGCCTCTACCGATGCGTTTCGTTCGGCCACCGCCCAGCGTGACTCGACGATCCAGCGCCGGAACTTTTCGGCCGGAAGCGGTGGACTCATGTAGTAGCCCTGCGCCATGTCACATCCGAGACGTTTGAGAATGTCGAGCGCTTCGACGTTCTCGACTCCCTCGGCGATGACCGTCAAGCCCATGTTGTGACCGAGCTCGATCGTCGAGCGCACGATGACCGCATCGTCGGTGGACTGAGAAGAGAGATTGAGCACGAACGACTTGTCGATCTTCAACTCGTCCACAGGAAGTCGCTTCAGATGCGCAAGCGACGAATAGCCGGTGCCGAAGTCGTCGACCGCCAGGCGAGTGCCTCGCGATTTCAGCTCGCGCAGGATCTTCAAAGCGTAAGCGGGATCTCTCATGATCGCGCTTTCGGTAATCTCCAGGACGAGACTCATCGGCGGAAGATTCGCATCGGTGAGCAGGCCGCTGATGTACGTCGGCAGCTCCGAATCGAAAAGATCGAGCGCGGAGAGATTGACGGAGATCGTTAGCGGTGAGCCTTGGCGGCTCCACTCCGCGCATTCTCGGATTCCGTTGCGCAACACCCACTTGGTGAGGGCGCCGATGGTTCCCGACTGCTCGGCGAGTGGAATGAACTCATCGGGGTTCATGCGCCCGTGCGTGGGATGGTTCCAACGGACGAGAGCTTCGGCATAGGAGACGCGTCCCGTCCGGAAGCTGATGCTCGGCTGGTAGTAGAGCTCCAGCTCGCCGCGCTGAATGGCCTGGCGAAGCTCGGAAAGAAGGGACAGCCGCCGCACGCTGTGCTCGTCGCGGCCCGCCTCATACAAGGCGATGCTGGTGTGGTGCTTCTTGGCATCGTACATGGCGATATCGGCGCGCTTCATCAGCGATCCGGCATCGTCGGCGTGAAGCGGATAGATAGCGATGCCCATGCTCGCTTTGACGTCGATCGAAACGCCGCCGAGGATGAACGAGGCTTCCAGCGAGTCGGCGATACGGTGAGCCACGTCGAGGGCGTGCTCGGGCTCGCGGGCGTTGAAGCTCACGCCGAACTCGTCTCCGCCGAGGCGCGCGACCGTATCGCTCTCGCGCAGAGACTGGTTGAGGCGGCGGCCGATCTCGTTGAGAAGCTGATCGCCGAAATGGTGTCCAAGAGTGTCGTTGATCTCCTTGAAGCGATCGAGATCCATCATGATCATGCCGACGGAATCTCCCGTGCGCTTCACTGCGGCGATGGCGTGCTCGAGGCGATCGAGAAAAAGAGTTCGATTCGGCAAGCCGGTGAGACCGTCGTGAGTGGCCTGATGGATGACCTGCAGCTCGCGCTCGGCAATACCGGTACGCATGCGGTTGAACGCCGTGGCCAGCTTGCCGATCTCGTCGTCCTGTTCGATCTCGACCGCGGCCGTGTAGTCGCCTCGCTCGATGCGCTGGGCGTTGTCGGCAAGACGATGCAGAGGTCTGATGACGCCGCGAGCGAAGAACATCGCCGCCACGATCGCCCCGACGAGAGCGAGGGTCGAGAAGAGCACGATCTGCAACTCGAGACTGCGATACGAACGCCGCGCTTCTTCGAGCGAGCGCTGAATGACCGTGGTGATCCGCGAACGATCGCCGGTCTTCAATGGCTCGGTGAGCGTTTCATACGGAGAGTCGGCGAACTTCAGCGTCGCTTCAACGGGCTCGTTCTGCGGCGGTTGCCTCACCATCTGCGCGAGAAGCTCGGTCTGCACGGACTGCGGCAGCGTGGAGATCAGCAGCGGACGTCCCGCTTCGTCCAAAGTGGAGAGCGAAATGTCGAGCGCGGTCAGACGTTGAAAATCGCGCAGCACCGTCTCATCGATCTGAAATCCCATGCACACCCAGGCGATGGCGCGCGGTGCCAGTACCGGAACGATGACGAGTTGATACGGACGGCCGCCCAGCGACACGATCGATGATGCTTCGCCCGCATGTTCGGCCGTACGGATCAATTTCGGGAACGGGAATGGCTTGCCGACGATCGTCTGCTCGATCGTGTCCGCCGTAACTTTTCCATCGAGGTCGATGAGGAAGGCCGCATCGGCAGCGATGCGCGAGCCGTGGTTCGCGAGCACCGAGCCGATCGTGTTGCGGTCGTGAGAGGCAATCGCTTCGCGGAATCCGAAGTCGGCCGCCAGCACGCGCACGCTGTCGGACAACTGCCGGCCGCGCGCCGCCAGAATCCGCTCCAGCACGCGGCTGCCCACGCGTAGCTCCTCGGTCAGATTGCGATGGAGCGAGCGCACTCCGGCGATGTGAATCGCCGCCAGCGTCACCGTCTGCAGAAGGACGAGGACGCCGATGAGGAGGTAGACGAGCTTGGCCTGGAAGCTACGGCCGGGCATTGCCGTATTTCTTGAATTTCTCTTCGAGTCTGTTGAGCGGCGCAGACGTCAACGCCGCCGGCGCCGCGGTCACTGTGAAGGCGAGCTCGCTGCGATCGCCTTCGCCGATCGAGACTGACTGCGGCGTCGGTTCATCTCGCATGTCCGGATGCCACACGTGCACCGCGTACTTACCCGCAGGAATCCTCACCTCGACCCGCCCACCGGCCTCCGTTTTTGCAAAGTACGGCGTGTCGAGAATGACGATGTAAGCGTTCATCTTGTCGTGGATGTTGCAGCCGAGCGTTACCACACCCGCGGTCGTGAACACGATCGGATTCGCTGGCGTCCCCTTGTAGAGCGGGAGCTGAAATGTCTTGGCCGGCGAGAACGAGTACACCTCGTGCTGGATGTCGTCGCTGTTAGGAAACTTGACGGCCGTTCCGGTCTGCACCGGCAAAACGTGCGGTACGAACGTGCGATCCTTTTGATCCATGACGGCGGTGCGAGTCGCCGGCTCGAGACCTCTTCCTTCAGGAGCTGCGTAGACCACAGCGTCGCGGAGTGGCGCGCCCTGCGGATCGCGCACGTCGACCACGATCGTCGCCGCCGATGCGGGCAACGCGAACGCGATCAAAAGCATCAATCCATAAAGATATCGACGGAGGACCATATCCGTCACAAGATTAACCGATAAATCCAGGAGAGAGGCTTGTTCCGGTTCCGGGGCGGATGAGGTGACCTTTGTCACCTGTTACTGAGTGAAATCGGAGACGCGAACGCGGAAGATCCGGCCATCCACGCCGACCTTCGCCTGCAGAATCTTCACCTCAGTCGATGAGCTCTCGAGAATCGTTCCCTCGGACCGTTGAGCGAAGGCATGCAGCGCCGCGATCGCCGTTTCAGCGGAAATTCTGATCGGAATGGTGGGTGCACTGGAGAAGATCTCGCCGTTCCGTCCCGAGACCATGCTGAAGCCGACGATGAATTCGCGTGCCATGCGATCAATATCGTCATGGCACGCCAAAGCTTCGTCCGCGCGCGCGTCAAGACATCGTCAAATCGTCAAACGATCAGATGCAGATCACCGAACTCGTGCCACAGGTATTCGTGCTCCAGCGCCGCTTCGTATGCCTTCTCGATGGTTTCGCGGCCCGCGATCGCTTCGAGCATCGCCAGATGTGTAGCGCGCGGCTCGTGGAGACCGGTGAGCAGCCCATCGACGATGCGGACTCCACGTTCCGGTGTGATGACGAGATCGGTCCAGCCGCGCGAACCGACGAGCTCGCCGTTGGCGTCGACGCTGCTCTCGAGCGCGCGAACAACAGTCGTGCCGACCGCAATCACACGTCCGCCGCGCAGCTTTGCCTCGCGCACGCGTTCCGCCGTGCGCAGCGGCACTTCGTACCATTCTTCATACGGCGCTTCATGCGACTCGAGACTTGCTACTCCGGTGTGAAGCACGAGCCGCGTGATGCCGACACCGCGCGCTCGCAGACAGGCCAGCATCGGCTTCGTGAAGGCACGGCCGGCGGAAGGCATCTCGGCCGAGCCTTCGAGATGCGCATACACGGTCTGATACGCGCTGATGGGAAAGCGCTTCGCGATGTAGGGGTATCGGATCGGCCTGCCCCAGCGCTGGAGGTAATCGACGATGGACGTGCCGATGTCGAGTTGCGCGATCCAAAGCCGGCGCGAGTTGCGATATGGCGCGAGAAGCGTGCAGCTCGCTCCGCCCGGCAATGTGAATACTTCGCCGGCGCGCGCTTCGATCTTGCGCGGCTCGACGACGGAGAGACCGCCCGGCAACGACGTCGACCAGTGCAGGGCGATCTCTTCTCCGTTTTCGCGCAATGCCGTGAGCGCCGCCGGCAGCGTTGCCGTCGTGTTGAGGACGAGGAGATCGCCGGCGCGCAGAAAATTCGGAAGCTCGCGGAAATGCGTGTCGATCACCTCGCCGGTGGCGCGATCGGAGACGATCAGCCTCACATCGTCGCGGCCCGTTCCCCGCAGCTCGGCCGGCTCGTGTGCTTCGAGCTGCGGCGGAAGCGAGAACTCGAGCGCGCTCATGACGCGACCACTTCCAGTTTTTCCGCTTCGATGCGCTCGATGATCTTCGGCGCCACATCATCAGGCGACGGAAGATGGGAGAGATCGACGCCCGGCTCGGCGAGCGCGTGCATCTCCGTGTTCATGTCGCCCGGATCGATGACGAGCACACGTGCGTCGGGCAGCTCCTTCGCGAGAATGCGCGACGCATGCTCCAGCGCGGCCTTGCTGGCTCCGTAGCCGCCCCAATGCGGATATGCGTTGACAGCCGCATCGGAGGTGATGTTCACGATCGTCGCCGGCCGAAGCAGTTGGATGAGATGAATGGGTGCGATGACATTCACGCGAAAGATCCGCTCGAGCGACTGCCACGAATGCTCGGTGAGCAGCGGCATCGGACTGGGACCGAGCTCCGAGGCGTTGTTGATGAGGATGTCGACGCGGCCGAAGCGGTCGATCGCTTTCTGCGCGATGACTTCGGCGATTTCCGAGACATCGCCGGCAACGGCGAGTACCTGCGTCTGCCGCGCCAGTTCCTCTTCTGCTCGGCGAAGCGCTTCTTCGCGGCGGGCGTTGATGACGAGTGGATGACCGCGGCGCGCAAACTGCCTGGCGAGCGCGAGGCCAAGCCCCTTCGACGCGCCGGTGATGAGCACAACTTCATTTCTGTTCATGCTCACATGATCGGCTCGAAGCCAGCGCGTAGCTTCGTTCGAAAGGGAGATCAGGCACCTGTCCATCCGTACAGGGATGGGCGTCTACCTCATCCCTCATCCCTCAACATCCCTCAAATCAGATGCCTCTCCGCCGCGATCGCTACCGCCTGCGCTCGATTCTCTGCTCCGAGCTTGTTGAAGATCGACGTGACGTGAAACTTCGCGGTTCGCTCGGCGATGCGGAGTTTCTTCGCGATCTCTTTATTCGACTTGCCTTCAGACACCAGTCGAAGCACCTCGCGCTCGCGCTTCGTCAGCCGCTGTCGAGGGCGGATCACGCGCGTCGTCACACGCGGATCGAGATAGGCGTCGCCGCGCGCGACGGCTGCGATGGCGCGCTCGATGTCATCGAGCGGCGCGCCCTTGAGCAGGTAGCCCTTCGCTCCCCCTTCGAGCGCTCGATCGATGTCCTCGTCGGTGCCGTATGCCGTCAACACCAGCACCGGAGCGTTGAATCGGCCGATCGCGTCGAGTCCGCCGAGTCCAGGCAGTTCCAGATCGAGAATGATAACGTCGGCGTTGACGCGCGTTCCGAGCGCTTCCTCCGCCGAGCCGAACACGCCGACCACGTCGATCCCATTCTTCCGGTCGAGCGCGGCCACGAGCCCTTCGCGCACGACGGGATGATCGTCGACGATCACGATCTTCGTCATGCCGGTACCTTCGCGATGACGACTGTTCCTTTCCTGCCCGACTTGATCCGCAGCGAGCCGCCGGCGACGCGAGCGCGCTCGCGCATGCCGACGATGCCGTGGCGATCAGCCGGAACGCGCCGCGGATCGAAGCCGCTGCCGTCGTCTGCGATCGTCAGCGTCGCGTTCTTCTTCGTACACGACAGTGTCAAGTCGACATTCGTGGCCCGCGCATGCTGCTTCACGTTGGCCATCGCCTGTTGCGCGATGCGGAAAAGCTCCGCTTCGGCGGTACGGTTCAATGCGCACGTCCCACGCGTGGAAAACGTTACGCGAATCCCCGACTCCGAAGTGAACTCGCGCACAAGCGCGGCGAGCGCTTGCACGAGCGGCTTGCCCGATGTCGTGGCGGCGCGCAGCTCCGTCACCGAACGCCGCGCTTCATCGAGATTCGACCGTGCCGTCGCCAGCGCGTGCTCCAGACGCTCGCGCACGCGATCCGGATCCTTGCCGACGCTCCGCAGCGCGGTCTCGATCTGCAGTGTCAAAGCGGACAGGCCCTGCGCCAGCGTGTCGTGGATCTCGCGCGCGAGGCGCGTGCGCTCGTCGGCGCGCGCGAGCATCGCGCTCTCTTCCGCCAACCGCGCGCGCTCGATGGCGATGCCCACCTGCAATCCGATCGTGCCGAGGAGCCTCAGCTCCGATTTGGTGAGACGGCGCATGGCCGGGGCGGTGATGTTCATGATGCCGAGCGGTTTCCCCTGAAACGAGAGCGGCACCGAGGCGTGATGGGCGAGGCCGCGCGTGAGATCGGTCTGGCGAGCGCGCACAGCGGGCTGCAGGCGGCTGCACTCCATCACGTCGACATTGCGCGGCGTGAGCGTGCCATCGCGAAACTCTCCGATGCACATGCACCACGACTCGCCGCTCATCCGCACCGGCTCCTGGAGATATGGCGGCAGATTGCGCGCCGCCGCGCTGTACATATGGCCCGTGTCGGCATCGACGAGCCACACCCATCCCGTCTGCAGGTCGAGAAGCTCGGTGACCAGCTCGAGCGTGCGCTCCAACGCCTCGCGCACGCTCGGCGAACTATTCAGCGCCTCGGCGATCGAACCGACGATCTCGAGCTCGCGGCGGGAGGAGACCACGAGGCGATTCTAGCCTTCGCAGTGGTGGTGTAGTAACGCGGCATGAACCACCAGGGGTCGTAGTACGGATTGAAGTAGGGGAAAAAGAAATCGTCATCGTCACGATCGACTTCGCGGCGACGACGATTCTTCCGCGCGTCCGCTTCATCGACCATCGCCTTGATCACCTCTTTCGACACGTGCGCGTTGGTCATCGCGATCACGTCATCGGCGGTGACCTCGAAATCGTCGCGAGTGTGAACGACGAAGGCGATGATGGCGTCCTCGCTCACACCCGCCTGCGACATGCGGATCACATCGTCGACGATGGTCCGCCGCGTTCGATCGAGTGCGAAGAGCGGCGTGGAGACGAGGAACAGAAGGATGAATGCTCGCTTCACGGCCGAACCTCCTCAGCGGTGCCGGCCGCGGAATCCGCCGCCGAAGCGCGGACCGAATCGGAATCCGACCGAGAACCGCGGCCCGTAGAATGGATCGTAATAGTACGGGTAGTAGAACGGGTCGTACCAGCCGTAATACGGCGCGACGTAGACCGCGGTCCGGGACCCGTAGCGGCCATCCCGACGATCGGCCGCTTCATCGACGACGGCCTTCACGACTTCTTTCGAGACATGCGCGTTCGTCATGGCGATGACGTCGTCTGCCGTCACCTGGAACCGGTCGCGGGTGTGCGAGACGAACGAGATGATTGCGTCGTCGCTCACACCGGCCTGCGACATCCGGATGACGTCGTCGACGATGGTGCGCCGGTCGCGATCGCTCCGGTTGCTGTCGTCGAGCGCGAAGACCGGCGCAGCCGCGACGGTGAGTAGAAGAACAAAGAGAGGAATCAGTCGCTTCACTTACGGTCTCCTTTCCAACTGCAACTATCATGACCGAAGTCGGTGCCGGAGTAGTCCAGCCAGGACGCCCTCCAAGAGCGGTAGTTTCGATCTTTGTAACATCGCTTGACAATTTGCTACTACGGATGTAGTTTACTTGACTACATGAAGAGATCGACCCGCCTGACCCGCTTCGAGCTCGAGATCATGGATCTCGTCTGGCGCCTCGGCGAGGCCTCGGTACGCGAAGTTCAGGAAGCGATTCCGGAGGACGAGCGCCCCGCGTACACGACCGTGCAGACGATCGTGCAGCGGCTGGAGCAGAAGGGCGCCGTCCGCCGAACGCGGAAGATCGGCAATGCGCTGATGTTCGCGCCGGTCATCACTCGAAAGTCGGTTTACCGCCGCCTCATCGATGATCTTCTCGATCTCTTCGGTGGTTCGGCGCAGCCCGTCGTCGCTCATCTCCTCGAGAGCGGCAAGCTGACGCTCGAAGACATCAAAGCGCTGGAGAAAAAAGAGGAGAAAAAGGGAGGCCGCAAGTGAGCGACGTCCTCACGCATCTCTGGAGCTCCACGGTCGTTCTGCTCATCGCCATCATCGCCGCGCGGCTGATGCCTCTGACAGCGCGGACGCGCCACGCTGTGTTGTTCTGCGGTCTCGCGAAGTTTGCCGTTCCTTCAGTGGCCATCACGGCATCGCTGCGCGCTCTCGGCCTCGACCTCACGAGCCTCGGCCGGCGATCGACCGGTACGGTGGCGATCGAGTGGCTCAGCGGGCCGGTCGTCTTTCGCGCGCTGCCGCCGCAGATGACGAGCCGCTGGCCGTCTGTGCTGGTTGTGGCCTGGATCGTGTCCGCCGGTGCGCTGGCAATCGCGTGGGCTGTCGCTCGCCGGCGGCTCGTGTCGTCCGCGTTGAGCACCGCGTCGGCCGCCGCTCCGCGCGAACAAGCCGCACTCGCGGCCGCACGAGTCCAGCTCGGACTCCGCACCAGCGTCGACGTGATGCGGTCCCCGATCTGCGAGGCCCCGGCCGTGGTGCGCATCATTCGACCGATCGTGATGCTTCCGGGTGGTGGGTGCGATGCTCTCGACGACGCCGAGTTGGAGTCGCTGCTGCGCCACGAATGCGCGCATGTCGCGCGGCGAGACAACCTGCTCGGCCTGTGCGAGTCCGCGATCGTGTCGGCCTTCTGGTTTCATCCCCTGGTGTGGATGGCTCAACGCGCGATCGCGAATCGACGGGAGGAAGCCTGCGATGAAGCGGCGGTCGCGATCGGCGTCGATACTTACGTCTCGGCCCTCTCGAAAATCTGCCGCGCGGTCGTCGCGCCTCGCCTGGCCGGCGTCTCGTGTATGGCTAATGCACATCTCAAAGAAAGGTTGGATCACGTCATGAGTTACGAATCCCTGCGTGCTCGCGCTCTGTCCCATCGTCTCGTCGTCGCCTTCGCGGCGATCGCTGTTCTCGCGGCCGCAATCGCGGGCGGTCTGCACGCCGCGCCGTCCTCCGATTCGAATGATCGCTACAAGCTCTACTTCTCCGTTCGCCCGGGCGATCTGCCCGACAGGCTGATTTTCTCCGGACGCGTCGTCGAAGCTTCCACCGGCCTGATGGTCGCGGCACCGAGCGTCAGTTTCTTGCGCGGTTCCGGCGCGAGCACCCAGACGGTGACTGAGGGGCGTGATGTTCGCATCGAGGTGCACGACACCGGGAACAGTGTCAGCGCCGTGATGCGCATTCTGGAGAATGGCGCTCAGGTACAGGAGTCGACGTATTCAACAGTGCCGCAGGCGGATGGCCCGCGCAACAAGTCGGGTCGCAGTTACACAGGTGATCCGATCAGCCTCAATCTGAAAGATGCGGACATCAAGGATGTCATCGACAAATTCGCAAAGCTCACCAGCACGAACATTCAATATCCGAAGACGCTGCAGGGGAAGGTGACTCTCAACGTCACGAACATGCCGTGGGATCAGGCGTTCGACATCATCCTGCAGCAGAACAAGCTCTCCTACGAGCTGAAAGGCGACGCGATCATCATTAAGGAGTCGCGCTGAGTGCGCACCACTCAGCACTCAGCACTCAGCACCGATTTATAGTCGCTTCCGGCCGCCGACGATCATCAAGGCGACGCCTCCGGCGATCAGAACGGCACTGATCGCCGGATGGACGCGTTCGCGCACCGTCGTCTGCACACCGAGGGACACAGGACCTGCTTCGATCCCATGCCGCTCTTTGTGCGGAATCGGGACAAACAGCGAGGCGATGCCGAGAACCACGAGGATCAAGCCGATGATGAGCAGAGCACGCATGGCAACATTCTACGACGTTGATTTCGCCGGTCCCGGAATCGCCGTCGACGTGGCCGGTCGCGCAGTATCACGCTCTTTAATGATGAGCGTGGTCGTCTCGCCCTTCTGGCGATGATCGAGGATCGGACAGTAGAGCGTGTACGTCCCCCGCTTCAACTTGACGTCAAAAGAAACTGTCGCCCCTGGCGCGATGTTGTCGCTGTCCGGCGCGCGGTGGATTCCTTCACCCTCGACGAAGAGATTGTGCAACTGCTTGCCGTTGTTGGTGACGGTGAAGATCGCGGGGCCGGGCGGGATCTGGTCCGGATTGGCGACGACAATGTGACCGTCGTCGATCGTCACGAGAACGGTGTAGCCGGAGACCGCACTTGGCACGATCGCGGGACCGCCGGGCGACGCGGGATGGGCGGCACTGTCGGTGGCCGATTGCTCAACATTCGTGGCGATCTCTGATTTTTTCGCGGGGCATCCGTAGAGAGAGCAGGCAACCACAGCGAGGAAAACGATCGAACGGCGGCGCATCGACAACCCCCTCGG
>DASXRT010000197.1:0-8837 GCA_036506455.1 Thermoanaerobaculia bacterium
CAGTCGATCGGCTCGGGCGGCGGCATCAAGCAGCTCATCTCGCAGACCGTGTCCTTCGGCGCGACCGACGGTCCGATGACGGAAGAGCAACTCAAAGCTGCGCCGGGGCCGATCCTGCACTTCCCGACGGTCCTCGGCGGCGTCGTGCCGATCTATCACCTCGAAGGAGTCACGCAGCCGATCCGCTTCACCGGACAAACGCTCGCCGACATCTACCTCGGCAAAATCAAGAAGTGGAACGATGCGGCGCTCGCGAAGATCAATCCCGGCGTGAAACTGCCGTCGACTGAGATCGCCGTGGTTCACCGCTCCGACGGTTCGGGAACGACCTACATCTTCGTCGACTTTCTCTCCAAAGTTTCGCCCGAGTTCAAGCAGAAAGTCGGCGTCTCCACCTCGGTAAACTGGCCGACAGGCATCGGCGCAAAAGGAAACGAAGGCGTATCGGGTTTCGTGAAGCAGACACCGGGCGCGGTCGGATACGTCGAGTTGATCTACGCCTCCAGGAACAACATCGCCTATGGTTCCGTGCAGAACAAAGCTGGCGAGTTCGTCACCGCATCGCTCGACGCGGTGACCGCTGCCGCGGGATCGGCCGCGGCATCGATGCCTGACGACTTTCGCGTCTCCATCACGAATCCCGACGGGAAAGGCGCATACCCGATCGCGTCGTTCACGTGGATCCTCCTGTATCAGAATCCGACAGACCAAGAGAGCGCGCGCACGATCGTCGACTTCATGAAGTGGGCGCTGACTGATGGCCAACGATTCGCCGCTCCGCTAGGCTATGCGCCGCTGCCGCAGCCGGTCGTCGAGAAGGAGTTGCCCGCGCTGCAGAAGATCCAGCTCTGATCGATGGCCCAGACCGAAGATCGTTTCTATCGCTACGGCACCGCACTCTTCGCGCTGCTCATCCTGACGCTCGTCGTCGGGATCGGTTTCGAGCTCTCCCGGCAATCGATGTTGTCGATCCAGAAGTTCGGACTCGGCTTCTGGAAAGGAACGACGTGGAATCCGGTCTCCGGCGAGTTCGGAGCGCTGCCCTTCATCTGGGGCACGCTCTATTCGTCGCTGCTGGCGCTGCTGATCTCCACGCCGATCGCGCTCGGCATCGCCATCTTCATCAACGAGATCTCGCCTGGTGCGCTGCGTCTTCCGTTGACTTACCTGACGGAGCTTCTCGCGGCGATTCCGTCGATCGTCTACGGACTTTGGGGAATCTTCGTCCTGATCCCGATCATCCGCAAGCTCGAGCTGTTGCTGCCGGAGTGGATGAAGAACATGGCGCTCTTCAAAGGACCACCGCTCGGCGTCGGCATGGGGGCGGCCGCGCTGATTCTGGCGGTGATGGTCATCCCGTTCTCATCGGCCGTGGCCCGCGAGATTCTCAAAGGCGTGCCGATGAATCAAAGAGAAGCCGCCTACGCTCTCGGCGCAACGCGATGGGAAGCGATCCGCGTCGCCCTTGGCTACGGCAAGACGGGCATCATCGGCGCGGTCATGCTCGGCCTGGGCCGTGCGCTCGGCGAGACGATGGCCGTGACGATGGTCATCGGCAACAACCCGCAGATCACGACGTCGCTTCTCGCGCCGCAATACACGATGGCCGCGGTCATCGCCAACGAGTTCACCGAGGCGGCCGATGAGTTGTATTTGCATGCGCTGATCGAGATCGGTCTGGTGTTGTTTCTCATCACGATCATCATCAATGGCTTGTCGCGACTCCTGATCTGGAGCATGGCGCGACGGACAGCCGCGGCGCCGGTAGTCGTCGCCACGAACGAGGCCGCGGTCGTATGAGCGTGCGCCAGTTGAAGTCGAACATCATCGTCGGACTCTGCGGCCTGGCCGTCGTCCTGGCGCTCGTGCCGCTGGCCATGATCCTGTTCTACGTGATCAGTCACGGTTTCACGGCGCTCAATTGGGCGTTCTTCACGCAGATGCCGAAGCCGGTCGGGGAGGTGGGAGGGGGGATGGCGAACGCGATCACCGGCACGCTCATCCTCATCGCCATCGCCGGCGTGCTCGCCGTTCCCATCGGCGTGCTTTCCGGGATTCATCTCGCCGAGTACGGCGGAACGCGATTCGCGTCGGCGGTTCGCTTCACCGCGGATGTGCTCAACGGAGTTCCTTCGATCGTCATCGGCATCTTCGCCTACGGTCTCGTCGTGTTGCCGGTGCATCGTTTCAGCGCGATCGCCGGCGGCGTCGCGCTCGCGATCATGATGATTCCCATCGTCACGCGAACGACCGAGGAGCTGTTGCGTCTCGTCCCCGGCGGCCTGAAAGAGGGCGCACTGGCCCTCGGCGCCACGCGCACGCGGGCCATGTTCACGGTGATTCTTCCGGCCGCGCTTCCGGGAATCCTCACCGGTGTGCTCGTCGCACTGGCGCGCGTGGCCGGCGAAACGGCGCCGCTTTTGTTCACCGCATTCAACAACCGCTACTGGTCGACGTCGCTCGTCCAGCCGATCGGATCGCTGACCGTCCAGGTTTTCACCTACGCGATCTCGCCGTATGACGACTGGCATCGCCAGGCGTGGGCGGGCGCTTTCGTGCTCGTGTCGATGGTTCTGATCCTCTCGATCATCGCCCGTTTTGTCACGCGGCGTCTCGAACGGATGAATCGCGGGTCATAAGGGGTCAGGTCTTCAGTTTTCAGTTTCTTTCTACGGACGGTAGAAAAAAATGAAATGACCACGTGACGTTACCAAAGGGCAGAAAAAGTGAACGTAACGATGTGACCTTATCGGCCGATTTTTTCTACCAGCGATAGAAAAAAACTGAAAACTGAAGACCTGACCCCTCGCATAATCGTCACATGACGGCGGCGGCTGGCCCGGGCCCCTATCGCATCGCGGCGATCGATGTCGGCACGAACTCCATCCACATGATCATCGCCGAGGCGGAGCGGAACGGCTATCGGGTGATCGATAAGGAGAAGGAGATGGTGCAGCTCGGCCGCGGCAGCCTGGAGGGCCGTCCGCTGACCGACGACGCGATCGAGCGCGGTGTCTCTACACTGCGCACTATGGCCGAGATCGCGCGTCGTCGACAGGTGAACGACATCGTCGCCGTCGCAACGAGCGCGATTCGCGAAGCGCCGAATCGTCGCCGTTTCCTCTCCGAAGTGCGAAAACACGCCGGCATCAAGCTTCGCGTCATCTCCGGAGAAGAAGAAGCCGATTACATCTACCGCGCGGTGCGCTCGGCGGTCGATTTTCACAACGGCACCGCTCTTTCCATCGACGTCGGCGGCGGCAGCGTGGAGATGATCGTCGGCACAGCGTCGGAGGTTTTCTTCACGCGCAGCGAGCCGGCCGGCGCACTGCGAATCGCGCAAGCGTACGGACTGGAGTCGTCAGTCAGCGATGAGGCGCTGAAAAAAAGTCGCCGCGCGGTGCGGAAGATGTTGAAGAAGACGCTCGCTCGCATCGCGGCCCTCGGCTTCGACTTCACGATCGGAACGTCGGGAACGATCACGACGCTCGCAGCGATGGCTGCCGAGTCGCAGAACGTGACATCAGGTCTTCGGTGGCTCGGCGCGGCGCGCCTGCGCGAGCTGATTACGCTGCTGGCTCCGCTGACGGCTGCCGAGCGTGCTCGAAAATTCGGCATGGACGAGAAGCGTGCCGAGACGATCGTCGCCGGTGCCATCGTCCTCGAGCAGATCATGCGCGGCCTCGAGATCGAGCGGCTGCGGACCTGCGACGTCGCGCTGCGCGAGGGCATCGTGGAGACGATGCTCGACCGGTTGCGCCAGCAGTCGGCGCAAGCTGGAGGCGTTCGCGGCAGCTCGGTGCGCGAACTGGCCGAGCGAACCCACGTCGATATGGCTCACGCCGCGCATGTGGCGCGTCTCGCGCTGCGTATGTTCGATCAGCTCGAAGACCTGCACATGCTCAAGACGGGCGAGCGCGAGCTCCTCGAGTCCGCCGCCCTGTTGCACGAAGTGGGCATGCACGTCTCGTTTCAGGGTCATCACAAACATTCCTATTACCTGATCAGTCATGCCGGCCTGCGCGGATTTACGGGCGATCAGGTCGCGGTGATCGCCAACGTCGCGCGCTACTATCGCAAGGCTCTGCCCGCCGTTGACCATGACAACTTCGCCCAGCTCTCTCCCGTGCAGCGGGAGACGGTATGCAAGCTGGCGGCGATTCTCCGCGTGGCCGATGCGCTCGACCGGCGGCGCCACGGAGCCGTCCGCGACGTCGCTGTCGACGCCGGCGACAATGTGGTCTCATTCCGGCTGCGCCTTCGCGCCGATGGGCGCGTCGAGATCGACGCCGCGCAGAAGAGGGCGAAGTATTTCGCGAAGGTCTTCGGCCGCGAGGTAGAGCTCCGGTGGAGGAGAGGGAACGATGGCGACGAGGAACGTCGACGACGAAGAAGAAGGACAGCGCGACCGCTTCGTAGTGCTGCTCCGGCACGGGATCGCCGAAGAGAAGAGCGAAGGAAAATCTGACGAAGAGCGCAGCCTGACGTCCGAAGGTCACGCGCGCATGAAGCAGATTGCCAAGGGCCTGGAACGCGCGTTCCCGAAAGCACAGGCGATCTATTCCAGTCCTCTTTTGCGCGCGACGCAGACCGCGCTATGGGTCTCGAAGGGCTATCGATCGCGGGTAAAAGTGAACACGGTCGACGTGTTGAAACCCGCGTCCAGCACCAAAGAAATCGCAGACTTCGTCGCGAAGATCCAGGAGCGCCGCGTGATCATCGTCGGCCACGAGCCGAACCTCAGCGCGACCTTGACGAGGCTCGTCGGCTTGAGCGGTGAAGTCTTCGAGCTGAAGAAAGGCGGCTGCTATGGCGTGCGCCTGCGCAGCGACGGGACGGCCGTCCTGGATTGGCTCCTTTCGCCGCGAATTCTGCGTAAGCTCGGCGAGGGTGAGTAGCGCCATCGCTTCCACTGTTGCGCCATTTCCCGCGCGAATGCCGCAGGCCGGCCCGAATAGATTTTCTCGCCGACCGACTTTGCCTTCTGCTCCAGACGTCGTTGCCTCGCCACGAGAGCTCGATCGATCTTCTTCGCCCCGCTCGCGGTGAACGTGTCACTCGCGCCGGCAACGATGTTGCGGATCACCTCGAGATCATGGTGCTCCCCGAGGATGTGCGACAGATCGTTGAGCACCTTTTCCCGTACGGCCAGCTGATCGGGCCAGAGCGAATGCAGGAGCTGCACGTGATACCAGTGATCCTTCACACGCTTGCGCCATTCGTGAAACGCCGCGGCATCGCGCGATTTCCACGCCGCGCGCATCGCTCGTTTGCCGTCGCGCAAAGTACGCACGAGACCGTCCTCGATCGACGCGAAGCCTTTGAACGCGGCGGGTGAGAGATTGTTCACTCGGGCCGCGGCGATCGGAAGCTGTGCCGCGATTCCTTCGAGCCGCTCTTCGGCCGCTTCACGATCACGGTACACCTCACGGCGCTTTTGTTGCGTGACGCGGCGCAGCTTGCGCACCATCGCGGAACCGACCTGCTCGCGAACTTTCGGGGAAAGGTTGCTGATCGAAGCGATGACCGCGTCAACGTCGCGATAGCCGGCGAGCGCGCGGCCCGCGTCGCGGTACCAGCGATTCTCGATCGCGAACTGGTCGCCGAGGGGCTCGTGAAAGAGCCGCAACAGAGCGCGGATCTCTTTGAAGCGCTTTCGCGTCTCGTGGACGCGATCAGAGGCGTTGACGCTGCGATCGCGCAGATGCACCGCCGTTGCGTTCATATTCTCGGCAACGATGCGGCCGAGTGTCGCGAACGGCTTCTCGCCGGACCGGAACTCGTATCCCGGCACCATCATGCTACCCGCGCGTCCGTTTACGGCCGCGGACGCGGCGGCGGAATCGCGCCGGCTCCTTGACCGTCTCGGCGTACGGATCGAGGCGCAGCGACTCGCTGCGCGTCAGCTCGATGAATCGCTGCTGGCTCGAAATGCCTCCCGCTGCCCCGCGGCGCACCCAATGTCCATCCGAGCCGAGCTCCCATGAAGACGCGGTGTCGTCGAGAACGATATCGAGGATCTTGGCAGCCATCGCCTGTGTGGCCGGAGCCAGCAGCGGGAACGTGAGCTCGATACGCCGCTGAAAGTTGCGCGGCATCCAGTCGCCGCTCGACAGAAAGATCTCCGGCGTGCCGCCGTTCTCGAAACGGATGATGCGCGAGTGCTCGAGAAAACGATCGACGATCGAAATGACGCGGATCTTGTCGCTCAATCCGACGACTCCCGGGACCAGCGTGCACATCGAGCGCACGATGAGATCGATCTTTACGCCGGCCGTGCTCGCGTCGTAGAGCGCCTGCACGACCTGTGGATCGATCAGCGAATTCAGTTTGGCGACGATGCGCGCAGGCTTGCCGGCCGTTGCATTCGAGGCTTCCCGTCCGATGCGCTCGATGAGCCAGCGCTGGTAATCGAACGGCGCAATGACGAACAGGTTCCACTTCGGCCGGTCGGCGGCGCGCTCGAACACGTCGGCAAGGGTGGTCGCGCTGTAGCCGGTGATCACGTTGATCAATTGCGACGCTTCGGCGCCGAATCCCTCGTGACATGTCAGGAGATCGAGATCGGTGTAGGCGCTCGCGTTCACGACGTTGTAGTTACCGGTGGAGAGATGAACGTAATGCCGCAACTGATCGGCTTCGCGGCGGATGATCACGCACATCTTCGCGTGCGTCTGCACGCCGAGGATGCCGTAGACGACTTGTGCGCCGGCGTCGTGGAGGCGCTGAGCGAGAGCAATGTTGCGCTTCTCCTCGAAGCGCGCCTGCAGCTCGATGACGACCGTGACCTGCTTGCCGTTCACCGCCGCCATCGCGAGCTTGTCCACGATCGGTGAGCGCTCGTCGGTCTGATAGAGAGTTTGTTTGATGGCGACGACGTTCGGATCCGTCGCTGCGGCGTGCAGCAACTCGATCACCGCCGTGAACGATTCGTACGGGCGATGCAGAAGGACATCGCCGGCGCGGATGATCGAGAACATGTCCGCTGAGGCGGCCAGACGCTGTGGAAGGCGCGGATTGAACTCCGGATATTTGAGTGAAGGAATCGACACCCGATCACACACTTCCATCAAATCGCCGATTCCCAGAAACCCATCGACTCGATACACATCCTCGGGCAGCGTGCGCGTTCCCTCCACGAGCGTCCGAAGAAGATCATCGTCGGCGCGCGCGTCGACCTCGAGACAGACGACCTGCTTTCGCTCTCGCCGGCGCAATTCCGCTTCGACGGAGAGACGCAGATCCTCGACGTCCTCGTCGATCGACAGCTCGGCGTTGCGGATGACGCGGAAGACGACCGCGCGAGAGAGGCTGAGCGTGGGAAGCAGGTCGCCCAGATTGGCCATGATGATCGAGCCGATCGGAACGAATCTGCGCCCGTCGCCGACAGGAACAAAGCGCGCCAGGAGTCGGGGCAGCTTGATCATGGCCAGGCTCGATCCACGCTCCGAGTCGACGCCGGCGGCGATGTTGAGCGTGAGGTTCGCGATGAACGGAAACGGATGTCCGGGATCGATCGCCAGCGGAGTGAGCACGGGCGCGATCTCGCGGCGAAAATGTTTGCGCAGGCGCTGCTGCTCGTCCGGCGTGAGATTGCGGAAGCTCTCGACGATCACACCGTGGTTGCGCAGCTCGGGCAGGACCTGCTCGTTGAGACATCGATACATGTCATCGAGCAGCGCGTGCGCGCCGGCGCGAATCGCCTCCATCTGCTCGATGGGCATCAACCCGTCGGCCGACGCTTCGGTGATGCGCGCATCGATCATGTCGCGCGTCGCGCCGGCGCGCACCATGAAGAACTCGTCGAGATTGTGCGAGCACCACGCGAGAAAGCGCAGTCGCTCCAGCGGCGGTACTCCGGCCTCTTCTGCTTTTGCGAGCACGCGACGGTTGTAATCGAGACGGCTCAGCTCGCGGTTCAGCAGAGGAGTCTTCTGCGCGACAGGCACGAACGGGCATTCTATGTCGCGAGACTTCACGCGGTCTTTACGCGAGCGTTCGAATCGTCTGGAAGATAATTTTGCGCGATGGCGAAACGGATTCGAACGCTCTACGAATGGGAAGGTCCGGCCGGCGAGCGAACGCTCCGCCGCAAAGGGACGATCTCTGAAGCGAAGCTGCGCGCATGGGAGTATCAGCGGACCGAAGAGAAGTGGTTGTATCTCTCCGGACCGATTCGCGACACGGTTCGCGAATGGGTCACGGCGCGACCCGATCTCCGCATTCCGGAGACTCTGCTGGTCGGCGATCTCGAAGAGAAGGTCATCGACGTGAAGCCATAGGTCGTCGGTCGTGGGTCGTAGGTGCCGTGGGCCTCTGCGCTCAAGGCCCCCGATACCTACGACCTACGACCCACCACCCAGCGCGTCGCCTCTTCAGCGCTTCTTGGCCGCTTTCTTGCGCGTCAACGGCGGTGAGTCACCGCCCCTTACGACCGCGATCAACTGCTCGAACAGCTCGTTCTTCTGAGCCGTGGAGAGCTTGCTCCACGCCCGCAACACCGGTCGCAACAGCACCGGCACTTCGTTCAAGCGTTCGCTGAGGAGATCGAACGCGCGCACGCCGGTGTCGCGCACGAATCCGGCGAACTCCGAAGAAATTCGCTGCATCAAGTCTTCCCCTTTTCTCTCTTTCGCGCACGCTTCGCTTTGCGCCGATACGCCGACGGCTTCGCCATCGACTCTTCGTACGGTCCAACGCGCACCGCCTCGGCGCGCGCGATCTCGATGAAGCGCTCCTGACTGCGCATCCGCGGCTCGGAAGCGTTCCGCTTCTTGTACGTTCCGTCCGGATGCAGCTTCCATGCTTTCACGTTGTCGGCCAGATACGTCGCCAGA
>DASXRT010000198.1:0-12411 GCA_036506455.1 Thermoanaerobaculia bacterium
CCGGTTGGCGCCGCAAGTTATTCTCGCAGCGCCATTTTCGGGTCAGGCGAAGCGCGCCGCCGACGCCGAGCGCCGATGCGACGACGATAAACGACTATGATGGAGAGCAGTGTCACGACGGCCGTCGTACTGATCCAATGAACGGCAGAGCGCTGCGCCGACGATCGTCGCGCCGCACTCCAAGGATCAGCACGACGGCCGTCGTGACACTGCTCGTCGTCGCATCGGCGCTCGGCGTCGGCGGCGCGCTTCGCCTGACCCGAAAATGGCGCTGCGAGAATAACTTGCGGCGCCAACCGGTTCTTCACCCCACACGCCTCTGCTGTCGCGGTTCCTCGCGACCGAAATCCAAGACAGTGCGGCAGTACAAACTATGAACGAAATCTCATTTCGCACGCTCGGGCTCGGTCCGAAGATTCTCCAGTCCGTCGATGACGCTGGATACACCACTCCGACGCCCATCCAACACACCGCCATTCCTCACGTCCTCGAAGGACGCGATCTGATCGGCATCGCCCAGACCGGCACCGGCAAGACGGCCGCGTTCGTCCTGCCGCTGCTGGAGATGATCGTGCGCCGGAAATTCGAAGGGCCGCGCCCGTGCGCGCTGATCGTGGCCCCGACGCGCGAGCTGGCGATACAGATCGATGAAAGCGTCCGCACATTTGCGAAGCATCTGCGCGTCCGTTGCGCCACCGTCTTCGGCGGCGTCAACGAACGCCCGCAGATCGACGCTCTGCGCCGCGGTGCCGATATCGTCGTGGCCACGCCCGGCCGTCTGCTCGACTTGATGCAGCAGGGCCACGCCTCACTCAAGCACGTCCGTTACGTCGTGCTCGACGAAGCCGATCGCATGCTCGACATGGGCTTCCTCCCCCAGATCCGGCGCATCATCGACGCGCTTCCGCGCGACCGGCAGACGCTTCTCTTCTCCGCGACGCTTTCGCGTGACATCGAGAAGATCGCCTCCGAGATGCTGCGCAACCCGAAGACGATCGAGATCGGTCGCCGGGCGACTCCCGTCGCGACCGTGACACAGTTCCTCTATCCGGTTTCGAAGCAGCGTAAGCTCGATCTTCTGCTGAACCTGCTGCGCGACTCATCGCTCGATTCGGTCCTCATCTTCTCGAGGACGAAGCACGGCGCCGACAAAATCGCTCGCAAGCTCACCACGGCCGGCATCCCGACAGCGGCGATCCATTCAAACCGCTCGCAGAGCCAGCGCGTGAGAGCGCTCGAAGCGTTCCGCGGCGGCAAGGTTCGCGTGCTCGTAGCCACGGATATCGCCGCGCGCGGCATCGACGTCGAAGGCATCTCTCACGTGATCAACTTCGACTTTCCGATGCATCCTGAGGATTACGTCCATCGCATCGGCCGCACCGGGCGCGCGGAAGCGATCGGCGATGCCATCAGCTTCGTCTCGATCGAGGACGGGCCGTACGTCCACGAGTTGGAGAAGATGATCGGCCGCCGGATCGAGCGCCGCACCGTCGCCGGATTCAACTACGGCGAGACGGCCACGATGTCCGTGCATCACCCGGCGCCCACGCCGCGGCGTCCGTCGCACGTCCCGCAGCGATCGCGCGGTCGCGCGCGCGTCTGGTAATCACAACCGCGCGACGTTCTCGATCAGCCGCTCGACTTCCTCATCCGTCGTGTAGCACGCGCAGCCGGCACGTACCAGAGCTTCGACGCCGAGGCGCTCGATGACCGTGGCGGCGTAGAAGTCTCCGTGACTGAGGAAGAGTCCGCGCTCGACCAGTGCGCGCACGACGCTCTCCGCCGTCATGCCATCGACAGTGAAGGCAATCGTCGGCGTGCGCGGTTGGGAGGGCGGCGGACCATAGAGGCGCACGCGCGAAAGCGACGACAATCCTTCCCACGCCTTCCGAATGAGGCGCATTCCTGCGCCGTGCAGCATGTCGTATGTGCGAGCGAGGCGTTCCCGGCGAGTGCTTCCGTCGGACAGCGAAGCGAGGAAGTCGACCGTCGCGCCGATTCCGGCGATCCCTTCCTGATTCTGGGTTCCCGTTTCCGCGCGCTCCGGTGAATCGTCCGGCGCGGGATCGAGCTTCGGAAACGGCAGCGACTCGAGGAGCTCCCGCCGCCCGAACAGAATGCCGGCGTGCGGACCATAGAACTTGTACGCGGAGCAAGCGAGGAAATCGCAACCGATCTTCTGCACGTCGATCAGCTCATGCGGCGCGAGGTGCACGGCGTCGACGAAGAAGAGAGCACCGACCGATTGCGCGATCGCTTTGACGCGCTCGAGATCGTTCACCGCCCCCACGGCATTCGATGCCGCGCCGACCGCGATCAACTTCGTTTTCGGTCCGGCGAGCTGTTGCAGGTGATCGAGATCGAGCTGCGCGGTCTCAGTCGTCATGCGCGCCGTGCGGACGACGACACCGCGATCGACTTGCAGCGCGCGCCACGGCGCCACGTTGGCGTGGTGATCGAGCTCCGTGACGATTACCTCATCTCCGCTTTGCCACGTCCGGCCGAGGGCGCGCGCGAGGTGGAAGGTGAGCGTGGTCATATTCGCGCCGAAGACGATCTCGCTCGCCTGCGCATGGAGAAAATCGGCGACTGCTTGCCTCGACGCAGCGATGATGGCGTCCGTCTCCGCACTCGTCGGATACGCCCAATGCGTGTTCGCGTTGTGGTGAAAGAGATAGCGCGTCATCGCCTCGGCGACCGGCCGCGGCACCTGCGTCCCACCCGGCGCATCGAAGTAAGCAACCGGAAACCCGCGGTGAACTCTCTGTAACGCGGGGAAATAGTGCCGGATCGTGGCGATCGAGATCACGCGCGCATTATGCCGTTGCGCTACACTTTTTCCCGTCCCGGCCAATGCCCGAACCCGCTGACACCCGAGTGCTCGTCGTCGACGACAGCGCGCTCGATCGCGCGCTGCTGAAACTTCATCTCACGCAAGAGGGTTACCATCCCGACTTCGCCACGAACGGGACCGACGCTCTGGCGATCCTCGAACGCTCACCCGATCTGTACGACGTTGTTCTCCTCGACCGCCGTATGCCTGACGTCGATGGTCTGACAGTCCTCGCTCAGATGAAGGAACATCCGAAACTGCGGATGATCCCGGTCATCCTCGAGACGGCGGCGACGGAACCGAGAGATGTCATCGAAGGCATCCGCACCGGCGCGTGGTACTACCTGACCAAACCATACGACGCACAGATGCTTCTGAGTGTCGTCGGCGCGGCGGCAAACGACTACGCGGAGTTCAAAGAGCTGCGCACGCGTCTCCGGCAAGGCCTGAAGACGCTGCGCCTCCTGCGGACCGCCGTTTTCTCGATCCGCACGGTGGATGAGGCGCGCGACGTCGCCACGATTCTGGCCAACGCCTGCCCCGATCCCGACTCCGCGGTCGTCGGTCTGACCGAGCTTCTCCTCAACGCCGTCGAGCACGGCAACCTCGGCATCACGTACGAGGAGAAGTCGGCGATGCACGACAAGGAAGAGTGGCAGAAGGAAGTCGATCGCCGTCTCGCCCTCCCGGAGAACGAGTCGAAGCGCGTCGAAGTTCGTTTCGAGCGCGACGGCGTGGCAGTGCGATTCACGATTCGCGACGACGGCCACGGCTTCGACTGGAACCGCTTCCTCGACATCGATCCGATGCGGGCATTCGATACGCACGGCCGCGGCATCGCCATGGCAAGACGGCTGAGTTTCAGCTCCCTCGATTATCGGGGGGCCGGCAACGAAGTCGTCGCGACCGTCCGCGAGATGGGGTCAGGTCTTTGATATTTGGTTTTTTCTTCCGCCGGTAGAGAAAACAGGATCTGAGCGGGCACTCGCGTGTCGCGACCGAATGCCGATGGAATGTTTCGCGTCGGTTTTTCTTCACCCAGTAGAAAAAACCAAATACCAAAGACCTGACCCCTTCAAGCTGCCTTTAGTGCTCGTTCAGCGGATCCGACGGCAGCTTTTGGAAGATCGTCTTGAGCCGCTCGGCGGACTGCCGGTCCGCGGCCGCGACCACAGCTAAACCGCTGTGAAAGATCGGCTTGGTCGTCTGCGTCATCGGCGGAGGCTGCGCAACGGTTCGGACCACTTCGCAGTCGATCTTGATCGTCCCCATATCGCTGGGGAGCTCCACGCGACAGTAAGCTCCCGGCGGCGGCAACGTTCCCTGATGGGCGACGCGCATGCCGCCGACGGAGGCGTCGAGGACGTACACGCGCGCTGAGCCAACAGCCCCTCGAAGGGGCTCGCGCAGCCTTACCCGCTGATAGCGACGACGTTCCGTTGTGACCATCGGGAGGGAGGACGAGTGGCGCGATTGTACCATGTAGGTTCGATGCGAAAATTCGCTCCAAAGGAGAGCCTTATGAAGCGCGCGATGGTTGTCTCTCTCACCTTTCTTCTTCTGTTGGCAAGTTGCCGCGGGGGTGCTGGCAGCAGCATGAGCGACCTGCAGAAATCAAATGAAGATCTGATGCGGCGAGTCAAGGCTCTCGAGGATCAGCAACTCGAGGCGGACAAGAAGCTGATCCGTCATGACCAGGCGTTGCACGCGATGGCCGAGCGGCTTCGGGAAATGGAGAACGCGGTCAATAAGATTCAGCTCGGTCCGACGCGCTAGATCTTCGCTAACTCCTCATTCAGGTGCTCGAGCGCCGCTTCGAGCGAGCGGCGATGCAGCTCGGACTTCGTCGACTCGAGCTCTTTGAGCACGCCCCGGCGCGATGACTCGAGGCTCTCGCGCTTGCGCCTGCGCGCCAGCTCATCGCGTGATCCTTCCGCAGGCCGCGAACGCGTCTCGCGCCGATCTTCGATCTGGCTCTCGACCGATTTGCTCTCCCAGCCTCTGGCCATTCAGTCCACCGGTGTCTGCGAATCGCGCGCCTGTCCAATCCACCTCTTCTGATACGCAAACGAGATTGCCAGGAGCAACACGCCCAGTCCGATGAAGGAGAGGATCCGATAGACGCGTTCGAGCTCCGAGAGATCGTACAGAAACACCTTCAATACGGTGATGGCGAGGAGCACGAGGGCGAGCCAGCGAAGAAAGGAGAGGCGGCGATAGAAGCCGGCCGCCATCAGCGCCGCTCCATAGAGCATCCATAACGCGGAGAAGGTGAAATGGCGCGCCAGCGATTGATGCGCGAACGCATCCGAAACCTCTTTGCTCAGTCCGATGAGTGCGAGTGCATTCAACGCCACCACAGCGAAACGCCAGACTCCTCTTCGTCGAGTCACGATCGCAACGCCGGATAGCACGGCGATCGTCATCGCGAAGAGCAGCGCGCGAAGGTTCCACAGCACATGCTGCGGATGAAATTTGTCGATGAAGAGAAGGCGGAAAACCGCCATCGCCAGCGCGATCGAGCCGAGAAGGCGGAAGACGCGCTCGACCCGTGCCGTGACGCGTCGCGTCACGAGCGCCAGCAACACCGCGGCCTCGGCGATCCAACCGATGGTGATCGACACGCGATCGAACTGCAGCGGAATGGCGATCGTCACGAAGCCGATGGCGATCGCGAGATGCGCCGCGGCGAGCGGTTCGTCAGCGAGCCATCGCAGCGCGATCGTCACGATCACGAAGAAGGCTGCCAATGCGATCGCGTAGAAGGCCAGCCGATGCGGCCAGCCGCGCAGCATCCAACTGAGCTGGAGGAAATAGACCAGGGCGTTGGCGAAGGGAAAGGGAAGAAGCGCTGGCCAACGCCTGAGCACGGGAGCGAACGCGAAGAGTAGAAAGAAAAGAGTCGCGAACGCGATCGTGCGCGGCTGCTGCGCGGCGGTGTAGTAGCTCGAATACCAGCCGATGTAGAGGAACAGCGTGCCCAGGAATGCGACAGCGAGCGCGCGCACCCACGGGAAGAATGCCACGAGCACCAGCGCGGCGGCGTCGAGGAGCGCGACGTACGTGAAGAGCTCTACCTCGCGGTTCGTGTGCGTCGACAGCAGCACCGGCGTGAGGAATCCGCTCGTCATGGCCAGCCCGGCGATGAACTCGGATCTATGTCGCACCGCGAGCGTCACGAGCACCGCGGTCACCGCAATCATCGCGGCGAACGCCGAGCCGATGCCGATCAGCGCGTACGTCTCCGACGAAGCCCAGATCGACAGGTACAGGACTCCGACAGCGACGACCTTCAACGTGTGCGAGAACAAGAGGTGACCGCGAGCGTGAAAGCGCTCGCTCCACGCCAGCATGAGTGCGCCGCTGCCGACGCCGATGACGACGCGCATCCCCGGACCGATCCAGTCGTTCTCGAACGCATATTTGAGGAAGTACGCGACACCGACGAGCACCGCCGCAATTCCGACGCGGTTGAGCCAATGCGCACCGATGATGCTCTCGAGGTTGTGGTGCGGTTTACCGCCTTGGGAGTGCGGCGGCTTGCCGCCTTCGGGTGGCGGCGACTTCGTGGGCACTTGAGAAGACGGCAGCGAGCTGCCGTACTCCAAGGCCGCCAGCCTCTCCTCGATCGCCTGCAGCCGCCGCTCGAGATCATCCATGCATGAAGTCTATCGTTCGTTCCCTACGTCTGGTCCAAATCGAATGAGCAGTAAACTATCGAGAGTCGACCAGCCATGTCCTTAGGCCCGCGCAAAGGTCAGGAGCGCCGTCAGAAGAAGCGTATTCAGCTTACGCGCGGCATCGTCGCGCGATACGGGGCCACGCCCACGGTGATTCTCGACATCACCGATGCCGGCGCGCGCATCGAGCACTTCGTTCGCCTCGATGTCGGCAAAAAGGCGCGCTTCCAGTTCGATTGGGAAGCGAGACTGCTGGCGGTCGACGCGGAAGTGCGGTCGTGTCGCGTACACCGCTTCGCTCATGGCGAGGCGGGGACGACGGTTTTCCAGTCGGGTCTTTTCTTCACGCAGTTCCATGAAGAGTCGCAGACCCTGCTCCGCGACTTCGTGGCCACGCACGTCGCACGATCGCTTGCCGAGCAGGTGGCCAACGCGCGCGGCCTCGGTCCGGTCATCGAGCGCAACATGCCGGTCTTCCGTTCCGGTGTTGTCGCCACCGAGGGGATCGACACCAAAGACGGGAAGTCGAGGCGGATGATCCCAACGTCAGCCGTCGTCGTCGATCGTGGTTACGTCCGTTGCACGCTGGTCGGCAACCACTGGGAGAAGAAATGGAGCCGCACTTCCGAGCAACCGGATAACGGCTTCACCGTCCGCGCCTCGGAGCCGGCCGATCACATCGATCAGCTCTGTGAGACGTATCAAAACAGCGACGAGAAGAATCGCCAGTTCATCAAACTGCTCGCGCAGGTCAGCGTCGAGCGGAGCGAAGAGACCCCCGAGCCGCGCGGCTAGCCAACCTCACGCGTCGCCAGGAGCGCGGCGAAGTCGGCGAAGCACTCCAGCAGGAAGAAGAGACCCCACAGCAACACCAGGCCATTGCCGATCATCAAACCGGCAACGATCGATCCGAAACCGAGGACGAGCGCAGGAAGGAGCATGCCGGTGCGGTACGCAGAGGCACGCATCGGCAGATCGGCGGCGGCGACGAAGCCGAGTTTCCGCCAACTGGGCCGAAAGGAGATCGATCGCCACGGCACGCGCGCCAGGGTCTTCCAGGCCAGTCCATGCAGCAATTCATGGATGATCGCGCTGCCGATCACGATGATGACCGCTCCCACCCATTGTCCCGGCTGTCTGACGATGTCTGCGAATGCCGGCCGATGCCACACGACCTCGAATAGCCGCAATGAAGCGACAAAGACGATGATGATGATCGCCGCACTCGCCAACCGGTTCATTCGCCGTTTCGGATCCGATCGGCAATGACGATCGCGATGTCGTACGGATGTCCTTCGTTCCGATTCGTCAGTACGACGACCGAGATTCGCTGATCGGGAAAGCGCACGAGTGCGTTGCGAAATCCGATCGACTCTCCGGTGTGCGAGACCACGCGATGTCCGTCGTGCTGGCCGATGCGCCAACCGAATCCGTAGCGCACGCCGGCCTTGTCGGTTTCGACGCGCGGCTCCATCGCCTCTGCGAAACGCCCGCCGTCGAGTGCGCGCAACCAATTCACCAGTTCGTCGACGGATGTGTAGATGCCGCCGTCACCGAGGACCGCGCTGGTCAGCGATTGGTCGGTGCGATGCCACGAGCTTCCGTCGCGGCTATAGCCGTACGCGCGGTCGACAACGGTCGAAATCCCTTCTTCATGCGCGACAGTCGTCGTCATTCCGAGCGGCAGAAAGATGTTCTCGCGGAGGAAGTCGGCGAAACGCCGGCCCGATGCTTTTTCCACGATCAACGCGAGCAGCGCGTATCCGCTGTTGCTGTATCGATAACCAGTGCCCGGCGCGAAGTACGTCGACTGCTGCGTCTCGAGCGAATGCAGCACATCCTCATCTTTCAATTGTCTTGTCGCGCCGGCAGGAATCAGATCCTCGTAATCGATCAGGCCTGACGTATGCGTGAGCAATTGACGGATCGTGATCGCACCGGCATATCCTGGCAGTGAAGGCAGAAAGAGTTTGATCGCATCATCGATCGTCAGCTTCTTCTGATCGGCGAGCATCAGGATCGCCGCCGCTGTGAACTGCTTCGTCACCGATGCCAGTCGGTAGTGCGTGGCCGGCGTCGCGGCGATCTTCTCCTCCAAGTTCGCCATCCCGTACGATTTGCGGAACACGACGTCGCCGTCGCGGACGATGATGACGCTCGCACCGGGAACGTTGCCGGAGTAATCGCGCAGCAGCGAATCCATTTGTGCCGTCCGGCATCCTGACACGAGAACGGCGAGGAGAAGAACCAGACGCGGCACTCACTGCCCTTTCCTGAACCACCGGCCGAATCTCGACGATGGCGGCGGCGTTTCGGGCTGATCGTAGTCGACGAAGCGGCGGATCACTTCCGATTCCGGACAGAACGTGAAGCGGTAAACGTATGGAGATGGATACGACGTGTCGTAATCGACGCGCGCCAGCTTGAAATAGTTGCCGGAGTAATGAAGCGTCATGCCCGGTGTCCAGTCCGGCTTCTCCTTTGTCGAAGCGAGGACCAGCGCCCAGTCGTCGCCGGTTTCTTCGTGCACGACATAATCGCCGACGCGCGTGCGCTGCACGTTCCTCTTCGCCTCCGCCGACCTTCGGAGATCGCGCGCGAGATCGCCGGCCGTCGCATAACGATCCCTCGGATTCTTTTCCAGACATTTGAGGATCACGCGGTTGAGCAGCATCGGGATGTCGGAACGCAGCGCGCGCGGATGCGGCGGCGCCTCGGTGGCATGCATCATCCCCAACGCCGATGGTGTGTCGGCGTGAAATGGCAAACGGCCCGTGGAAATCTCGAACAGAACCACGCCCAGCGAGTAGATGTCGCTTCGGGCATCGACGCGCAGGCCATTGAATTGCTCGGGTGACATGTATTGCGGTGTGCCGACGGTAAAACCGGTGCCCGTGATCGCCGTCGCGTTCACGGCCGCATCGCGGGCGACGCCGAAGTCGATCAATCGGATGTCGCCGCCGCGCGTCAGCATCACGTTGTGCGGCTTGATGTCGCGATGAACGACGCCGTGCTCGTGCGCGGCGTTGAGGCAATCGGCCACTTCCGATCCGATGCGGACGATCTCCGGCAGCGGCAGTGCGCCCCTGGTGGCGATCACATCGCGCAGATTCGTACCGTCGATGAAGTCGGTGACGAGATACATCTCGCCGCCCGCGATTCCGAAGTCATGAATCTGGGGCACAGAGCGATGGGCGATGCGCGCAAGGATTTCTGCTTCACGCCGAAATCGCTTGAGCGACGATGCATTCGCACCCGCCGGCGTGTGCAGTACTTTGAGCGCATACGTTCCGCCATCGCGATCGTCGACGATGCGAAACACCGAACCCATGCCGCCGCGCCCGACGACTGACTCGATGTGATACCGCTCGGCGAACACGCGCTCGAGGGCGGGCCGTGGTGCCGAGCCCCGCTCGACGGTGATCGTATTGCCGCCCGTCGACTTGACGATCGTCACGCTGTGCGAGTCTGGAGTCTGACCGCAGACTTCGCACAGCTCGGCAGTTTCCTGCAGCCGATCAAAACCGCACCAGACGCAGATGAGCATAGGTCGTCGGTCGTAGGCCGTCGGTCGTGAGGGCCTCAGCGCCAAAAGGCCCCCACGACCTACGACCCACGACCTACGACCAATGACGGGAAAGCACCATTGTAGAATCCCACCAACCCTTTGCGCCTCCTCGACGGCACGATCGTTCTCTCCCCAAGCGACCTCTCCAAGTTCGTCCGCTGCGGTCACGCGACCACCCTCGACCTCGGCAAGCTCCTCGGAACGCTCCAGCCGCTGGCGCCGCGCAGGCGGTCGTTGCACACCGATCTGGTCACTCGGAAAGGAACGGAGCACGAAGCCAACTACATCGAGCGCCTGGCGCGTGCCGGGAATCGCCTCATCCCGATCAAGTCGGAGCGCAGGACCGCCGAGGATCTGCGGAATGCCGCAAGCGACACGCTCGACGCGATGCGCAGCGGCGCCGACTACATCTACCAGGCCATCTTTTTCGATGGCGAGTGGATCGGGGCGGCCGACCTGCTGGAGCGCGTCGACACACCATCAGAGCTCGGCAACTGGAGCTATGAGGTCGTCGACACGAAACTCGCCCGCAGCGTGAAGCCGTACTTCATCCTGCAGCTCTGCGCGTACAGCGATCAGCTCACGCGCGTGCAGGGTCGCGCGCCCGCGAAGATGCACGTCGTTCTCGGCAATCAGGAACGAGCGACGTTTCGTGTGGCCGACTTCAACGCTTATTACCGATACATCAAGGCGCGCTTCGAGAATCGAGTACGCAATCATCTCGATAACAACACATCACCATACTTAATCGACTTCTGCGCGCTCTGCGAATGGAACCTTCACTGCTGGCGGCATCTCGAGCGGATGGATCACCTCGTACGGGTTGCGAACATCCGGCGCGATCACGTGCGGGCGCTCGAGCGCGCCGGCATCAAGACGCTCACGCAGCTCGGCTCTACGCCAGACGCGCAGGTCGAGGATCTTCGCCCCGAAATGTACTCGACGCTGCATCATCAGGCGCGGCTGCAGAGCGAGCAGCAGCGGACGAAGAAGCATATCTACGAGCTACTCGCTCCCGAGGGCGAGCGCGGATTCGATCAGTTGCCACGGCCATCGCCGGGCGATGTCTTTCTCGATGTCGAAGGAGATCCGTACGCCGGTGACGGGCTGACGTTCCTCTTCGGTATCGCATTCGATGAGAATTACCGCTCCTTCTGGGCTCACGATGCGCTGCAGGAGAAGCGCGCCTTCGAAGAGGTCATCGACTTCATCGTCGCCCGCCGTCGCGAAGATCCGTCGATGCACATCTATCACTACGGCGCGCTCGACGTGGCCACGCTCAAACGCATGGCCAGCGAGTACGGCACTCGCGAGGATGACATCGACGCCTTCCTGCGTGGCAAAGTCTTCGTCGATCTCTACACGATCGTCCGTCAGGCGCTGCGCATCTCTCAACCGAGTTACGGGCTGAAGAAGGTCGAGGCCTTCTACTTCGCTCGCGAAGAGGAGGGCGTGTTCGAGCGCGGCGGACCGATCCTCGCCTACGAGGAGTATCTCGTTGAGCGCGACCCAACGCTGCTGACGACGATCGAGAACTACAACCGCGAGGATTGCCTCTCCACCGTGCAGTTGCGTGATTGGTTACTCGAGCTCCGCGCGGAAACGGAGCGGCAGTACGGCGTCGAGCTTCCGTGGTTCACGACGCCTGAGGTCGTGCCTCCCGATCGCGAGGAGCTCGATGCCCTGCAGCGCGCGGTCATGCCGCACTCGGAGCTTCTCGCGCATCTGCTGCAGTACCACCGCCGTGAGGAGCGCCCGCAATGGTGGGCGCACTTCGCGCGTCTGGAGATGACGCCGCAGGAGCTGATGGAAGATAGCGAGTCGATCGGCGGACTCGAGCTCGATCGCACGATCACGCCTCGCGACGAGAAGCGATCGAAGATTTACACGTTTCGCTTCCCGGGGCAGCAGCACAAACTCGGCCCCGGCGACAAGCCTGTGAATCCGCAGACGAAGAGCACTGCCGGCGAGATCATGAAACTCGACGACGCGCTCGGCATCCTCGAATTGAAGCTGTCATCGAAGCAGCCGATGCCGCACGCGCTGATCCCGGGAGAGCCGCTTCCGACGAAGCCGTTGCGTCTGGCGGTGCAGCGATTCGCGCAATCGGTCGTCGACGGCTCTGGAAAATACAGAGCGGCGCTGGACATTCTCGAGCGGCGCAAGCGCACTGAAGACGCGGCGTACCTCTTCGTGCAAGGTCCGCCGGGCGCCGGCAAGACAACCTGGGGCTCGAGAGAGATCGTGAAATTGCTCGCGGCCGGCAAGCGCGTCGGCGTCGCTTCGAATTCGCACAAAGCGATTGCCAACCTGCTCGATGCCGTGGAGAA
>DASXRT010000199.1:0-3108 GCA_036506455.1 Thermoanaerobaculia bacterium
GGAGGACTGCGCACTTCGGATCGTGAACGCGGTTGCGAAACGTAAGGAAGAGATCTTGGTCGGCGGGAAAGAAACGTGGGCCGTTCCGCTCAAGCGCTTCGCGCCGCGGATCGTCTCGAGAATCGTCAGGATGAAATGAGCGCTACGCGATGATCGACACTCTGCGCGATACCAGGCCGGTGCGTGCGAGCGAGCAGCTCGACTGGTCGCGTCTGACCGCATACCTGCGCGCCGAGCTTCCTAAACACATCGACGGCTTCGATGCGCGCGCGGAGATGGAAGTCGAGCAATTTCCCGGCGGTCACTCGAACCTGACGTATCTGCTTCGCTTCGGTGATCGCGAGCTCGTGCTACGACGTCCGCCGTTCGGCCCCGTTCCACCACGCGCGCACGACATGGCGCGCGAGTGTCGCGTTCTCGCAGCGGTGCATCCTGTCTTTCCTCTCGCTCCGCAGCCGTATCTCCTGTGTGACGATCCGGAGATCGCCGGCTTCATCTTCTATGTGATGGAGCGGCGTAGCGGAACGATCATCCGCTTCGACGAACCGCCGGAGCTTCGCGACCGGATCGATCTTCGTCGCGGCATCAGCGAGGCGATCGTCGACACGCTCGCCGATCTCCACACGATCGACGTCGCTGCGCACGGACTCGACACGCTCGGCAAACCGGCCGGCTTCGTCGCGCGGCAGATTCGAGGCTGGACCGAGAGATGGCACGGGTCGAAGACAAGCGACATTCCCGAGATGGAACAGCTCGCGGTGTGGCTCGAGAAACACACGCCCGCGGATCCGCAAAGGCCGGCGCTCGTTCACGGCGATTACAAGCTCGACAACGTCATGCTCGATGCGAGCAAGCTCGATCGGCTCGTCGCCGTCTTCGACTGGGAGATGAGCGCGATCGGCGATCCGCTCGTCGACCTCGGCATCCTCCTCTGCTACTGGGTGCACATCGCCGCCGAATCGCGCGACGATGCGATCGGCACGGTGACCGCCCGCCCAGGCTGGTTCACGCGTGACGAGATCCTGCAGCGCTATGCCGATCGCGCGAAGCGCTCCGTCGATGGCATCGCCATCTTCGAGGTCTTCGCCGTCTTCAAACTCGCCGTCGTGCTGCAACAGATCTACGCGCGATACGTCCGCGGCCAGACCGACGATCCGCGTTTCGCCGCCCTCGGTGATCGCGTGACGATGCTCGCTCGAAAAGCAGCACTGCTGGCCGAGGAGCTGTCGTGAACACGCAGGTCTTGTTCAAGAGCAGGCCGGAAGGCGTACCGAGCGAGAGCAACTTCGAGATCGTCGAGCGGCCGCTGCCGAAGATCGGCGACGGCGATGTGTTGCGACGCACGATCTATCTCTCGCTCGATCCGTACATGCGCAGTCGCATGAGCACGGCGAAGTCGTACGCCGAGCCCGCGAAGCTCGGCGAGCCGATGGTCGGATCGACAGTCAGCGAAGTTCTCGAATCGAAAAATCCGCGCTATCGCGCCGGCGATTTTGTTCTCGGCTTCGACGGATGGCAGGCGCACGCGGTGTCCAACGGCAAAGATCTTCGAAAGCTCAATCCGGCCGAGGCGCCGATCTCGTATTCGGTTGGCGTGCTGGGGTACTCAGGTCTCACCGCGTACGTGGGTCTGCTCGACATCGGCAAACCGAAGGAGAGCGAAACGGTCGTCGTCTCCGCGGCAGCGGGCGCGGTCGGATCGATCGCCGGCCAGATCGCGCACATCAAAGGTTGCTACGTCGTTGGGACGGCGGGTTCCGATGAGAAGTGCGCGTACGTCGTCGATGAGCTGAAGTTCGACGCCTGCATCAACTACAAGAGCGAAGATCTCAGCGCTGCGCTCAAAGCCGTCTGTCCCGGCGGCGTCGACATCTACTTCGACAACGTCGGCGGTCCGGTCCTCGAGGCGGTTCTGAAGCGCATCAATGTGCACGCGAGGATTCCGCTCATCGGTCTCATCTCGCAATACAACGACCCGAAGCCCGGTCCCGGTCCGAACCTCGGTTCGGTTCTCACGAATCGCGCGCTGATCCAGGGAATGATCGTCCTCGATCACGCCGATCGCATGCCCGATTTCCTGCGCGATATGTCGCAATGGCTTCGCGAAGGAAAGATCCGCTATCGCGAAGACATCGTGCAAGGTCTGGAGAATGCGCCGCCGGCATTCATCGGACTTCTCAAGGGCGACAACATCGGCAAGAGACTCATTCAGGTCTCGCCCGATCCGACGCGGGAGGCAAAGCGATGAGCGAAGTCATCCTCGAGCATCCTGCGGAAGGCATCGCCGTCATTCGGCTCAATCGGCCGGAAGTTCGGAACGCGCTGAATCTGAAGGTGAGGCAAACGCTGGCCGATCACTTCACTGCGCTCGGCAGCGACGACATCACGCGCTGCATCATCATTACCGGCGGCGACAAAGTCTTCGCCGCGGGTGCCGATCTCCGCGACATGGTCGATCGCACAGCGATCGAGATGATGACGCGCCACAGCGAGCGTCTATGGGAGCCGATCGCGGCATGTCCGAAGCCGATCATCGCCGCGGTCAACGGCTATGCGTTCGGCGGAGGGTGCGAGATCGCGATGCACGCGGACATCATCATCGCCGGCGAGGGAGCGAGCTTCGCTCAGCCGGAGGTGCGTGTCGGCATCATGCCTGGGGCGGGCGGAACGCAGCGGCTGACGCGTGCAGTCGGCAAGTTCCGGGCGATGCGAATGCTTCTCACCGGCGAACCGGTGTCGGCGAAAGACGCGTTGGCGATGGGGCTCGTCAGCGAAGTCGTTCCCGACGGCGAAGTGTTCGAGACCGCGCTGCGGATTGCGAAGACGATCGCCACGATGCCACCGCTGGCCATCCTTCAAATCAAGGAAGCGGTGCTTCTCGGACAGGATGCGTCCCTCGAGACAGCGATGGCGCTCGAGCGCAAGGCGTTTCAACTCTTGTTCGCGACGGAAGATCAGAAGGAAGGGATGCGCGCGTTTCTGGAGAAGCGCAAACCGGAGTTCCGCGGACGATGAGCGAGCGTTCGCGCGCGGGTTACGCCTTGTCCGTTCTGTTCGCGATCAACACGATGAACTTCTTCGATCGCCAGATCGGCGGAGCGCTTGCCG
>DASXRT010000200.1:0-5430 GCA_036506455.1 Thermoanaerobaculia bacterium
CCTCGATGGGAAAGCTGGAGATGATGCGATCGATCGCTTTGGCCGCACTCGTCGCATTGATGGTGCCGAGGACGATGTGGCCGGTCTCGGCGGCGGTGAGAGCGAGAGCCACACTCTCGTTGTCGCGCAGCTCGCCGATGATGATGACGTCGGGATCTTCGCGCAGCGCCGCGCGGAGAGCGCGCGCGAACGACTGCGTATGCGTCCCGACTTCGCGCTGATTGACGAGACAGCTCTTGAACGGATGGACAAACTCGACCGGATCTTCCATCGTCAGGACGTGATCGGTCCTCGTCTCATTGAAGAGATTCACGAGCGCGGCGAGCGTTGTCGACTTGCCCGATCCCGACGGACCGCAGACCAGCACGAGTCCCTGGTGATAGTCCGCAATCTCGGAGAGTTGTGCGGGAAGGCCGAGCTCCACCATCGTCGGCGGCTTCTCCGGGATGACGCGGAAGACCGCACTGTAGCCGCGATGATCGTGAAAGATGTTGCCGCGATAACGGCCGGCCTGCGGAATGTAGTAGCAGAAGTCGAGCTGATGGGTCTTCGTCAGCTTCGCCCACTGCGCCTCGCTGAGGATTTCTTTGACCATCGACTCGGTCTGTTCGGCGGTGAATGGCTCGCCCTTCGCGCGAACGAGATCGGCGGCCATGCGCACGATGGGCGGCTGCCCGACCGCCAGGTGAAAGTCGGACGCGCCCTGATTGCGCGTCGCGATGAGCAGCCCGTTGAGTCGCTTGTCGCCCTGCGTCGCGCGGACGGCGAGAGCCTGGGAGCGAATCGCGTCGATGTCTTTCTGATCGGACGTAGTCTCGTCGAGGATGTCGATCGCACGCGCGCGAACGAACCGCTCGGGATCGCTGGCTGCGACCTTCAACAGGACCTGGGTCACCTGTGGATGTTTGAATTTCTTGAGCGCCTGCATCACTTCGATGCGCACGTCGGGAAGCGGATCGCCGAGCATGCGCCCGAGCGCGTTGAGCGCGCGGCTGTCGCCGATGCGGCCCAGGGCTTCGACGGCGGACCACTTCAGATCGGGATCGGCGAGCGCGGCGACGAGCGGCTCGACGGCGCGCGGATCTTTCAACGTCCCGAGGGCGTCGGCGGCAGCGATGCGGATCCACCAGTCCTCGTCGCGCAGCAGATTGATCGTCGCTGGAACCACACGCGGATCGTCGAACGTGCTGGCCACGCCCACCGCGGCCGCGCGGATGTCCTCATCGGGATCGGCCAGAAGCTCGATGACCGGCTCGATGAGATCGGCGCCGAATGCGCGGAGCGAATCGAGCACGCGCTCGCGAACAAAAGGCGCGAGCCCCTTCGCGAATTGAATGTAGTCCCTGATGACGATCTTCGGTTGTCCCAGTCCGACGAGGATTTTCATGACGGCGCTGCGTGTGGCCGCGTCGCCGGAAGCGATCAGCGGCAGAAGTTTCGCGACGATCTCCGGGCCGCTCGTCTCCGCGGCACGTGTCAGCGATTCGATCAGGATCTGCTGCGTCGAGTAGCCGGCGTTCGGCAACTGTTCGACGAGCAGCTCGATGGGAGGGAACGGCGCTTTGCTCGCGAGAAACTCGAGCGCACGGCTGCGAATGGCGTCGTCGCGATCGGTCGCCAGTCGATGCCAGCGAGGCAGACTTCCCTGATCGACTTCTCCTGAGGCGAGACGGGCGACGACCTGCGCGCGCTCCTCGCCGGTGCTCGCCCCTTCCAGCCGCCACAGAACCGCTTCGACCGGTTTCGACAGAGGAAGCTCGAGGACGAGGCGGCGAGCCGCATCCTGCAGCTCGCGCGATTCTTTGGTCTCTTTCGGTTGAGGGCCGAGGACCTGAGCGAGTCGCGTCTCGATGCCGGTCATACCGATCGTCGTGAATGCGAGCACGGCCGCGCGCATCGCCGCGTCCTGTTTGCCGCGCCCCTCCTGAAGAAACGCGTCGAGTGTTTCCGGGTCCTTCGCGCGCCGCAGCGCGTGCACTCCGGCTTCGCGCATGGCCCGATCGGGCCGGAACAGCATCCACATGACGTCGCGGGCGCGAAGGCCGTCGGCGGTTCTGATCTGCGTCAGCAACGCGTCGCGCTCTTCGACGTTGCTGAATTGCTTTTCGCCGAGGCGCTTGATCGCGCTCTTCAGATCGGACTCGAAGATGGGCACGGACGTCGAGTATACGTGCGGTCAGCGCAGCAGAGCGATGCCCAGTGCGATCAAGGCGGCGATCAGAGCGCTTCCGCCGAGAGTCAATGCCAGCAGCAACGGCCGCCGCCAGGGAGGATCGTAGAGTTCCTCGCGGAACAGCGACTGCTGCATGATCAACTTCGCAGCCTGCACATCGGCCATCGCGCGCTCGAAATGCTGCTGGTGAATCTGCTTCGATCGTTCGCTTCCGGGCTCCGAAGCGGCTGCGGCGGCCGCTTTGATCACGGCATTCTTGATGTCGCCACCGCTGACGGTGAACCGTTCGGCGAGCAGCCGGAAGTCGACGTCCTCTGCCAGCGGTGTCTTGTGCGGATGAATCTGAACTTTCCAGATCCGCTCGCGCTCATCGGCGCCGGGCATTTCGAATCGCACGTGCGCGCGAATGCGACGCTCGAACGCCGGATCGAAATTCGCGGCGAGATTCGTTGCGAAGATGACCACGCCGTTGAACGCTTCCAGCTCGCGCAACAGCACATTGACGGTAATGTTGGCTTCACGCTGGTACGGCAAACTCGCGCCCGCCGTCGATCGTCGACCCGCGATCGCATCCGCTTCATCGAAGAAGAGCACGGCTCTCTGATCAGCCGCCGTGCGAAAGGCCGCCACAATGTTCTTCGGCGTCTCTCCCGCCCACATCGACTCCACCTCGGCATAGTCGACGACGAGAAGCTTCATGCCGAGGGAGTGGGCGATGGCCTCCGCACAAATGGTCTTGCCGGTTCCCGGCGGTCCGGCAAAGTTGAACGCCAGACCGAGACCCGTCGAGTGACGTTCACCGAGTCCCCAGCGGGTGAAGATCAGTGAGTGGTTGCGAACCTGACCGATCGCGTCGTCGAGTGCCCGCCGTGTTTGCGGCGGAAGGATGACATCGGCGAACGTACGCTGCGGTGTGACGATCTCGACTGCCCGCGACGTCGTCCGGCCCGTGAAAATCGAGAGGAGGGGAGAGGCCATGAGGCCTCGAGGCTAGCACGCCCGGGCCGTCCAGAAAAAAGGCGAGTGATAGACTCTCGAACAATCGGGCCAATATGGCGACGAAGATCGGTCCTGCCGTTGCGGCATCGGTGGCGGATGCCGTCCGCTCGATTGAAAAATCGTCGAGCGTAGAGCTGGTCGTCGAAGTGCGCGCGCGGTCGGGATCGTACGCGATCGCCGACGCGCGATTCGCCGCGCTCGCATCGTTTGCGACGCTTGTATTTGTCCTCTTCTCTCCGTGGACATTCGCGCCCGAGCTGGTACCGCTGATTGTCGTATTCGGCTACGGCGTGGGCCAACTCACATCGAATTTCAGTAACGCGATCCGGCGGCTCATGACGAACGCTCGTGATCGCGCCGAGCGCGTGCGCACGACCGCCGCCGCGGCATTTGTGGAGCGCGGAGTCGGAAACACACGGCGCGAAACCGGAATGCTCGTCATGCTGTCGCAGTTGGAGCGGCGGATCGAGCTCATTGCTGATCGCGGCGTGCTCGACGCCGTGCCGGTTCTCGAATGGAACCAGCTCGCGGCTTCGATTCGGAGCCGGAACGCGCGGATCGAAGATCTCCCGGAAGTTCTGCGCAGTTTGGAGCCGCTTCTCGTGCGCCATCTGCCTGCGGCAGCGGCCGACGTCGACGAGCTGTCGAACGAAATGCGCGTGGTGAGTGAATGAGACGGACACTTTCAATTCTGCTGCTGCTCATGATCTGCGCCGGCGCTGCGTTCGCACGCGTCGGCGGAGGGCAGTCGTACTCGGGCGGAAGCAGCAGCACGTCCAGCTCCAGCTCTGGCAGCAGTCATAGCGGAGGCAGCAGCAGTTACAGCAGCAGCGGTTCGAGTAGTAGTAGTAGTAGTAGTCGTGGCGGTGGCGGTGGCGAGAGTGTGGAAGTGCCCGGCTGCGCCTTTGTCGGTTACTTCTGTTTCTTATTGTTATTCGTCGTTATCTTCCAAGCGGCAGCCAAAACATCTCGCGCTACGCCGGTCGTCTATCAGGCGCAGGCGACGAGCCGGCCACGCGCCAGTCGCATCGAGCTGCTACAGGATTTCGATCCGAACTTCTCGCGTATCGTATTCGACGACTTCTGCTACGCGCTGTACGCGCGCGTCCACCACGCCCGCGGCGCGGGCGATCTCGCTCGCTACGCTCCTTACCTGAGCGACGCGGCCCGTAAAGTTCTCGAGACCCGCGGTCCCTTGCGGCCGACCGAGGTGAAAGGAATCGTCGTTGGCGCGATGGAAGTCGGCGGAATCGAGCAGCTCCATTTTCCGGTCGTCAGCGTCGACATCACATATGACGCGAACATGACCGAGGTCTTCACGAATGCTTTGACGCCACGCGAATCGGCCTGGTACGTGAAGGAGCGTTGGCGATTCGAGCGTCGGCGCGACATCCTGTCGCCACCTCCGCAGAAGGCAAAGGCCGAGCACTGTCCTCGCTGTGGGGCCGCGTTGCAGACGCGGACGGACGGCTCCTGCGAATTCTGCGGTGTGAAGATCTCCGACGGCTCGTTCCAGTGGTACGTGCGAAGCATCACGCCGCTGAAGAGAGAATCGCGCGGACCGCTCCTTACATCGACCGTGCCCGAAGTCGGGACGGAGCTTCCGACCGTTCAGCAACCAAGCTTCGCAGAAGCGAAGAGAAAGTTCGAGGCCGCCCATTCGCACTTCCGCTGGGAAGACCTGATCGCACGCGTGCGCGAGATTGCCATCAAACTTCAGGATGCCTGGACCGCGCGTGACTGGGAGCGCGTCCGGCCGCTCGAGACCGAGCCGTTGTTTCAGACTCATCGCTACTGGATCGATGCGTACATCACGCAACGATTGAAGAACATCGTCGATCGATACACGATTCAGCGGATCGATCCGGTGAAGGTCGATTCCGATGCGTTCTACGACGCGATCACTGTTCGGATGTGGGCGTACGGACACGATTACACGATCGACGAAAGCGGTAGTGTCGTCGCCGGCTCTCGCGAGCAGACGCGGTGGTGGAGCGAGTACTGGACGATGATTCGCACGCGCGGCACGGATTCCGACCCGGCCGCGTCCGTATCCTGTCCGAACTGCGGTGCCGCCGTCCGCGTCGGAATGACCGGCGTCTGCAGCTCGTGCGGCGGCAAACTCACGAGCGGCGACTTCGGCTGGATCCTGTCGCGGATCGAGCAGGACGAGGCTTACACCGGCCTCTGAGGGGTCAGGTCTTTGGTTTTCAGTTTTTTCTACTCCGCGAAGAAAAAACGAAGCGAAACATTCCAAC
>DASXRT010000201.1:0-14471 GCA_036506455.1 Thermoanaerobaculia bacterium
ACGATCGCCTTGATCCTGTTTTGTCGCTCCAGCCACGACTCGAACAGACCGAAAGCAAATGCGATCGCTGTGACGTGAAGCACCGTCTCCGGATGCCCGGCCAGAATCTCGAGCGACAGCGACGCCGTGAGCAATGCCACCGATCTGGAATCGGGCGCGTGAACCAGGCGATGCGTCGCCGCGAGGACCAGCGGCAGCAGGATCCATGAGAATCCAAGCGGCCACAGGATCATCAGCGCAACCGGTCCTGAAAACATCCATCCCGCTGCTGCGAACATCGATGCGCCGGCGCTGCATCCGAGCTCACGGGCGAGCAGGAACGCGCCCAGACCGGCGATGAAAAAGGCGATCGCGGCGGTGTATGTGAAACTCAGCGGCGCCGGCAGCAGACACGCGATCAGAGTGAACGGACTGAACACCGCCGGCTGGCCCGCCCCAGCCAGCACGTCGCCGCAAAGCTCGAAGCGATTGAGAAGCGGCCACTGGCGTTCGGCGAGAGACCGGCGGGTCGCCTCGCGCCACGGAATCATCTGAAAGGCGATGTCCGCCAGCCTCGGGGTATGCGGCTTGCCGACTCCGAGTGCCCGCGCGTGATCGCCGAGCGGCTGAGAGATGTAAGGCATCTCGGCGGGCGCGTAAATCCGATCCCTGAGCACGGCACGCCACGTAAAACAGAGCGGCAGCAGCAACAGTGCGAGCGCCGCACCGCGAGTCAGCGGAGTGAAGAAGCGATGCGTGAGCCCGAGGAGGACGACAGCAGTGATGAAGTAGAGAAGTGCGACCACCGGGGCGCGTACGTTACCGCAGAGACTGATGCCACGTCACACTGGCGATGCGACAAGTACTGATGCTGCTTCTTTTCGCCACTTCGGCGACGGCCGCCGACCTTCCTCGCTACTGGGCCGTGCACATCGATGTTCCATCCAATCGCGCCGCATACGACCGGCTCGATCGCGAGTTCAGCGACACGATCCGCGTTTTCTATGTCGCGAACCATTTCGATCCGCCCGTCGTAATCAAGCTCGTTTCCACCGATGGCCGCTACTACGGCCTCCGGCCCCGCGCCACTCTCGCCGACATCGAGAAGCCCTCGATCCTCGGATCCGACCTTCAGAAACAGTTGCAGGCGAAGACCGCACCGATCTCCGAGGAGACGCACAAGACGCTGCGCGAGCATCACAACGAGATCTGGCAGATCCAGCGCGATCTCACGACTACCGGCGAGATTCGCCCGCGCCAGTACGCGACGCTGCGCACCGATCTCGTGTCTCCGCCGAAGAATGATGAATACGACACGGCGATGAAGCAACTGGTCAGCGAGTTGCACAATGTCGACGTCGTCGCATTCTTCTCCGTATACGGAGACGGCTCGTATCGCTATCTGTTTCTATCGGACTCGCCGATCAAGGTCCGTTCGCTGAAGGGTCTGGCGCAGACGCGCGACGTCACCCTTCACTTCTAGCGATCTCAGTCAGGCGCGATCCAGCCGCCGCCCAGGCAGAGGTCGTCCTGGTAGAAGACGACGGCCTGGCCGGGAGCGATCGCGCGCAGCTTGTGCGCGAAGGTCACGCGAGCACGGTTGCGGTCGAGTGGCGTCACCGTTGCGGCGACGTCAGCCTGGCGCGAGCGCACGCGCGCCGCGACCTCGATCGGAGCATCCGGAATGTCGCCCGAGATCCAGTGCACGCGCTCGGCGATCAGCTCGCTCTTCTCCAACGCTGATCCCGGACCGACGGTCACGCGCTTCGTGAACGGATTCACATCGATGACGTATGTGCGCTCCGCGGTTCCGCCGATCTGCAGACCGCGGCGCTGGCCGATCGTGAAGTGGTAGTAACCATCGTGGCGGCCGACGATGTTGCCGTCGATATCGACGATCTCGCCGGCGCCTTCGGCCGGTGTGATGCCCGCTTCGCGCTCGACGATCGCCGGATAGCCGTCCTTCCGCGGGACGAAGCAGATCTCGTACGACTCCTTCTTGCGCGCGACGGACAATCCACCCTCCTCGGCGATCGCACGCACTTCCGGCTTGGTCAGCTCGCCGAGGGGAAACAGGGCGTCGCGAAGCTGATCCTGCGTCAGCTCGAAGAGAAAGTACGACTGGTCCTTCGCCAGATCCTTCGCCTTGCGAAGCTCGAGCGTCCCGTTATGCCGCGTGATGCGCGCATAGTGGCCGGTGGCGATTCTTTCCGCGCCGATCGCGACAGCCTTCTGGTGAAACAGATCGAACTTCACGTGCGTGTTGCAGAGGACGCACGGACTCGGCGTCGTGCCGCTCAGATACGACTGCACGAACGGCTTGATCACCTTGTCGTGAAAGCTCGACTCGAGATTGAGCGTGAAGTGCGGGATGCCGAGCTTCCACGCCACGCGCTTCGCGTCGGCAAGGTCGTCGATCGTGCAGCATCCGCCATACGTCGAGTCCGCGTTCTTGAGATTGTCGTACATCTGCATCGACAGACCGACAACCTCGTGTCCCGCGGACTTGAGCATGTACGCGGCCGTCGACGAATCGACGCCGCCCGACATGGCCACTGCAATCTTCACGTGAGGATGAACAATTTCGTGTTCACGTCATTCCGAGCTCCGGGGCACTCGTTGTGCATGCCACATTTCGCGAAGTGGTCCAGGGATCGGAAGCTCGAGCTGAAGAACGGGCGAACCGTGTCCTCGTCGCCGACGACGATCCGGCGATTCGCCGTCTCATCATGGCCGCGCTGAAGCGCGACGGTTACGGGTTTCTCGAGGCGTCGAACGGGCGCGAGGCGCTCGACCTGATGCGCAGCCAACACCCCGACATCGTCGTTCTCGATCTGATGATGCCGGTCGTCTCCGGCTGGGACGTCCTGCAGGAACGCCTCTCCGATCCGGCGCTGTCGAAGATTCCGGTGATCATCGTCAGCGCGAATCGCGAGCCCGAACTGGTCCACGCCATCGACAAAGGGATCTGCGCATTCCTGCCGAAGCCGTTCGACATCGCCGCGCTCAGCGCGCTCGTGCGGGCGTGTGTGGCGCGGGAGTAGCGCCGGCTTCCTGGGCATCGAGTACCGCGATCGCCGCCATGTTCACGATGTCGTTGACGTCGACGCCGCGCTGCAGCACATGCACCGGCTTTGACAATCCCTGCAGGATCGGGCCGATCACCTCCGCGCCGGCGACACGCCACAATAGTTTGTACGCGGCGTTCGCGGCGTCGAGATTGGCAAACACGAGCACATTCGCGTCGCCCTGGATCGCGCTCCACGGATATTCGCTGCGGGCGATCTCCGGATAGACGGCGGTATCGGCCTGCATCTCGCCTTCGACGATGAGGTCGGGGCGAGTCTCTTTCAGAATCTGGACAGCCGCGGCCACTTTCTCCGCGGCCGGATCTTTCGTCGAGCCGAAGTTCGAGAACGACACCATGGCGATGCGCGGCTCGAGATTGAATCGCTTCGCTGTCTCCGCGGACAGGGCGGCGATCTCGGCGAGCTGCTCGGCTGTCGGATCGATGTTCACCGTCGTGTCGGCGAGCACGAGCATGCTGTTCTTGAACATCAATAGATATGCGCCCGAGACATGCTTCACTCCCGGTTTCGTCTTCACGATCTGGAGAGCCGGACGGATCGTCGCCGGATAGTACGCGCGCAGTCCGGCGATCACGCCATCGGCGTCGCCGCTCTCGATCATCATCATCGCGAAATAGTTTCTGCCTCTGACGACGCGCTTCGCGTCGGGAAGAGTGATGCCATGGCGGCGGCGCAGATCGGCGAAGCGCTGCGCGTACTCGTCGAACTTCGGTGAACAGCTCACATCGATCGTCGTCACCTTCGACGGGTCGATGTTGTACTTCTCGAGCAGACCGTCGATCTCGTTGGGTCGCACGAGAAGAATCGGGTGAGCGATGCCTTCTTCGATGAGGATCTTCGCGGCGCGGATGATCTTCTCCTGCTCCCCCTCCGGAAACACGATGCGCTTCGGGTTCTGCCGTGCGCGCGAGTAGATGTCGTGCATCAAACCGCGCGAGCGGCCGAGCATCTGCTCGAGCTTGTGGCGATAAGCCTCGTAATCGCCGATCGGCTGCTGCGCGACTCCGGTTTCTGCCGCCGCCTTCGCAACGGCAACGGGCACGGTGAGGAGCACGCGGTAATCGAACGGCTTCGGGATCAGATACTCGCGCCCGAAGGCAAACCGGTCTTTCGAGTACGCGCGCAGGACGGAGTCAGGCACGTCCTGCTTGGCGAGATCGGCGAGCGCCTTCGACGCGGCCAGCTTCATCTCCTCATTGATGGTCGTGGCGCGGCAGTCGAGCGCTCCTCGAAAGATGAATGGGAATCCGAGGACGTTGTTGACCTGGTTCGGGTAATCGGAACGGCCGGTGGCCATGATCACGTCGGGGCGCGCGGCCACCGCGTCGTCGTACGTGATCTCCGGATCGGGATTGGCCATCGCGAACACGATCGGATCCTTGGCCATCGAGCGGACCATGTCCTGCGTGACGATGCCGCCGACCGACAACCCGAGCAACACGTCGGCGCCCTTCACGGCGTCGGCCAGCGTGCGCGCCTTGGTATCGGCTGCGAACTCTTCCTTGTACGGCGTCATGTCTTCGACGCGGCCTTTGTAGATCACGCCTTTGCGGTCGGCGAGGAGGACGTTCTCCTTCTTCAGGCCGAGCTTGATGTAGAGGCGCAGGCACGCCATCGCCGCGGCGCCGGCGCCCGAGATCACCAACTTCACCTTGCCGATCTTCTTGCCTGCGATCTCCAGCGCGTTCACGAGTGCGGCCGCGGAGATGATCGCCGTCCCATGTTGATCGTCATGGAAGACGGGAATCTTCATCTCCTTCTTCAGCCGCTCTTCGATCATGAAGCAGTCAGGGGACGCGACGTCCTCCAGATTGATCCCGCCGAACGTCGGCTCCAGCAGCTTGACGCAGCGAATGAACTCCTCGGCGTCGTGCGTATCGATCTCGATGTCGAAGACGTCGATGTCGGCGAAGCGCTTGAAGAGGACGCCCTTTCCTTCCATCACCGGCTTGCCGGCGGCGGCGCCGATGTCACCGAGTCCGAGGACCGCGGTGCCATTGGTGATGACGGCGACGAGATTGCCCTTGGCCGTGTACTTGTAGACGTCGGCGGGGTTCTTCGCGATCTCGAGACATGGCCGCGCGACACCGGGCGTGTACGCGAGCGAGAGGTCGCGCTGCGTTGCGGTCGGCTTGCTGGGGACGACTTCGATCTTTCCAGGGCGGCCGTTGGAGTGATACTCGAGTGACTCGCTGCCGAGGTCTTTGCCCATCGGGAGCGAATCGTATCTCAGTGTCCCTCTCCCGCTTGCGGGAGAGGTGGCCGAAGGCCGGGTGAGGGCTACCCCTCATCCGCGGCTTCGCCGCACTCGTCAGCTCACTTTCCGCTTCCTCGCCGGCTGCGTGGCCTCACGCATATCGCTTCGCAGCGGTGACGTCGCCACGGCTCGCTTCCGCCCGGTGAGCTTCTCCCACCACAGAGCCACGGCCGGGACGATCGAGATGGTCGAGTACGTACCCGAAACCACGCCGATCATCAGGATCCAGGCGAAGCCGCGGATGACGTTGCCGCCGAACGCGATCAGTGCGACGAGAACAAGGAAGACCGTGCCGCTCGTAAGAATCGTTCGCGACAGGGTCTGATTCATCGCCAGATTCAGCTCTTCGGCGAGCGTCATCGGCTTCTTGATCTTGCGGCGGTTCTCACGCACGCGGTCGTACATGACGACCGTGTCATTGATCGAGTAGCCGACGATGGTGAGGAGTGCGGCCACGATGTTCAGCGAAAACTCGAGTCGCATCATCAGCAGGAACGCCAGCGACACGAGAACGTCGTGGACGATGCAGGCCACAGCGCTGACGCCGAACATCACGTCGAAACGCAGACTGATGTAGACACCCATCGCGATCGCCGAGAGGACGATCGCCCACAGCGCTTTCTGCTGCAACTCCCGGCCGACCTGCGGGCCGACCGTTTCCTGATTGAGAACGTTGAAGCGACCGAGGAAGCACTTGTCATTGAGGACCTGGGCGATGCGAGGCGTCACGCCGGTGACGCTCGTCACCTGCTGCTTGCTGGTAAAGATGCTGAGCTCCGATCGCTTCGCGATGATGCGATCGGCGAGATCTCGGTAATAGCGCTGCGCGTCGACGTTCGTCCCCTTGGCGTCCGGGTCGAACTGCTGCAGGAGGCCGAAGAGACGATCGCTGCCGTAGTAATTCAGGTCGTGCTTGGCCGCGGATTCCGGGTTGAGCGCCTTGTGAAGTTGCGCCACGACGTTGCCGGCGTAGTCGCCTTCACGATGGAGCTGAGGAAGGCGGATCAGTACCGAGCGATCTTCCGGCTTCCCGTACTGCTGGATGGTCGCATCCGGAAGCTGCGCGCGGAGAGTCGAGATGGGAACCTGATCGCGGAACTTCAGGATGATGTTCGCGCCACCGGAGAAGTCGATGCCGAGGTCGATGCCCTTCGTGAAGAAGATGACGGCGCCGACGGCGATGAAGAGGACCGAGAAGGCGAACCAGTAGAGGCGCCAGCGTACGAAGTTGTAATTCGGGTTGACGAAAATCTGCATGGTGATTCCTCGCCTTAAATACTGATGGCCTGCGGACGCTCGGTCGCGCTGTAGACGATGTCGAAGATCATCCGCGACACGAAGAACGCGGTGAACACGGATGCGCCCAGACCGATGAGCAGCGTGACAGCAAAGCCTTTGATCGGTCCCGTTCCGAACTGAAAGAGAAACAGAGCGGCGATGATGGTCGTGAGGTGCGTATCGATCACCGTCGCGAACGCACGCGAGAAACCGTTCTCGATCGCTGCCCGCACGGTCTTGCCTTCGCGCAGCTCTTCGCGGATGCGCTCGAACACGAGCACGTTCGAGTCCACGGCCATGCCGAGAGTCAGGATGATGCCGGCGATGCCGGGCAGCGTGAGGGTCGCCTTGAAGTACGCCATCATCCCCAGAAGGATAACGAGGTTCAGCAGCAGTGCCAGCACGGCATTGATTCCTGCGCCCTTGTAGTAGGCGAGCACGGCGGCGATCAGCAGAACGAAGCCGATGATCGACGCCATCACGCCCTGGCGGATGGAGTCGCGGCCGAGCGACGGGCCGACCGTCCGCTCTTCGAGCGTCGTCAGCGAAGCGGGCAGCGAGCCGCTGCGCAGAATGAGCGCCAGGTCGCTGGCCTGCTGATTCGTGAAGCTGCCTTCGATCACACCCTGATCGGTGATCTGACTGTTGATCCGGGGAGCGGACACGACGCGATTATCGAGAACGATCGCCAGCCGGCGGCCGACGTTCGCTCCGGTGAGCGCTCCGAACTTCGGCGCGCCGTCGGGAGTCAGCGAGAAGCCGATGACCGGCTCGCCGAGGCGTCCCTTCTGTACGCGTGCGGTTTTCAGATCGCGACCGCTGACCGGGACGGATTTGTTCACGGCGTAGTACTCGACGCCGGCGGCACGACCCAGCTCATCCTCGCGAGTTCCGGCCAGGATGTCGACGTCGTTCTTCAGATTCGCCGGAAGCGAAGTCTCGACGGTTTTCGGATCCGCTGCCGGATTCCCTTCGACCATGCGGAACTGCAGTTGCGCGGTCGTCTTGATGATGTCTTTCACTCGGGCCGGGTCATCGACGCCGGGGAGCTGAATGACGATGCGATCCTCGCCCTGCGGAGCGATGATCGGCTCGGTGACGCCGAGAGCGTTGACGCGGTTGTCGATCGTCTCGACGGCCTGGCTGACGGTATCGTGCCGCAACTGCGTGAGAGCGGCCGGCTTCATCCTGAAGACGAGCGAGCCATCCACCGCGCGCGACTGATCGAACGTCACGAGGTAGTCCTTCCCGATGCGCTCGTACTCCGCCGTGGATACGCCCGCCGGCGGCAGAGCCGCGAACGACGAGTCGCTCAGGCGGCGCACGGTGGGAGTGGGAAGCTTGTTGTTCGCCGCCTGGGTCTTGAGCATCTCCATGGCCTGATCGATTTCCAGGCGCACAGCGTCACCGATGTTGACGCGCATGACCAGATGCGTCCCGCCCTTGAGGTCGAGACCGCGTCGGATCGGTTCGGGATTGTTCTTCGTGGGGATCAGGCCGATCGAAAACAGCACGAGCACGGCGATGATGAGTCCGACCTTCCACATGACACTTCTGTTCAAGATTTCCTCCGGAGCATTGTTACGTCATGCTGAGCAACGCGAAGCATCTCATCTGGAGATCCTTCGCTACGCTCAGGATGACGGGCGTCACTCGGTATCGCCGGTCAGGACACCGGTAATCGCAGAACGCGCGACCTTGACTTTTACATTCTCAGCAATCTTCAGATAAACGACTTCTGGCTCAACACCCTGGATCGTCCCGTAAATCCCGCCGGACGTGACGACGCGATCGCCCTTTTTCAGCGAGTTCAGCATTTCCTGAGTCCTGCGGCGCTGCTTGTTCGCCGGGGCGATGACGATGAAGTAGAAAACGAGACCGATGGCCACGATCGGCAGGATCTGAGCGATCAGCGCGCCGGTGCCGCCGCCGGTTTGAAGGAAAGCAATAATCATTGGTTGTCCGTTGTCGGTTGTTGGTTCAGGAAGGTCGCGCGAAACGCCGCGAACGAATGGGACGCGATAGATTGCCGGATACCCCTCATCAAGTCAAGGTAGAACGAGACGTTATGGATGGTGTTGTAGACGTGGGCGGCAATCTCGTCGTTGGTATACAGATGACGTAGATACGCCCGTGAGACCGTGCGGCAGGTAAGACATGAGCAGTGGGGATCGAGCGGCCCCTCGTCGTCAGCATATTTCGCGTTCTTGATGGCGATCTTCCCCTGACTCGTAAAGAGTGATCCGTTGCGCGCGTTCCGAGTGGGCATGACACAGTCGAACATGTCGCCGCCTGCCTCGACGCCATCGAGAAGATCCTCAGGCGTACCGACGCCCATGAGATAGCGTGGTTTGTCGGACGGCAGCAGCGGCGTCGTGAAACGCATGATGTCGAGCATCTCTCCTTTCGACTCGCCCACGGCGACGCCGCCGATGGCGATGCCGTCGAAGTCGAGCGACGCGATTTCCTCGACGCTGTGTTTGCGGAGCTCGTGATATGTACCACCCTGCACGATTCCGAAGAGCGCTGGTGAAGAGTCTTTTCGCGCAAGCAATGACCTCTTCGCCCAGCGGTGCGTCATCTCCATCGATTTCTCGATCTCGTCGCGCGACCAGCCGTAGGGCGGACACTCATCGAAGGCCATGGCGATATCGACGCCCATCCTCCGCTGAATGTCGATCGAGGTCTCCGGCGACAGAAAATGGAGCGAGCCGTCGATGTGACTGCGGAACTCGACCCCTTCCTCGCGAACTTTGCGGATCGAGGCCAGCGAGAAGACCTGAAAACCGCCCGAATCGCTGAGGATGGCGCGGTCCCACGACTGAAACTTGTGCACTCCGCCGAGACGCTCGAGCAGCTCGATTCCCGGCCGGAGCATCAAGTGATACGTGTTGTTGAGGATGATCTCGGGGCCGAGCTGTTTCAGTTGTTCGGTCGTCAGCGACTTGACGGAGGCCAGTGTCCCCACTGGCATGAAGGCTGGCGTATCGACCGTCCCGTGGCCAGTGGTGATGCGTCCGAGGCGTGCGGAACCGTCGGTGTGAAGCAGCGAAAAACGCAACTACTGAATCTTCATCTGCTCGACCTTCACGTTGGCGGGAAGGTTGAGCGTGAATCGTCCCTGCTCGATCGGTTGATTCACTTTGATTTTCGTGAACTCGTAGCGGGTGATGTCGCCGTCGCCTTCGACGTACTCGAACTTCGAAGTGAGGTAGGTGTCCTTCTCGATCCAGATCCTGATGTGCTTGACGCGCTTGGCCACGGCGCGGCTCCTCGGACTCAGATCGAGTACCCAGGTCGGACTCGTCGAGGTGTCGGTGAACGTGAAATCGAAATAGCGTGAAAGCTCATCGATCGCGCCGGAAGCCCCCATGTATTTGAAGATGCGATCCTCGAAGCGCTTCACATCGATGCGCTCGGCTTTGTTGAGGTCGGGGTAATAGGTCGTCAGCGTGCCGCCGGAGATCAGCATCTGCACGCGCTTCGGTGCGTCGTACGACCAGAGCACATTGTTCGGCTTCGAAAACACGAACGTCCCCGTCGACACCTCAGGCTTCGACAGGAGCGCGAGCTCCTTCTCCTGCTTGAATTCGGCTTGGAGGGTCTGCGTCTTCTTCTGCTGTTGCTGAACCTTCTTGATGACCGACTCGATCGTGACCGGGGCCGGCTTGCTCGCCGCGAGAAGGGGCGTGGCGATCGCCGCCGCACCAAGCGCGGCCGCAAAGAGCGTACGTTTGAGCATGGTGTCAGGACAACGCCGCTACCGCCGTCCAGATTCCTCCGTGTATACTCAAGTGACAGCCGAGGTTAGCAATGAAAAGAAACGTGATGGGTGGCGTGGTGGCGCTCCTGCTGACGGGGCATGCGGCCTTTGCGGCGGTTCAATACGAGTATTTTCAAACGAGCCGGTCCGACGTTCGTGACGAGCCGGCTGCCGACTTCAACGCCCGCGCGCTGATCGATGGCGCTCGCTCGCGGGTCGAGTTCATCTCCGGCAATACATATCCGCCGGGCACCTACGTCATCTCCACGGACGGCTTGCGCAAGCTGCTGTTCGTCGATCCGACGCAGAAGACTTACACCGAAGTGAACAGCCTGGCCATCGCCAGTGCGGTCGGCACGAGCAACATCGCGATCGGCAATTTGCTGTCGACGGTGACGAAGCTCGACGACGTGAAAGTCATCGCCGGGATTCCCGCCGATCACTACCGCCTGACCATGACCTACGACATCACGATCAACTTCCGGAACATGGCCCTGAAGCAGGCGGTGCGGACCACGATCGACAAGTGGACCACGGTGCGCTTCGGCGACGCCGTCGAGGCGGCATTCTCGAACAGCAACATTCAGACGGGCAACACCAAGGTCGACGAACTGATCGCCGCCGAGACCACGAAGATCAAGGGATTCCCGCTCAAGCAGACCATTCAGGTGGTGACCATCAATGAGACGGGGCCACAACCTGTGGGATCGAAACTCGCGCTGCCGGCCTCGCGCACGCAGACGCGCGAGATGACGGTCACGGCGATCAACGAGGCGAAGGCAGACGATTCGATGTTCCGGATCCCCGCCGAGTATCGGAAGATCGATTTCGCCGATCAGATCAACAAATCGCAGACGCAGGTCCTGAGTACACAAACTTCGAGTCAATGAAACGCCAGGGTGATCTCAGGCGTAAGGCGATTCGCAGGCGGCGAACATTCGTCGCGGCCGCTCTTCCCATCGCCATCCCGCTGGTCCTCGCCGCGGTGGCGATGGAGCCGTCGTCGGTGCCGCTGATGACGCGCGCCTCGATCATCGTGCCACCGCTTCGATACGCCGATCTCACCCTGCAGCGCAGCAGCGGATTGCCACAGCATTCGATGATCCTCACCATCGAAGAGGACGACACACTCGATGCCGTGCTCGTTGCGGGAGGATTGTCGCGACGTGACAGCGCAGTCCTGGCGAATGAATTCGGCCGCTCGATCGATGTCCGCCGCATCCGCCCCGGGAATCTCATGCGTTTCCATTACGACCCGCGCGGGGATGTCGACGCCGTGCAGATGCGCGTGACCGGTTGGGGATCCGTCGACGCCGAGCGAAGCGACGATGGCACATTCCTGGTCACTCCCCGGCCGGCACAGCAGCTCTCGATCAATACGATCATCGCCGCCGAGATCGATTCATCGCTCTATGAAGCGCTTCGCAACGCCGGCGAGCAGCCCCAGCTCGTGCAGCAGCTCGTCGATATCTTTCAGTGGGACATCGATTTCTTCTCGCTCCAGAAAGGTGATTCCTTCAGCGCCGTCGTCCAGAAGAAGTTCTCCGGCCCTGATCTCATCGGTTACGGTCCCGTACTTGGGGCTCGGTTCATCCACGAAGGCAGGACGTATGAAGCGTTCCGGCACGAGTTGCCGGACGGGACCGCCGGCTATTACGCGCGGACCGCGACACCGCTGCGCAAGCAGTTTCTCAAGGCGCCGCTGCAGTTCACGCGCATCACCTCACGCTTCTCGAAACGGCGTTTTCATCCTGTGCTGCACTACTTCCGGCCGCATCACGGCGTCGACTACGGCGCGCCGGTCGGAACTCCTGTGATGTCGACCGCAGATGGCGTCATCATGCAGACCGGCTACAGCCGCAGCGAGGGAAACTTCATCCGCATCCGTCACACGTCGCGCATCGAGACGATGTACCTGCACCTCTCGCGATTCGCGAAAGGCATTCGGCGCGGTACGCGCGTCACGCAGGGCGACGTGGTCGGCTACGTCGGCGCGACCGGCCTCGTCACCGGACCGCATCTCGACTACCGCGTCAGCGACGGCGGCAAATGGCTCGATCCTCTGAAGCTGAAGTCGATTACGCCCGACCCGCTGCACGGCGACTCGCTGCAGCGATACAAAAAGAGTGTCGCGATGCTCCTTCCGCGGCTATCATCCGGACCGCAGCAGCTCGCGCAGATGACGCATAAACGCCGAGCACTCTTTTAGCACTCGCGGGTCCCAAAATGAACAAAGTGATCGTCCGGGCGCCGGTGCGCGCCGATCTCGCCGGAGGGACTCTCGACCTCTGGCCGCTCTACCTCTTTCATCCTGGCTCGCGGACGGTCAACGTCGCTATCTCCTACTACGCGGAGTCCGAGGTCGTCGAGACCGGGGACGGCGCGATCGAGATTCATCTCACCGATCAGCAGTACCGCCAGCGTTATGAATCGCTGCAGGAGCTCTCCGCCGATCCCAAAGCGGCGCTGATCTATCGCCTCGCCGAACACTTTCATCTCAACGGCATCAGCATCACCACTCGCACCGACGCTCCCCGCGGCTCAGGCCTCGGCGGCTCCTCGGCACTGAGCATCACGCTCGTACGGGCGTTGTCACAGCTCGCCGGCGCTCCTCTCGATGGCGACGACCTCATCTTCCTCGTCCGCGACCTCGAGACCCGGCTCCTCGGCGTCCCCGCCGGCATTCAGGACTACTACCCGGCTGTGTTCGGTGGACTGGCATCGCTGCGACTCGAGCCGGGCGCACCGAAACGACATCCCATCGGCATTCCGATCGCCGATCTCGCCTCGCGCATGCTGCTGCATTACAGCGGTGTGGCGCACTTCTCCGGCACGAACAACTGGGAGATGTACAAGCGGCAGATCGAAGGCAAGAAGAAAGTGCATCGCGGATTCGACCGGATTGCGCAGACCTCGATCGATATGGAGAAGGCGCTCGAGGCCGGCGACTTCAAAAAGGCGGGGAAGGCGTTGGCGAAGGAGTGGGATCAACGCAAAGCGCTGATCGCCGGCATCTCGACTCCGGAAATCGAAGCGGCGATCGATGCGGCTCTGACGGCGGGGGCGTGGGGCGGGAAGGTGTGCGGGGCGGGGGGCGGGGGATGCATCGTCTTCCTGTTTCCACCCGAGCAACGCGAGGCGATCGTCCAGGCGCTCGGCAACGTGCCGGGTCGCGTCCTCGACGCCGTGCCGGTCGCGCATGGACTCACGATTCAACATGGCGACGATACGCAGTCAACGGTCACCGCCGGTCGCGCGCGTATAGCCGCCGCTCGTCGCAATGGAGAAGTGGAACAGCTCTACGTCCACGGCGATCGCGGTGAGTACAAGCCGTTCATTCTCGCCGAGGCAGTGGTGACGCACGTGGAAGGACGAAGCGGAACGCATCACAGCGTCGTTCGTTCTTACGCAGCGCCGATCGAAGATATCGACGGGCGCGTGTTGTGGCACCTGGCGCGGCCTCTTGACACGAATCGGCTTGACCTCCGTACAGTTCGCGATCCGGCGCGGCGAGTGGCGTCGAGCATCCGCGCGGAAATGGTCGTCCAGAGCGCAATGGAGTCGGAGGAATCGTTCCGCACATTTCTCGAAGAGAACGAGCGCCTGCTCATCTTTCACGATCCCGCCTTCGCGTTGTACTCGGAACCGGGCGAATCGCGCGAGGCGTTTCTGGAGCGGTGCACCGAGGAAGCGAATCGGCGTCTCGCTGAGGAGACGGAGCGGCTGGAAAGCACCTTCCGGCGCCGCATCGATCAGCTCCGCGAAAAATCAGAGCGCGAGCAACGCGACCGCGAAAAGGCTGACGAGACTCCGGCCGATCGTGCCGCGCAGGATGTCAATGTCGCCTGGGGTCAGGCGCTGTACAACATCACCAGCGGACGTCCGGCCGCGGTTGCGGAAGCGACGCAATCAGCGCGCGAGGTCGACTATCTCGAGAACATCGCCCAGGTGCAGCGCGCATGGGACAAGGAGCTGCAGGCGCTTCGCGACGACCTGATGGCGAAGGCACGCGAAGTCGAAGAGATCTCCATCGCTCCCTCGCCGAAGAACATCGAGGTCACGCGCTACCTCGTGTTGTGGGCCGGGAAGCAACCGTGATAGCGAT
>DASXRT010000202.1:0-3159 GCA_036506455.1 Thermoanaerobaculia bacterium
CGGCGCACGGTCGGCGATATGTCCCGCATATAACGCCACGGCGATGAACGGCAGCGCTTCGGCAAGACCGATCATGCCGAGCGAGAGCGGATCGCGCGTGACTTCGAAGACCTGCCAGCTCACGACGACGATCTGCCCTTCACGCGCGACGGTCGACGTCGCATAGCTGAGGATCAGCCAGAGGAAGTTCTTGACCCTGAGTGCGGCGTAGGGATCGTGCTTGGTCGGCATATGGTCGTCGGTCGTGGGTCGTGGGTATCGGGGGCCTCAGGGCAAGAGGCCCACGGTACCTACGACCTGTCACGCACGACCTTCAATCCGCAGGCACCCCCACCGGAGTCACTGCCGCACGATCCTCTTCACCGGTGCGGATCCGAATCACGCGCTCGACCGGCATCACGAAGATCTTTCCATCGCCGACATCGCCTGTGCGCGCGCCGGCCACGATCGCGTTGACCGTCGGGGTTACGAAATGATCGGAGACGCCGATCTCCAGCCGTACTTTGTCCGACAACTCCATCTTCACGGTCGTGCCGCGATACGTCTCGACTCGTTCGGTCTCGCCGCCGTGACCCTGCACGCGACTGATCGTCAGGCCCGCGACTTTCGCCTGGAACAACTCTTCGAGCACATAGCTCAATCGGTCGGAGCGGATGATGGCCACGACGAGTTTCATGGTTCGCCCTTTCTCTCCAGCAGCAGCAACGCTCCCTCTCCTCGGCTGTACGCCTCTTCGCCGTGCTGCGTGAAATCCATACCCATCCCTTCCTCGCGTGGATCGGTGCGCAGCCGGGTGATGAGCGCAAGCACTTTGACGATCACGAGTGTGCCGAGCGAGCTGTAGATGAGCGTCGCCAGGATGGCGATCGCCTGCACGCCGAGCTGCCGCGCGTTGCCGTAGATCAATCCGTCGCCGCCGGCGGCGTTCCACCCTTTCGATGCGAACACGCCGGTGAGCAGGGCGCCGACGATACCGCCGACGCCATGCGCGGCGACGACGTCGAGCGAGTCATCGAGCCGTGTCGTCGCGCGGTAGAGCAGTGCGAAGTAGCTCGGGAACGCCGCGATGGCGCCGATGATGATGCCGCTCATCGGACTGACGAATCCCGCGGCAGGCGTGATGGCGACGAGTCCGACGACGATGCCGGTCGCCGCGCCGACCGCGGTCGCTTTCTTGTTGCGGACGAGATCGAGAATCGTCCAGACGACGAGCGTCGCCACCGGCGCGAGCATCGTGTTCGCGAAAGCCAGCGCCGCTGTTCCGTTTGCCGCCAGTGCGCTGCCGGCGTTGAATCCGAACCATCCAAGCCAGAGCAATCCCGCGCCGAGAAGCGTGAAGGGAACGTTCTGCGGCAGGATCGCCTGACGCGCATAATCCTTCCGAGAGCCGACGACGATCGCGCAGACGAGAGCCGCCGCCGCCGCATTCACATGCACGACGGTGCCGCCGGCGAAGTCGAGCGCGCCGAGTCTTCCCAGCCACCCTCCGCCCCACACCCAGTGCGCGATCGGCGCGTAGACCAGAAGCGACCAGAGCGCGATGAACGCGATGTACGGGCCGAAGCGCATCCGCTCGACGATCGCGCCGGAGATCAGCGCGGCGGTGATGATCGCGAAGGTCCCCTGATATGCGAAGAAGAGAACGTGCGGGATCGACCCCTGCGCGTTGAGTCCCACACCGCGCAGGAAAAAGTACGCGCTGCCGCCCCACCATCCCGATGATGGACCGAAGGCGACGGAGTAGCCGAAGAACGCCCAGGTCAGGCCGACGAAGCCGAGCGCGGAGAAGCTCATCATCAGCGTGTTGAGAGCATTCTTCGCGCGCACCATCCCGCCGTAAAAGAATCCGAGGGCGGGAGTCATCATGAGGACGAGAGCTGTAGCGATGAGGAGCCAGGCAGTATCAGAACCGTTGATCGTAGAAGCCACGTTGGGGGGGCACCTCCGTGGTTTTTGCAATTATAAGTGATAGCCTCAATTGTCCGATGCATCGCGAAGAGAAGTCGGAGCGGAGCCGGCGTCTGGTTCTCGATTCAGCACTCGATCTCTTCTCGCATCAGGGTTATCGCGCCACGAGCATGCGCGAGATCGCCGACGCCGCGCGCGTGTCGACCGGCAATGTCTATCACCACTTTCCCGACAAAGAAGCGATCTTCAAAACGCTGCTCGACGAATTGTGGTCGATCACCGATACGCGCCGATTTCCATTTCGTCGTGCGCTCATCGCCGGCAATTTCCCGGACAATATCGAGGCGCTGGCCGTCGCCGCGCGTAACAGCGTCCGCGAGTTTCGACAGTACTTCCTGCTGGTCTACGTCGACGTGCTCGAGTTCGACGGCACGCACATCCGCAAGTTCTACGGCGAGATGGCCCAGCGTTACGCCGAGTTCCTCGGGCGCAACGGTGGATTGGATCGCATCGCCAGCCGGCTGAGACCGGGCGTCTCGCCGATCTCCGCTTTGCTCATGACGACCCGAATCTTCTTCAACTACTTCACGATCGAGATCGTTTTCAACGTGCCGGAGCCGTACGGAAAGAAATCGACCGAGGTGGTGAAGGAGATCTCGGACATCTTGAGATACGGCATGGTGGGTTGAGTGAGCTGGAGTCCTGATCAGTACGAGCGCTTCAAGACCGAGCGCAAACAGCCGTTTCTCGACCTCGTTGCGCTCGTCGAGAAGCGCCCGCACATGCGCATCGTCGATCTCGGTTGCGGCACGGGCGAGTTGACTCGCGAGCTGCACGAGCATCTCGGCGCCGAGGAGTCGATCGGCATCGACAGCTCCGAGACGATGCTGCTCAAGTCGAGCGCATTCGGCGGAACGATGCTCCGATTCGAGCGCGGCGATATCGAAGCGTTCGTCGCCGATCGGCCATTCGACCTGATGTTCTCGAATGCGGCGCTGCAATGGGTGCCCGATCATCACGCGCTGCTGAGGCGCTTGGCAAGTTTTCTTGCGCCGCGCGGGCAGATCGCGATTCAGATGCCTGCGAATCACGATCATCCGTCGCACGCGACCGCGGCTGAGGTCGCGCGATCGTTCGGCATCGAGCCGAGACACGATCCTCTGCTCGCCATCGACGAGTACGCGCGTCTCCTGTACTCCATCGGCTTCAAGCGCCAGCACGTGCGCATGCAGATTTACGGGCACGAGCTGG
>DASXRT010000203.1:0-4008 GCA_036506455.1 Thermoanaerobaculia bacterium
TGATGCCGCAACATTCAGTCTCTTGATGACTTCAACTCTGCAATCACCGAGTCGTCGTCGGGCGCGATCGCGATCGCGTCGATTTTCTTCTGCATGCCCACAAGCCCGACCGCGAGGATCGGTTCCCTCAGCTCGATGATGTAGCGCGGGTCGTCGATCATGGCGACCTTCAGAACTCCGCTCCGCTTCCAATCCGTTTCGCCACTCGCAGCGCGAACCGCAGCGATCTGATCGCGTGAAACATCGACGCTCCAGCGCAGTCCGTACCGGATTCTGAGCCTTTCCTTCGTGAGGATCGACGGCCGTAGACGCAGCGCGTTGTAGTCGCCGAGGAGCCAGAGGAGGCCGTAGGTGTCGAGGGAGGTGACGATCCACGCGGCGCTGCGGCTCCAGAGCTGCACCAGCAGGTGCAGTCCGATCGACTCCGCGACGATCAGAACGATGATGCAGGCTACGACTGAGCCCCATCCGCTGCGTTCGTGAACAGTGAAGGCGCGTGTGCTATGGGGAACATCGGGCTTCCGGTTCCAGCCGAAGAATGCGTACCACATTACTGCGACTTCGCTGGCGACGAATGCCGATGCCGGACCTTTTCCGAGAATCTGTGCAGCCGCCGCGTGGAAACGCACCAGCGGATCGCCGTGTGTCTCGGATTGCCGCATCGCGGCGAGCTTGCGGACGAGCAGAATGATCAGGAGCACCTCGGCCGGCGCGACGATCAGCCGCAGGGCATGCTGTGTCTGTTGATATGCGCGCGGCAGTACGAGTGCGGCGAGCACGGCACCGGCGACGAACACCGGCACGATCGTCAGAGGACGGGCGACGCCTGTTCTCACGATGATGACGTAGTAGAGCAGCGGAATCGTCACCATGAGATCGAGCGTGACGCCCCACGCGATGACATCCGGATTCGCGGCGAATACTTCCGTTCTGACAATTGCGGTGCACGACGCGGTGATGATCGCCGCGGCAGTCGCGAAGAGATAAGCGGGACGCTGAAGGACAGACAGGTTTTGCTTCATCGTTTGCTGAACGTCAGATAGATGATACCAATCGCCCAGTCAGGAGGCGCTGGCCGGTTCGAAGCAGCACGCAAAACGAAACCTGAACGAGAGCGCGTCAGTCCAAGCATGTGATCAGGAGGAACTCGTCATCCCGCTGATCGCGTCCGCGCAAAGTGAGAGGAGCGAGCCGCGGCCCGTTTCCGTTCACTTCAATTCACGGCCGGATTGGGCGGAGGTGCGGATCGACGGCGCGTTTGTCGGCACCACTCCGCTGCCGTACCGACTCGCTCCCGGCGTTCACAAAATCGAGTTGCAGCGCCGCTCGTATCAGACCTGGTCGCGCGATCTGACCGTGGCCACAGAGACGCCGACGAACGTCACCGCCCGACTCGACGAGCGCGAAGCGAAGCCGTGTCCGAGGTGATCATGTCGCGCGCCGAGGTGCGCGCATGGACATCGCCGGTTCGAAAGGCGTGCCTGCCCGAAACTCGCGGTCGCCGGCTCCGGTCTATTGCTGGTCATCGGCGGACTCAGTCTCGGTCTCGGTTACAACCCGATCATCGGTATCGCTGCAGTCGGGCTGTTCCTGATCGAGATGATCAACTGCACAAAGAACCTCGCGCTCCTCGGCAGCACGTCAATGTTTCTCGCCATCCCGCAGCCGTGGCCGTACAGCATCGGTCATTGAGTCGATCTGACGTCCCACTTCGGACGATCGCGCCAGCGGTCGTGCATCCAGACCCACTGTTCGGGAACGCGGCGGATCTGCTCCTCGATTGCGCGCGTGATGCGCTCAGTCAGGGCGATGGGATCATCGCCGCGGTGTGTCTCGATCGGCTCCTGAAAGCGGATCAGATGCGTGCCGTCATCGCGGCGCTCGATGAAGGCAGCGACCGCAACGGCGCCGGTCCGGATTGCGAGCGTCGCCGGTCCGATCGGCGTCAGCGCCGGCTGTCCAAAGAACGGCACCTTCGCGCTTTCGGCGCGGATGCTCTGATCGATGAGAAACGCGACGAAGCCCGGCTTGCGCATCGCGCGAATCAGCTCACGGCCCGCGGCAGTCGAGCCGCGATCGATCGTGTGGATGCCCGCATTCGTGCGGATGTTCGTGATGAATTGATTCAGGCCGGCCTCGCTGCGCTCACGCTGTAGAACGGTTACAGGAGCGAGCTTGCCCACCGCATAAGCGAGCCATTCCCAGTTGCCGCAGTGACCGGTGAACGCGACGACGGCTCGTCCGCTGCGGATAAGGTCGAGGACGCGATCGAGGCCTTCGAACGCGGTGTTGGGATCTTGTGCCGTGAGATTCGGCAGCCACACGATCTCGAACAACGCGGCGCCGAGGTGACGGAACATCGCCCGTGCGACACGACGTCGCTCGGTGGCCGTCCATTTCGGAAACGCGACGGCCATGTTCTCCATCGCTTTGCGGCGATCGCGGCGCGCGACGACCCAGGCCAGCGATCCGATCGACCGGCCGAGCTTCTGTCCCATGCGCAGCGGAATGCGACGGCCGACGAAGCTGACCGCGCGCAGAGCGCGCAGAAGAACCCGCTCCCTAAACGCTCTGAGCTTCGGACCGGCCACTGACGAATTCCTGAACGACCGCTTCCCAGTCACCGCGCTCGCGAAGCAGCCGCTCGACGATTTCGCGCAGCGCGCCGCGGCCCCCGCGCGCATCGAGCTTCCACGTAGCGGCGGCGCGAACTTCCGGCGCCGCGTCCGCCGGCGCCGCGGAGATCGCGACGCGCGTCATCGGCGCGAGATCAGGGAGATCATCACCCGCATACAAGACCTTATCGAGCGACAAGACGAGCTTCTCCGCGATGCGTTCCGTCTCCTCGAGCTTGTTCACCGCACCCTGCCGCAGCTCCACGATTCCGAGCTCGCGCGCCCGTCGCTCGAGGGCCGGAGAGCGGCGGCTGGTGATGAACGCGACGGTGATGCCTGCCTTCTGCGCCAGCCTGACGCCGAGGCCGTCGCGAACGTTGAACTCTTTGATTTCGCGCTGTTCGCTGATGTAGATGATCCGCCCGTCAGTCAACACGCCGTCGACGTCGGAGACGATCAGCTTGATCTGTGATGCAGTCGGCACGCGCGCAATGGTAGCCGAACGCGCGCGTGCCTCGCGGAATCACTTATCAGCAATGCACGAGTCAAAGTTCTCGCGATACGAAGAATCGTAGGAATCACAGTACGGGACAAACCAACATTCGTGGATGCAATACCACGTCATGTCGAAGCACATGCCCAATTCGATGATCCAGACGATGAAACAATTGGCTTGAGCACCGTAGTCGCAGTCTTGTGTTTGCGGATGAAGAGCTTTGGTCGTGCTCTGCCCGAAATGTTGATGTGGCGCGGCGGGCGAAGCACTCACCAGGGCCGGGACCGATCCTTTGATGTGATTCAGGAAGATCTTCGGAGCCAGGAACGCGACGCGTTCTGCAGGCGAATCGCGCCGGCGTCCGTTCGCGCTCATTCGATTCGACGAGAATGGATGCGATCTCGTCGACCACACTCTGCACAGCCGATTGCGTGAGAAGCGTTCGGATCTGCTTGAAGTCGCCGCGAATATGGAGAACGTCACGGACGCTCGCCAGTTCCTCAGAGCTTTTGGTGTGTCGCGTGCCGGCCTGTACTTCGGCGGCCATTTGTCGCGATTCCTGAACGAACTGGCGCAGGGCGGGCCGATCGACACTGAAGCCCGCGATGCGTGGCATAGACACCTCTCCTTTCCAGGTATTTTTGGAGCGGGCCGCTCACACAGCCGGAGCAGACGTGCTCTATCCGAGATATGGCGGATTTTTGAAAACGTTTCGGTCAGTGGCGGAAGTGGCGCTCGCCCGTGAACACCATCGCGACGCCGCGCTCGTCCGCCGCGGTGATGACTTCATCATCGCGGACCGAGCCGCCGGGCTGAATCACTGCGCGCACGCCCGCGTCAGCGAGGATGTCGAGGCCGTCGCGGAAAGGGAAGAAGGCGTCGGAGGCGGCGAACACG
>DASXRT010000204.1:0-4462 GCA_036506455.1 Thermoanaerobaculia bacterium
GCCGCGGCGTACTGTTGATGGTGATGTTCGCTTCGGCCGTGATCTGCGTCAGCTTTTCTTTGAGTGCCGTCTGCGCCGCGTCGTGCATCCACGCCGGAATCTCTTCGGCGAGCAGCTCGAAGAAGTATTCGGACATCAGGACGCTTTCTGCGGAAGCAGCGGAAACTCGAGCTCACGCCGCGCCTCGAGATACTGCCCGGCGCAGCGGACGGCGAGATCGCGCACGCGTTTGATCACGGCCACGCGTTCCGTCACCGAGACCGCGCCGCGCGCGTCGAGCGTGTTGAAGAGATGCGAGCATTTCAACGTCCACTCATATGCGGGCAGCACGAGCTGCGCGTCCAGACAGCGCCGCGCCTCCGCTTCGTACAGATCGAGAAGGCGCCAGTGCAGATCGATGTCGGCGACTTCGAAGTAATACTTGGAGAACTCGTATTCGTCCTGGCGCCGCACCGCACCGTAGCCAAACCCGGCGCCCCATTCGATGTCGAAGACCGACGACTGTCGCGACAGGAACATCGTCAGGCGCTCGATGCCGTACGTCAGCTCCGCCGAGATCGGCGCGAGGTCGATTCCTCCGGCCTGCTGAAAGTAAGTGAACTGCGTGATCTCCATGCCGTCGAGCAGGATCTGCCATCCGACGCCCCATGCGCCGAGCGTTGGCGATTCCCAGTTGTCTTCTTCGAAGCGGATGTCGTGGCGCGTGAGATCGAGTCCGATCGCCCGCAGCGAGTCGAGATAAATCTCCTGCACATCGATCGGCATCGGCTTCAGTACCACCTGAAACTGATAGTGCTTGCCGAGGCGGAAGGGATTGTCGCCGTAGCGGCCGTCGGCGGGGCGTCGCGATGGTTGCACGTATCCGACGTTCCATGGTTCAGGGCCGAGGACGCGGAGGAACGTCGCCGGGTGCATGGTGCCGGCGCCGACCTCGAGATCGAGCGGCTGCTCGATCATGCATCCGCGCTCCGCCCAGTAGTTCTGCAACTTCAGGATGAGCGACTGGAACGTCACTCGCGACATGGCGGCGGATTGTACTTTATGGAGTGCGGCGGCTTGCCGCCGCGAAGGCGCCAGCAAGCTGCCGCACTCCAAGGACTAAGTAGTTGTCGTCGGAGGAGGCGGCGGCTGCGTATCGGTCGGCGGCGGCGGGGCGGTATCGGTCGTCGGAGGAACCGTGCTCGTGCTCGGTGGCGCTCCTTCGACTGATGTTGATGTCGTGTCGGTGGGAGGAGTGGGGCGGACGCGCCGCGGTCGAGGCGGCGTATCGCGCGGATAGCCCGGCATCGTCGTGCCTCCCGTCGTCGACGGTAGCGTTCCCGCGATCGTGCCGGGTGGTTGCGTGCTGGTATCGGTTGATGAGACTTGCGGAAGCGTGAAGTTCGACGTCGTGTCGTAGTTCGTGCCGGTCATCGATACCGGCGGCGGAGTCGTTTCGCCCGGTGCATTGATCGTGGACGTCACACCGCTGGCCTGCCCTTCCTGCACTACGTCGTAGTGCTGCTGATCTTTTCGCTGCAGGCTGCCGGAGGATCGATGACAGGCAGCGCAGAGCACCGCGGCACTCGCCAGATAAATCAATGTCTTTTTCATAGGTTACGCTGCTATCTTCAGGTCGCATTTTGTATGCCAGAAGACGCTTTCGAGGCCGCCATTCGGGAAACCTTTGCGCGGCAACGGTTCATGTCGACGATCGGGGCAAAGCCGGTCCGCGTCGCCGCGGGCGAGGCCGAGATCGAGTTGCCCTTCAGTGACCGCATCGGTCAACAGAGCGGAGTCGTACACGCCGGTGTCATCGCCGCGATTGCCGATAGCGCTTGTGGCGGCGCGGCGCTCACGCTGATGCCACCGGGCTCTGACGTGGTGAGCGTCGAATTCAAGCTCAACCTGCTCGCGCCGGCGCGCGGCGAACGCTTCGTCGCACGTGCTCGTGTGCTTCGCGCGGGGAAAACTCTCACTGTATGCACAGCCGATGTGATCGCAATCGCTGACGGCGGGGAAACGCTTATTGCGACAATGCTCGGGACGATGATGCGGCGGTGAGCGAATGAAGTTCGGGCGTCTATTGGCGTTTGTAGCGATCGCGGGCGCGATGTCGCACTGCCTGCAGCGCGAGCGTCCGCCGCTCAACGTCCTCCTCATCACTCTCGATACCACGCGTGCCGATCACCTCGGCTGCTACGGCTCGCATGCGAACGTGAGTCCGTCGATCGATCAGTTGGCGGGCCAGGGCGTGCGGTTCGCGCAGGCCGACTCGGCGGTGCCGCTGACGCTTCCGTCGCACGCGACGATCCTCACCGGCATGCTGCCGCAGCGTCACGGATTGCGACTGAATGGCGGCGGTACGCTGCGTCTGTCGATCGACACGCTGGCCACCGTCTTTTCACGCCGAGGCTTTCGTACCGGTGCGTTCGTCGGCTCGTTCGTGCTCGATCACCGTTTCGGTCTCGGACGCGGCTTCGGCGCATACGACGACGCGGTTGCTCGAGATCTGAAAGGCCAAGCAGCATCGCTCGATGCCGAACGGCCGGCGAGCGCCGTCGCCGATGCTGCGTTGAACTGGTTGCGCGAAACAGGCAACCGTCCGTTCTTTGCGTGGGTGCACTTCTACGATCCGCACGCGCCATATGCGCCTCCCCGACCATATCCACAGACGTACGATGGCGAGATCGCCTATGTCGACGCGCAAGTCGGCCGGCTGCTGGCGGCGATCGATCGAACGAAAACGATCGTCGCCGTCGTCGGTGATCATGGCGAAGGTCTCGGCGAGCACGGTGAGTCGACGCATGGTCTGCTGCTCTACGAGTCGACGTTGCACGTTCCGCTGATCATCTCCGCACCGCGAATGCGTCCGCGCGTTGTGCGCGAGGCGATCAGCACGGCCGATCTCGCGCCCACGCTGGCCGCTCTCGCTGGTGCGCCGATGAACGTCGTCCGGCTCGATGGGCGCGACCTGTCCCGAGACCTGATCGGCAGGCGTGAACCGCCGCCGCGCGATATCTACGCGGAAACGCAATACCCGCTGACGTTCGGTTGGAGTGATCTGACTTCATTTCGACGCGATGGGAAGAAGCTCATCTCCGGCGCACGCGATGAGCTCTTCGATCTCGATCGCGATGCGAGCGAAACGCAGAACGTGCTCGAGACCGATCGCCGGATTTATCGCGAGCTGGCGGCCGCACTCATTCCGCTGCGACGCCGCTCGCCCATCGCCTCCCCTGTCGATGAAGAGACGAAGGCAAAGCTGGCCAGTCTCGGCTACGTCGCGCCGGGTGGCGGATCGACGACAGAGCTGCGCGCCGATCCGCGCGACAGGATCTCGCTCTTCCACGACTTCGAGACAGCGAAAGGAGAAATCCCGCTTCTCGAATCGCTCGTGAAACGCGATCCAGCGAACCGCGTTTTCCGAACAACGCTTGCGCGCGCGTACGACGCCGCCCGTCAGCACGATCGAGCGATCCGTCTCTATCGTGAGAGTGTGGCGCTCGCGCCGAACGACGCGGACGCCTGGTACGACCTCGCCGCGGCGCTGCAGGAGAGTGGAGACCCGAAAGAGGCACGGAGCGCCATCGACGAGTCGCTGCGTCGCGATCCCAATCGGTCGGAAGGTCACAACATGCTCGGCGTCGCACTGGCGCGAAGCGGCGAGCCCGCGGCGGCAGCGGAGGAGTTCAGAAAAGCGATCGCCATCGATCCGAGGAGCGCGCGGGCGTACAACAATCTGGGAAACGCGCTGCGGGACCTCGGTCACGCGGATGAAGCCTTCGACGCGTATCAGCGCGCAGTAGCGCTGGCGCCGCAATATCCTGATCCGCTCAATGGCATCGGTGTGCTTCTCGTGCAGCAGGGCCGTGGCCGCGACGCGCTTCCCTATTTCGACCGTTGTATCGCGCTCGCTCCTCACTTCAATGAGGCGCGCCGCAATCGAGCGATTGCGGTCGAGAAGGCTCGTTCCCACTGAGGTTTTCAGCGCAGGCTGGCTATGATTCGAGTCGTGCGTTCACTGCCCATCCGCGTGTTTGCGCTTCTCGCTCTCTGCTTTCTCTCCCTTACCTGCCAGCGAGCAGAGCGCTCGCGTCCGAATGTCCTTCTGATCACCCTTGATACATTTCGCAGCGATCGCCTTGGATCGTTGACACCGAACCTGACGCGGCTGGCCGGCCAAAGCGTGGTCTTCCTCAATGCGAGCTCCGCCGTTCCGCTGACGCTGCCGTCGCACGCAACAATCCTGTCCGGTCTGCTGCCACCGCATCACGGCGTGCGCAACAACGGCAGCGGCGTGTTTCCGGCAGACCGGCCCGTTCTGGCGACGATCTTCTCCGCGAATGGATATCGGACGGCGGCGTTTACCGGAGCGTTCGTCGTCGATCACAAGTTTGGTCTCAATCGCGGCTTCGAACTGTATGACGATGAAATCCCGCGCGATCCGACGTTGGGTGATCACCTCGAGGCTGAGCGGCGC
>DASXRT010000205.1:0-3233 GCA_036506455.1 Thermoanaerobaculia bacterium
GCGATCGTCTCCAGTCGAGAGTTGCTGCGGATGATGAGCTTGGCGATCAGAGAATCGTAGTGAGGGGGAATGACGTAGTCGCGATACACCGCGGTGTCGACGCGCACGCCCGGCCCTCCGGGCGGATGGAACTCGCGAATCCTTCCCGGGTTCGGAGCGAACGTCACCGGATCCTCGGCGTTGATGCGGAACTCCATGGCGTGACCGCGCAGGCGAAAGTCGCCGTTGGGCATCGACAGCGGTTCTCCATCCGCGACGCGAATCTGTTCCTTCACCATATCGAAGCCCGTGACTTCTTCGGTCACCGGATGTTCGACCTGAATACGCGTGTTCATCTCCATGAAATAGAACTCGCCATCCTGAAAGAGAAACTCGATCGTGCCGGCGTTCACATATCCGACCGTCTGGCAGAGTTTGATCGCTGCCTCACCCATCCGTTTTCGCATCGGCTCATCGATGGCCGGCGACGGCGACTCTTCGATCAGTTTCTGATGCCGTCTCTGGATCGAGCATTCGCGCTCGCCGAGGGAGACGACGCGCCCTTGCGTGTCACCGAAGACCTGGATCTCGATGTGGCGCGGACGTTGGAGATACTTTTCGAGATAGACGTCGGCGATACCGAAGGCGCGCTCCGCTTCGCTTCGCGCGGTCTCGTACGCGCTTTCCAGATCCTCGTCACTGCTACAGATACGCATGCCGCGGCCGCCCCCACCGGCTGCCGCTTTCAGAATCACGGGGTAGCCGATCGATCGCGCCACGTCGCGCGCTTCGCCGGCGGTCCGCACCGGCCCATCGCTGCCGGGGATGATCGGCACGCCGGCGTTTTTCGCCGTCTCGCGCGCTTTCGCTTTGTCGCCCATCAGGCGGATCGCTTCCGCCGTCGGACCGATGAAAACGAGCTGGCACTCGTTGACGATCTCGGCGAATGCTGCATTCTCGGAGAGAAATCCGTAGCCGGGATGAATGGCATCGGCGCCGGTGATCTCTGCCGCGGCGATGATGCTGGAGATGTTCAGATAGCTCTGCCGCGAAAGCGCCGGGCCGATGCAGACATCGTCGTCGGCGTACCGGACGTGAAGAGAATCTCGATCCGCTTCTGAATGGACGGCGACCGTCTTCAAGCCCATCTCCTTGCACGCCAGAATGACGCGAAGGGCGATCTCGCCGCGATTGGCGATGAGTACCTTGGAGATCATGAGGAGGGCTCAGACTTTGATCGCGAACAACTTCTCGCCGTATTCGATGGGCTGTCCGTTCTGCGGATAGATCCTCTCGATGACGCCGTCGGCGTCGGACTCGATCTCGTTCATCAACTTCATCGCCTCGATCATGCAGAGCACTTTCCCCTTCGAGACGCGATCGCCGACGTTCACGAACGCCTCGCTCTCCGGATTCGGTGAGCGATAGAACGTGCCGACGATCGGTGAAACGATGATGTGCAGCCCTGCTTCGGATTCTTCCGCCGGCGACGGAGCGGCAGACGGCGATGCGAGAAGCGGAATCGTGGGCAGCGCCTTGGCGTCGCCTCTCGACGCATCGCTGACGATCGAATGAATGACCTGCGGCTGGGAGCTCTTCCCCTCGATGCGCACTTTGGTGCCCGCGCGCTCGACTTCCAGGACGGCGATGCCCCGGTCGGCGACCTTGTCGATCAGTTCGAGGATTTCCTTGAAATTCATGTGAGCTCGTCTCGCAACGCGAGCTTCGCCTTCGCCAGCTCGAATCGGGCTCGCCCGTAGTTCCCATCCGGTCTCATGACCAGCAGGATGAAGTACTCCGATGTCACGGCGGAGAGGAAGGTGATGAATTTCTCCGTCGCGAGCGAAAACTGCTCCACTTCGCCCGTGTTCAGCTCCGTGTTCGATAAACGGATCGAGCGGATGAAACCGCCGAACTCCGCGGAGAGGACATCGAGCGGCACACCGCCGTCGCTGATGGTCTCCACGGCGATGCCATCGAGCCCGATCAGGCTGACTGCGAGCGCTCCACCGACGCGTCTTTTGATCCCGGCCAGAACATCCCTAAACACGCCCCACCTCGCCTCGCTTCACTTTGGCGAGCCAGGTCTCGAGTTTTTTCACTTTCGGGTTTGGTGCAGCGGCCGCCGGAGTCGGCGGCGCAACACTGGGCGGTGGTTCAGCAAGGGCGTCGAGCTTCGCGCGAATCGAGGCGTTGTTCGGATCGCGCGCCAGAAGATCCTCATAGATGTCCCGCGCCTCGGCAATCGATCCTTCGGCCGCGTAGAGATCCGCGGTGCGGATCGTGCGCGCGAAATCTGCTTCGTCGAGCGGCGACATGGAGGACGTGATCGCGAACCCTTCGGTGACGATGCCGGGTGCGATCCCGCTGCTGGCGGGTTCGAAGACGTCTGCTTCGTCCGTAGGAGGTGGAACCGGCGACGGCATCTCCGCGGTCAACGGCGCGCTGCTCACATGCATCCCCGCGGGCTGCTCGACCGAGAAGGCGTCGCTGCCATATCCCTCCGCGCCAGCGGGTTCCTCAAACGGACTCTCAGAATGCGCGGCGCGCATCGGCTCTGCGTCCCCGGTCTCCAGTTCGAAGCGCTGCTTCTTCAGGATGCTCGATGCGGTTTCATCAAAGACGCGTTCATCGCTCGACTCGGTGAACTGGGGTGGTTCGAAGGGTGGTGGCTCGACCGGTGTGGGGCCGGCGACTTCGCCGCCTTCCGCCGCCGGAATCAGCGGCGCCACACTCGGTTCCGGAATCACCGCGGGCGCATTGATCTCTGCATCGAGCCGCGCGATCGTCCCTTCGAGCTCTTCATCGCCTGGCAGCAACGCCAGAACGAGTTTGTATTTTTTGATCGCCTCGACCTTTTCGCCGAGATTCATGTAGGCATCGGCGAGCAGACGCGCGGCGACGACGTTGCCGGGATCGAGGGCCAGCGCTTTGTTGAGCGCCTCCACTGCGTCGCCGTCTTTTTTCAGATCGCGCAGGACGCGACCGAGGCCCACCCAGGCGGACAGGTAGGTGGGATGATTCGCCAGGCCGCCGCGCAGAACCTGTTCGGCCTCTTCGAGCTGATTGATCTTCCGCAACTCCTCGGCGAGCGGATAGAAGAGCCGGCTTTTCGGGTCGGTCTTGAGCCGGCCGCGAAGCTCGACGATCTTCGGATTTGTCACTGCCTGAGCCATGGTCGTGAGCGAATTCTTGCGTGAATCGGAGGGCTGCGCAACCGCCTGAGATGAGAACCGCCCCTTGCGGGGCGGTTC
>DASXRT010000206.1:0-3564 GCA_036506455.1 Thermoanaerobaculia bacterium
CGTTTCGATCGAGCCGGCGATGACGCTCAGCGCGGTCATCACGCCGATGACGGAGAAGACACCGATCGTCACGCCGAGCATGGTGAGCACAGAGCGCAACCTGTTCGTCTTGAGAGCGCCTAGCGCCATGCGGATGATTTCAGCGAAGGCCATTATTCATATCTCAGCGCCTCGATCGGGTCGAGCCGTGACGCCGACAGCGCCGGTGCAAATCCCGAAAAGATGCCCGTGATCGTCGAGACGATCAATCCCGTGATCACGAGGGTCAGCGAGAAGCGCATCGGAAACGACGGGAATGCCGCGGCGACGGCCGTGCACAACAACCACGACAATGTCAGTCCGACCGCTCCACCGATGAGACAGATCGAGACCGCTTCGACGAGGAACTGCAGCAAAATCGCGCGCCGTCGCGCGCCGACTGCTTTGCGCGTGCCGATCTCGCGCGTCCGCTCTTTCACGCTCACGTACGTGATGTTCATGATCCCGATCGCGCCGACGAAGAGCGCCAGACCGGTGACGAACAGTCCGGCCGCAGCGATTCCGGCCTTGACGGGCCCGATCGCCGAACGCAGTGCCTGCTGTTCATTGATCTCGAAATCGTCTTTCTGCTCAGGCTGAAGTCCGCGCACGCGGCGCATGTCGCCGCGCAGCTCGTCTTTGGCGGCCTCCATCCGATTCTTATCTTTCACTTTCACGCGGATCTGCGTATCGAGCCGCGAGCTGAAGTTCTTCATGAACGACGGCAGCGGCACGACCGCGTATGTGTCGAAGCTGAAGAGGCCCAGAAACGTCCCCATCTTCGACCACACGCCGATGACGCGATAGGGAGTGCCGTCGATGCTCACGATCTTGTCGAGTGCGGAGCTCGTCGGGAACAACGCCTCGGCCACGTCGTATCCGAGGACGACGTCGTTGTGACCGCCGCGCGACTCGGTCTCGGTGAAGAAACGCCCTTCCTTGAATGATCCCGTCGACGTGATGAGAAACTCGTCATTCGTTCCCTGCGTGAACACTCCACGCACTTCGTTGTCGCCATACTTGACCGTGCGGACGGTGTTCATCGTCGGCACCGCGGTGATGAGCTGCGAGCTCGGCGTGGCCGCGATGAGGCGCTTCAGCTCGTCGGCGTAGCGCACTTCCATGCGCCGGCGGTTCCGGTAGTTCCACCAGTCGTCGACGTGATGCCATGGCCACTTCTCGACATAGAGGAGATCGTCGCCGACGACCGACATGCTCCGTTCGAATCCGACCTCGATGCCGGAGATCGCCGAGCCCATCAGCGTGACGGCGATGATGCCGATGATCACACCGAGGGCGGTGAGGACGGAGCGCATCTTGTGCGCGCGGATGACGGTGAAGGCAATGCGAAAGGATTCGCCGATCTCGTTGAGCATATCTTGGAGTGCGGCGGCTTGCCGCCGCCTTTCAACCTCAGCTTTTAGCTCCAGCCTTCTCGATGGCCACCTTCGCTCCATCCTTCAGCTTGCGCGAAATGGCCGTATACGATCCCGAGACGATCTCATCGCCCGGCTTGATGCCGCTCTTGATCTCGATGTAGGTATTGTCGGCGATGCCGGTATCCACTTTCTGCATCTTGACCTTTTCGCCGACTTTCACGAAAACGACACGCTGCAATGTCTCGCGCAGCTCGCGCTGCTTCCTCTTCTCGACCGCAGTGTTGGTGACGTCGGCCCGGTTGTCGCTCGCTTCGCGCGCCTTCTCCGCCGTCGTCTGCCGCTCGCGCTCCTCGGGCGAAAGCTTGCTGTCCGGGGTGCGCACCGTCACGCTCTGGATCGGAACCACGACCGCGTTCTGCACCGTTGCCGTCTCGATGTCGGCAGTCGTGCTCATGCCCGGCCGCAGCACGACGCCTTGATCGGGGATGGAGATCTTCACTTCGAAGTTCGTGACCTCTTCCTGTGTTCCGGCGTTATTCGTCTTCGCGGTCGAGGCGATCTCACGCACGATGCCGCGGATCGTTTTATCGGGATAGGCGTCAACGTTGATGCGTGCGCTGTCGCCCGGCTTCACGTTGACGACATCATTCTCGTTCACATTGACGACCGCTTCCATGGCGTTGAGGTTCGCGATGCGCATCACCTCAGTCCCTGCAAACTGGCTCGTTCCGACGACGCGTTGCCCGACGCGTGCCGGCAACGTGCTGATCGTTCCATCCGCCGGCGCGTAAATCGTCGTCTTGCTCAGCGCTTCCCGGATCTGCTTCAGCGCTCCCTCGGCACGTTGCGCCTCGAACATCGACGACTGCACGGCCGCCCTGGCGATGTCGTAGTTCGTCTGCGCCGCATTCCGGTCCGCCTCGGAGAGCAGATGCTGATTGAAGAGATTGAGTGCACGTTTGTAATCGATCTCGGATTTCGCCAGCTCGGCGCGATGCTGCACGATCGCCGAGCGCGCCGCCGAGAGCGCCGCCTGCTGCGCCTCGACCTGGGCCTGGTACGTATCCGGTTTGATCTTCAGAACGAGATCGCCCTTCTTCACCTTTTGCCCTTCCTTGACAGGAATGGCGATGATCTCGCCCGACACTTCGGGCGCGATCGGCACTTCGATCTCCGGCTGAATCTTTCCCGTCGCAGTGACCAACTGCGTGATGTTCTTGCGGAACGCCTTATCGGTCGTCACGAGGATCGGCTTGTCGCGTTTGCGCGAAGCGACCATCGACGCGAGAGTGATGAGAACCACGACGGCGATGCCGATCGTGATGAAGATTTTTTTCCGGGAACGCTTCTGCTGATTCATCGAGAATATGATCCTTCTATGTTCGAACGCCACTTGAGTGACGATATCCTGACGCTTCGACTGGCCCACGGCAAGGCCAGTGCGTTGGATCTCGAGCTCTCTGAAAGTCTACGAATCGAGCTGGAAACTGTTGCAAAGAACCCGCGGGCGCGGGCGGTCATTCTCACGGGGACCGGCTCGATTTTCTCGGCCGGCGTCGATCTTCCGCGGCTCGTCGATGCCGGGGGCGATTACGTCGAGCGCTTCGTCGGAGCGCTCGATGCCCTCTTGCGCGCGATGTTTCTTTTTCCGAGGCCCATGGTGGCGGCGATCAATGGGCACGCGATCGCGGGAGGGGCGCTCATGGCCTTCGCCTGCGACTATCGCCTGATGAGCTCCGGGCGCATCGGGGTTCCGGAAGCGCTGGTCGGAGTGCCCTTCCCGCCGCTGGCGCTGGAGATCGTCCGCTACACGATTCCGGTCCAGCATCTTCAATCCATGATTTATCTGGCTAAGACGATCGAGGCCAAACCCGCGCGCACGATGGGCATCGTCGACGAAGTCGTTTCTTCGGATCAGCTTCTCTCGCGCGCACGAGCGATTGCGGCACAGCTCGCCGACATCCCGCCGGCGGCGTTCGCGCTGACGAAGCGGCAGCTCCGCGAGCCGTATCTGCGTGAGGCCCGAAGCGACGAGATTGTCGCGCTCTGGTCTTCGCCGGTGATCCATGATCGGATTCGTGCGTATCTCGCGAAAACGATCGGAAAGCGATGACGCCTTGGAGTGCAGCGGCTTGCCGCCGCCTTCGAACCAGGGCGGCGGCAAGCC
>DASXRT010000207.1:0-10795 GCA_036506455.1 Thermoanaerobaculia bacterium
ACGGTACATCGAGGATCTGGCACGCGCAGCGATCGTCGACGGATTCCGTCAGCTCGTCGTCGTGGGCGCGGGTCTGGATACGTTGGCGCTGCGCCTGTCGCACAGAGTGCGCGCGGTCGAGATCGATCACCCGGCGACGCAGCGTCTGAAGCGCGCGCTCGTCGATGGTCCAATCGAGTTTGTGCCGGCCGACTTCACGCGCGATACGCTCATTTTGCGAGACGAACCGACACTGTTTGTGGCCGAAGCCGTCTTTCTTTATCTCACAGAGGCCGAGGTGCGCCGAATGCTGGCGCGGATTCGAGAAGCGAAGCAGGCGCGCCTGATCTTCACGTTCTGGGAGCCGCGAAATCCGGTCAACTTTCAGAACGCGACGCCGCTCGCCGATTGGTGGTTGCAGCGGGCGAGCGAACCAGGACGGTGGGCGATTGCGCCTGAAAAGCTGGACGATTTCCTGGCGAGCGAAGGGTTCTCGCTCCTGCGGCTCGCACGTGACGACGACTATCATCATCGCTACGTGAGCAAAGAAGTCCCACTGGCGAAGGGGGAGCACATCGCTGTTGCCTGTCATCCGTGAGCCGCTGACGCTCGCCACCGACTACATGCTGGCGGTCGCGTCGGTGATCTTCGGCGTGCTCTTGTGGCGGCGCGGCGTGAGACTTTGGGCGTTGGCGTTCTTCTGCACCGCGGCAGGGTCTTTTTTTGGCGGCACGCACCACGGCTTCGGCTCGCACGCGATGTGGACGGCCACGGTGTATTCGATCGGGCTGGCCAGCCTCTTTTTCCTCATGCCATTCCTGCGCGTGGCAGCCATCGCGATCTTCCTCATCTACGCGGCGTGGATGACGGTGCATGACAACTTCTTCTACGTCATCGTGGACTACGGCATCACGATGCTTCTTCTGGCGGTCATCGCGCTCGTCAGGCGTGACCGCAGCTCACCCTGGATCATCGCCAGCGTCGGCGTTTCGATCGTCGCTGCCGTCGTTCAGCAGATGCCGATCGCCTATCACAACGACATCTTTCACTTGATTCAGCTTGTCGCACTGTGGCTTCTCTATCGCGCGGGAACGTTCATGAGCTCGGCGATAGAGCGACCGATGAGCCGACCCACGTGAACGCTTTGTTGAAGTCGACGCCGAGGAGCTTGCCGCGCGAGAGCCGGGCGAGGTTCTGGCCGAGGATCGGCTTCGCCTCATCATCGGGGCGAAAGAACATCATGCGAACCTCCGCCTTCACGCCTCCACCGTCGGCAGCTTGAATCGCCGGCGCATACTCGATTTTTTCCTGAATGCACCAGGCGTGACGATCGGCCGCGGGAATGGCGGCGATGTCGTCAGGCGTCGGATCGACGTTCACCCCGCCGCCGGCAAACGAAAAGAGCGGTTTCAAGACGTAACGCGACAGATCGTCGGGAACGCGCTCGAGATCAGAGATGAATGTCGCCTTCGGGACCGCCGGGTGATTCAAGTAGGGCAGCGAGTATTTCGACCACGTCCAATACCAGTTCGGATGCGGCACCCACTCGACGTCGATCTCTTCGCGATAGTCGAACGGCAACTGGATCTTTTTGTTGATCAGCTCATCGAACACGATGCGGTTGTAGATGCGGCGCACCGGCGTTCCATCGGGCCGAAAGAGTCTTCTGCCCCGCTTCACGAGGTGCGTCGGGTCGACCGCATCGATGTCGAACAGCAGTTTCGTGGCGGCGAAGTCGGGATACGTCTTCTGCGTCGGCGGGTCGATGTCCATGAGGATGACTTCGCCCGGATCGTGCTTGCCGACGATCGTGCGCCGCGCAAGATCGAGAAACTGGTCGCGGTCGAATCCGGAGAACCAGCACGACCACCAGCGATCGAGTCCGCGCATCGACTGCATCATCTCGTGGAAAACGTCGCGCTTCGTGACCTGAAGTGCCGTGAGCGACGGAAATCCCTGCAACTCGATCAGCTTGGGGATGAACGTTCCGTCGCTGGCGACGATGGCGAAGTCGACCTGAGCGACGTTCGGCAATGCGTCCATGCCGGGTGCATCCCACTGTTTCGGGATCGCCTGCTTCATCTTCGCGAGCCGTGCGGGATCGGAGAGCTGCTCGACGATCTCCTTCGCCGCCTTCACCGCGCGTGCCTTGAAGTCCTCTGTGAGAAACACCGGTGTTTCAGCGAGGCGGAACTCGAATGTGCAGTTGAGACGACGAGCGAGCTCGCGCTGGTACCACTCGTAGCGCTCCGGCGTGAACTGTTCGTTGTAGGGGCGGCGGAAGCGGGGATCCATAGAGCGGCGGCATGGCCGCCGCACTCCAGATTATTTCCTTTTCAACTCGTTCAGCACCAGTTTCGCGACCGCCTTCAACGTGTCGAATACGCCGGTGCCGTTCATCGCCACCGCTTCGAATGTCGGCTCGCCCTTGAAATTGAGCTGGCGGTACATCTCTTCGGCGGACACGGCGCTGGGAAGATCGCGCTTGTTGAACTGCAGCGCGTAGGGAACAGTCTTCAGCTCGTAGCCCTGCTCCTTGAGGTTCTTCTCCAGGTTCTGCAGCGATTCGACATTCGCCTCCATACGCGCTTCCTGCGAGTCGGCAACGAAGATCACGCCGTCGACGCCCTTCAGAATCAACTTACGCGAGGCGTCGTAGAAAACCTGCCCCGGGACCGTGTACAGGTGAAACCGCGTCTTGAATCCGCGCACGGTGCCGAGGTCGAGCGGGAGAAAATCGAAGAAGAGCGTGCGATCAGTCTCGGTCGCGAGTGAGATCAGCTTTCCTTTCGCCTGCGGATTGGTCTTGTCGTAGATCCACTGCAGGTTCGTCGTCTTCCCGCAAAGGCCGGGACCGTAATAGACGATCTTGCAGTTGATCTCGCGAGCGGCGTAATTGATGAACGTCATTCGCTGAACAGACTGTCGATGTCTTCGTCGGTGATCTCAGCGAACGGCGAGTCGAATCTGTTCGCGAGGCTTCCGCGATCGGCTTCCGCTTTCTTCATGAGCTGCTCGAAGGTCCTCTCCAGCTCCTGCGACGCTTTCTTCACGCGGAGGCGGACCAGGCCGAGCGATGACTTCTCGTCGAAGATGACCACGAGAATGACGCGCTGCGCGACGAGCGAGATGTGGATGTTGTCGCGCTCACCCTCGTGGAAGAGAATCGAGAACTCTTTCTCGCCGATGAGTTTGGCGAGACCATCTGTCGCAGCCACATTTCCGGCCGTGAGCGACGCCAGCGACGTGGCGTCGACGCCCTTCATGTCGCCATGCGCGGCGATCTGCTGGCCGTTTTTGTCGACGAGGAAGACGATTTTTGCGTTGGAGTCGACCTGCAGACGATGGAGAGTGTCCTTGATCTGCTGGTACTCCTCCTCGTACATGACGAGATCGGGAGAAGCCATGGGACGCAAAAATTTAACACACTTACACTTAAGAGAGGCCCCTTAAATCTCGCGGCGGCCTTCGAGCGCCTTCGCCATCGTGACCTGATCGGCGTACTCGAGATCGCCTCCGACCGGCAGGCCGAACGCGAGGCGCGTCGTCCTGACGCCGAGCGGGCGGAGTTGCTGGGCGATGTACGAGGAGGTCGCTTCGCCCTCGACGTTCGGGTTCGTGGCCACGATCACTTCGTGCACTGTGCCACTCTGCACGCGTTTGAGCAGGCCAGCCACGTCGATGTCCTGCGGTCCGATCCCTTTCAGCGGTGAGAGAGCGCCGAGGAGCACGTGGTAGACGCCTTTGAAATCGCGGGTCTGCTCGATGGTGGGGATGTTGAACGCTTCCTCCACCACGCAGATGACCGACGGGTCGCGCCGCGGATCGGAACAGATGGCGCAGGGATCGACATCGGTCATGTTGTTGCACGTCGAGCAACGGAAGATCTTCGACTTGACTTCGAGGATCGCGTTGGCGAGCGACTCCGCGTCGGCCGCCGGACGTTTGAGGATGTAGTAGGCGAGTCGAGAGGCGCTCTTGCCGCCGATGCCTGGCAATTTGGTGAGCTCGTTGATGAGGTTTGCGAGCGGCGGAGCGGTCAGAATTTCATCCCCGGCGGGAGCATCCCTCCCAGTTGCGACTGCATCTCTTCATCGACCTTGCGCGCCGCTTCGTTGATCGCCGCCTTCACGAGATCCTGAAGCATCTCGATGTCATTCGGGTCGACGGCTTCCTTATCGATGGTGATCGACAGCAGCTCCTTGCTGCCGGACATCTCCGCTTTGACCATGCCTCCGCCGGCCGTTCCTTCGACTTTGATCGTGGCCAGGTGCTGCTGCATCTGGTCCTGCATCTGTTGCGCTTGTTTCATGAGTTGCTTGATGTTCATCGCTTCTCCCTTACGACTTCGCCGCCCAGGTGCTTCGCGAATGCTTTGACGACCGGATCATCGCGCAGCGGCGAAGCGCTTTCTTCTCGCCTGGGGCCGGCGTTCTCCGCGGTCTCGATGATGACCTGCATCGGCCGGCCATAAACTTCCGCGGCGATCTGTTCGAGCGTGTCCTTCGCGTCGACGAGCGGTTGCGCGAAATGCGGGTCTTCGAACGTCCAGATGATTTTGTTTGCCTCGACGCGAGAGCCTTTCGCCCCGGCGAGATAGCCGGCGAGAAGCGGGCGAGCTTTCTGAAGGCGCTCCAGAAGAGGGTTTGGTGTGGCGCCGCTGACTTCAGTGGCGCTTTTCTTAGCGGCTGGTTGCGCCGCCGAAGCCGGCGGCGCCACACTGGCTTCACTGAGTACCGCTTCCACTTCCCGCAACCGCGGGAACGTCGCCGCCTTCAGCAGTGCGATCTCGACCGCGAGACGCTGATGCTCGGCGCGATTGACAACTTCGTCGTCCTTGATGAGCAGATTCGCGACGCGCAGCAACTCCGTGTAGGAAAACTTTCCGGCCGCCGAGCGAATGGTTGCGAGGTCCTCGCGCGATGCGGAGAGCATCGCCTCGTTCGCGCCGCCGGCGATCAGCAACAGATTGCGCGTGAAGTTCAGCAGATCGCGATAGAGCAGTTTGAAGTCACGACCGCTCTCGCCCGCCTCCTGCAGTGCATCGAGAATCGCACCGTGATCCCCCTCGGCGATCAGCGTGATCAGCCGCGCGAAGAAGTTGGTGTCGGACAGGCCGAGGACCGTGGCGACATCGGCGGCCGTAACGGTGCGACCACTGAAGGCGATGACCTGATCAAGAAGCGACAGCGAGTCGCGGACGCTTCCCTCGCCACGACGGGCGATGATCTCCAGTGCGTCGTCATCGGCCGTGATCCCCTCCGCCTCACCGATCTGGCGCAGACGCCCGATCAACTCTTCCAGCGTGATCTTCCGCAGCGCGAACTTCTGTACCCGAGACAGGATGGTCGCGGGCACCTTCTGGACCTCCGTCGTCGCGAACATGAAGATCACGTGCGGAGGAGGCTCTTCGAGAATCTTCAGCAGCGCATTCCAGGCCGCGGGCGAGAGCATGTGCGCTTCATCGATGATGAAAATGCGGTAGCGGTCGCGCGCCGGCTGAAACTGCGTGACCTCGCGCAGTTCGCGGATGTTGTCGACGCCTGTGTACGTCGCCGCATCGATTTCTCTCACGTCGAGATCGATGCCTTCGGTGATCTCGAGGCACATCGAGCATTCGTTGTCCGGCTCGGTCGTCGGACCGTTGATACAGTTGAGCGCTTTGGCCAGAATGCGCGCGGCCGTCGTCTTTCCGACGCCTCGAACTCCCGAGAAGAGATAGGCGTGATGGATCCGCTTCTGCTCGATCGCGTTCTGCAGCGTGCGAACGAGAGTCTCCTGCCCGATGATGTCGCGGAAGGATTGCGGGCGGTACTTCCGTGCGAGCGCCTGGTAGGCCATTGAGGTCGTCAGTGTAGTGACAACGGTGGAGAGGCGCTACTGGACGGCGCGTCCTCCGCCGATGGTGCCGTTCGAGTGAACCGGCGGCATATCTGACGCGAGAAAGCGCCGCAGAATTTCCATCCGGTGCGGGATGAAGACATCGCGCATCGCCGGCGAGATCGAAAAGCGCGGGCCCGCTTCTCCCTGCTCCACGAACTGTTCGCTCACATGCTGAAACGGCTCGATCGATCGCGGAAAGACAACCGACTCGCCCACTGAACGCGATGAGAAGTGACAGCCGACGCACGATTGCGTGTACGCGCGCGCGACGATGTCTCGGGGTGTGAGTGTGCTGCCGATTCGCGTCAGCTCGGCGGTGATTCGTCTCGAGAACTCCTGACCGTCGGGAGTGGCGAGGCCGCGCAGGAATGCGAGATCGACTTCACCGCTGATCGGATCGGCTTCTGAGAGCAGAAATTCGCGCGGCACATTCATGAAATAGAGGTTGACATCACGAATCGCCAGCGTGGCCACGTGACGGACGAAATCTTCGCGGAACGCGCGTGCGATCGCGGTATCGTTGCTTCCGTCGAAGAAACGACCCCAGGGGTTGTTCTCCAGAGCGTCAGGCTCGGCGAGCAACGCGTCGCCACGATTGACGAGCCTGAACTGATAGAACCGGTACAGTTGCGCCGTCAGCAGCGAGCTGTGTAGCGATCGGATGCTGCCTCCGCGCGCGAGCGAGTAATGGCTCGGGTCGAAGACCGGCTCGAAGCCCGCCATCCCCGTGAAGAAAAACCTTTCCAGCTCCGCGCGGCGTTGGGAGATCGAATCGATCGCGGTCAGTCCCGCCCAGAACTCTGCGACCGCGCGACAACCAGCGAGGCCTGAGGAAGGAGTCGGATTCGGGAGAACAGCTTCGAAGATCAGGTGAACGCGGTCGAGCGGCAGTTGAGTCTTTTTCGCAAAGATGATGCGGTATTGACCGCAGTTCGATCCATCGACTGGTGTGAGATCGAAGCGGTTGAGGAGTGCCAGCGGCATGTATTCGCGCGCGGCAAATGGATCGGTGGTGGCGAGGGCGCCTTCCGCGGTTGGGCATCGTCGCGGCAGACCATTGAACACGGCGTCATCGCAATGCGGCGCGTCGGCGACAACGCGTCCGGGCTTCGGGTTCTGCGTGTCGAACATCTGCTGATACAGCCGCAACGCCGTGGTGCGCGTGCCGCTTCGCTCGACGATCGCCTTCATGACGCGCTCGAACGAGAAGCCATCGAGGATCGCCTGATCCGTGATCGCGAATGAGCGATGCAGATCGAGATTCAGCGGCGGATGAGGACTGACGACGCGCCGCCGGGCTCCGGCCAGCAGGATGACCGCGGAGAAGGCGACAACGGCGGACGTGAGGCGCCGCATACGTTTATTTATACGCAAACCCGCTCGGAAGAGTCCAGGTTGACTGCGGCACACAGGTTGAGCACCTTATCGCTGCTTCCTTCCGGACCTGACGAGGTTCGGTGCGCCTGCTGCACAGGACCCGGACTCCTCCCAGCGGGCTTGTGGCGTGGCACTCTACTCTAACCGCGCCGCCGAGCCGCTGATTTCGCCTTTTTCTTCGGCTGTAGCGAGCTCGCGTATTGCAGCGAGCGACCGATCCACCTGCGCAACTCGTCTTCATCCTTGATCAACGAGGAAGGCGCGACGATGTACTCCTTCATCGGACGCCCAGGCATCGGCTCGAATACGTGCGCGCCCTTTTTCTTCAGCAGATCGGCGCGCGCATCGTCGGGAAGCCGCAGGATGAAATCCTCCTGATGAAGTCCGATGAACATGTTCCCGTTCACGAACGCGGCCGGATAACCGAACATCTGGCGCTTCTCCGCCGGCGCGCCGGGTACGACGCGCGAGAAGAGCTCGACGAGAGCAGGCGATGATTTTTTCCACTGCATGGCGTCAGGGGATCAGAAGAATCTTGCCGATGGTCTGACGGCTTTCGAGCGCGCGATGTGCCTCTGCCGCATCGCGCAGCGGCACCTCGCGATCGATGCGGACCTTCAGTCCGCCCGACGCAATCATGTCGAAGATATCGTTCGCGCGCCACAGCAGCTCGCCGCGCGTGGACGTGTAGTGGCCGAGGCTGGGCCGGGTGAGGTACGTGCCGTTCTTCGCGAGGCGTGCCGGATCGAACGGCGGCACCGGACCGCTCGATTGTCCGAAGAGCGCAAGAAGGCCGCGCAGGCCGACGCAGTTGAGACTCTTATCGAACGTCGTCTTGCCTACGGAGTCATACACCACGTTCACTCCTTTGCCCTCGGTCGCCTTCATGACCACGCTCTCGAAGTCTTCTTTCGTGTAATCGATGACGACGTCGGCGCCGTCGTCGCGGACGACCTGCAGCTTCGCGGTCGACGCCGTGCCGAACACACGCGCGCCCTTCTTCTTGGCAATCTGAACGAGCAGACCGCCCACACCGCCTGCGGCTGCGTGCACGATGGCCGTATCAGTGGTCTTCAGCGCGTGTGTGCTCGTGCTGAGGTATTGCGCGGTCATGCCCTGCACCATCACCGCTGCCGCGATACGCGCGTCGATCGTCTTGGGAACGGCGACCAGCTTCGCCGCGGGAACGACCGCGTACTCCGCGTACGCCCCCGGAACCATCGCGTACGCCACCCGATCGCCCTTGAAAAAGCCGGTGACTTCAGGGCCTGCTTCAGCGACGGTGCCGGCCGCCTCGGATCCCGGGGTGAAAGGAAGGGCCAGTTTGTACAGTCCGGTACGGTGGTAGACGTCGATGTAGTTGACGCCGATCGCCTCGAGTCGCACGAGCACTTCTCCGGCACTGGGCCGCGGTGTTTCTACTTCGACGTAGCGGAGAACTTCAGGACCGCCGATCGCTTCGACACGGATGGCGTGCATGAAAAACTGGCGGGGGATTGTAGACGAATGGCGGAGAGAGTGGGATTCGAACCCACGGTACGCGATTAACGTACACACGCTTTCCAAGCGTGCGCCTTAAGCCACTCGGCCATCTCTCCTGCATTCATCTGTTGCATGGCGGAGAGGGGGGGATTCGAACCCCCGATACCCGTAAAGGTATAACGGTTTTCGAGACCGCCGCGTTCAGCCACTCTGCCACCTCTCCGTTCGGTTGCGCAGGTTGTGAAAGAACTGCTGAAGAAGATCGCGTGCCCGCTGTTCCTCGAATCCGCCGATCACCTGGAGACGATGATTCAGCCGAGGATCCTGCACGAGATTGCCCAGCGAGCCGCAGAAGCCCGCTTTCGTATCGTACGCGCCGAAGATCAGTCGCTCGACGCGCGCATTGACGAGCGCGCCCGCGCACATCGCGCACGGCTCGAGCGTGACCACCATCGTCGTCCCCCCGAGCCGCCAGTCGCCGATCGCTCGCGCGGCTTCACCGATCGCGTAGATCTCGGCGTGACCGAGGGGATCGCCGGATTCGCGTCGATTGCCGCCGCGGCCAATGATCTTGCCGTCGCGATCGACGATCACAGCGCCGATCGGGATCTCTCCCTTCGCTCCCGCCTCCTCAGCAAGCGCAAACGCTTCTTCCATCCACTGCGCTTCGCTCATCTTTCAAAGAGTACAACGGCGGGCTTCGCGAGCCCGCCGTGAGAATTCGAGTTCAGTTTTGGTGCACCCAGCAAGACTCGAACTTGCAACCTTCTGATCCGTAGTCAGATGCTCTATCCAATTAAGCTATGGGTGCGAGCACGGAAGCTAACCACCACGGATAGTTCGACATTCCGCGGTCGCGCATTCTACATGGCTGGTCGCAGGCACACCAGTTGCGGTATGCTTGTCGGCCTCTAGGGCGCAGCAAATTTTCACGGCCTCTACGGTTGGCTACTGCCTACCCACCCTTCCCCAGCCAACCGTGGAGGCGTGATTTTTATGGACCCGAGCGACCGGAAAGCGCGCTTCTACGCCCGGACGATGCACACGCCGGACGATCCCGTTCGCGCTCGTTTTCGCGATGCGCTGCGTGAACTGTCGCGTGCGCTGATTCCGCTCCATCGCCGTCTGATCGATGCCGCGAAAGACGAATATGCCTTCGCCTATCAGCCGGTCGGGAACCCGTCGCAGCTCCTGCAACTCCTGCAGGAGGATCCGTTTTTCGCCTGGCTCAAGCCGGTGACGAGCCTCATCGTCGATATCGATGAGATGGCGCGTACAGACTTCGAGCGCGCCGACGTCGATCGTATCGCCGCGCGCGCCGAAGCGCTCTTCGGCGCGACGCAGCAGAACGAGTTCACCGGGAAGTATGTGCCGATTCTGCAGGGCGACGTCGATGTCGCGATCGCCCACGCCGCCGTTCGCCAGGCGCTGGCGAAGCTCAGCGAGTAGCTGATTCGCGCAGTTGGCCGCCCGCCCAGCAGGTGGGAATTGCGATGACGACGAGTGCGAGCGGACACCATCTGGGCCGAGTTCCGGTCCAGCGTTCCAGGTTGCTACGGCGCCCGCAACGCTCACGGCGAGACCGACGACGCCGAGCGCCAGCGCGTGTGCCATCGACCGATCGGGCGCGAGGCGCGCCGCGATGTAGCCGCCGACGATGCCGTAGACAATGCGATACGCCGTCGCCAGCAGGAAGAGCGCATTGCTCATCGGCCGGCCCGACGGCGGGAAGACGCCGGTCGTGTGCATCACGACGTCGGTGGCGGTGGAGAGTACGACGACCGCGATCAGGCCCGCCAGGATGGCGCCGATGCGTCGAAGAACGCGGCGTGGAGTTCCCGTGTTCGGCATTGAAGTTTTCCTCCTCTGACAATGCGTCGAACGACGGGCGGCCCGAATCGACATCGAGCGGAAGGGGGCGCTGGCGTCCCCGGCAGGATTCGAACCTGCGACCCACAGCTTAGAAGGCTGTTGCTCTAGTCCAACTGAGCTACGGGGACGAACATCGCGGCCCGCGCTCCGCGGTTCGCCTCTCGCTGGATGCGCGCGAGCCGCGAATCGCGAGCCGCGAAAA